>JBGAWX010000150.1:0-8691 GCA_044227375.1 Saprospiraceae bacterium
AAGACGAAGGTGAAGCTTACGAAACTATCGAAGAGATTTGGCCGGATTATCCAACTAAAGATGATTTCTTCTTTAATGAAGATGAATATTAAACTAAAAAATCCTGTTTATGAAACAGGATTTTTTATTATCAATAAGTTGAATGATGATAATTGCCATCGATGGTCATTCTGCATGTGGAAAAAGTACGCTTGCTAAAGATATCGCGAGATCATTACATTTTGTCTACATTGATTCGGGGGCAATGTACCGGGCAGTTACCTACTACTTACTAAAACATAAAATCGACCTCAAACAGCTATCTGAAGTTGAAACCTGCCTGAATCAAATCAACCTGCAATTCATTCCCGGTGATCAACCGAAAATTTTACTCAACAACGTCAACGTATCTGAATTGATCAGATCTCTTGATGTTTCACAATGGGTAAGTCAGGTTGCTGCTATTTCAATAGTCAGAAAAAAATTAGTCCATTTGCAACACGAAATTTCCAAAGACAAATCAGTAGTCATGGATGGAAGAGATATTGGATCAGTAGTATTTCCCCATGCAGATGTTAAGTTTTTTTTGACTGCAGATATTGATACCAGAACCGCAAGAAGATATCAAGAATTAATATCAAGAGGCATTGAGACGAATTTCGATGAAGTCAAAGAAAATTTAAAAACCAGGGATTATATCGATTCTACTCGAACGGATAGTCCTTTAATTCAAGCTTCGGATGCCTATGTCCTGGACAACAGCAAGCTGACCCGCGAAGAACAGACAAAACTTGCACTGGACATCATTCAAAAAGTCAAATCTCATTCTTAATAAAAACAACACTACGAATCGTTGAGGACTCTGTATTCATAAGAAAAGTATTTTTTTTTAAAACTCACAACGATCATTCCTTTACACAATGTGCCGAAATGATTTTCAGGGAACACTGGGTCAGAAAAATTCAAACACTCTACAAATAATGATCCTTTCTTAAGATCAATTCATGAAGCCTAATAAAAAAAAGACCATCCTGTAAAACAAGATGGTCTTTTTAGTTTGTGTAATCAGAAATTACCTGATTAGAGTAAACTCTCCTTTATATTTATCAAATCCTTCTGATCCGACGTATTCTATTTCTGCATAAAATACATACACTCCCGGCAAGGCATTTTCTCCATTGAATACCCCTTTCCATCCAGCTCCGGGATCCGTATTGCCATCTTTGATATTCTGCACTGAATACACCATTTCTCCCCAACGATCATAGATGTTAAGCGTTCTGATGTTTCTTACGCGTTTTCCTTTGATATTCCAGTTATCATTGATGTTGTCTTTGTTAGGTGAAAATGCTGATGGCCACCACACATCTTTAATAATTCTTACGATGACTCTTACACGTTCTTCAATTTTACAACCAGCACCATCGATCAATGTGATGAGGAAATCTCTGGTAGTATCTGCTTTGTAATGCAATTTAGGCTTCCAATTTCCTCCCCCATTAAGATTTGTCCACAGAGTATCTCTGTATGCAGTAGTACCACCGGTTATTCTGTTGAGCATAGTATCAAGAAATACATCTGAATCCTGATCTACTACAATAGATTTGTCAACTTCGATTCCCAACTTGCTTGGCTCTACCAACACAACAGTTGTATCGTGTTCACAACCATTGACATCCCTCACTTTGATATGATAAGTACCTTGACCTAAATTGGATAAAGTATGCGTAGTACCAAATTGACCATTATTCAATGAATACTGTAAACCATTTACCGGACCATTATTAACCACACCGGTAACATCAATTGAACCATTGCGTTCTCCGAAACACACCGGATCCAAAGCTGCTACATTGATTGCAGCAAATGGGTTTCCGATTTCAACGACATTGATGTTGGTGATTTCAGTACAGCCATTGGTTTGATCTTTTACCAGAACCTGATATGTACCTGCTTTATCTATGGTAACTTTAGAAGTACCCAATCCTGCAATGATATTTCCAGGAACTGCCTGCCAGGTATAAGAACTGACTGGTCCTGCTTGTCCTTTGGATGCACCCGCATCCAATTGAATTTGTTTTACAGTACAAGTCAAATCACCTATTTTCTTAATATCTGGTATTGGCTTTCTAAGATCACTGCTTACATTCATAGGGAATGAATCCACGCAACCATTGGAAGTATTGGTAACAATCAAACGATACAATCCTGTAGCATCCACGGAAGGAGTGTAGGTATTTCCATTGGTAATATTACCCGGACCGGACCAACGAATCTGATATTGCGATCCCTGAGAAGATGCTGAACCATCCAATACTACAGACGTACGATCACAAGTCAACACTTGTGGTGTTGCTATTCCAACATTTGGTTTAGCAACATCGATATTCACATGATAGCTTATTTGATTGGTACAACCAGACACAGGGTCCGTAACATTTAAAATGTAGTCACCCGGCATATTAATATTAGCAGTATTGTTGGTTTTTGAACCCACAATATTACCATTTGAAGTACTCCAGGAATAATTCAATGGAGCACCGGAACCACTAATTGATAAATTTCCATCCAAGTTAATATTAGTTACTGCACAGGTCAACAATTGCGGACCATTGATGGCTGCAACTGGATAATTATACCAGATTACAGGTACTACATCAAATTTCAAACATCTGTCATTTAATAAAACCTTGTTGTTATCATTTGGATCAATATTACCCATGACTACGGCAATGTAATAAGTCTTGCCAGATTGCATTTGACCTGGAATGAAAGTAAATACACCATTTGCATTGTAGCCATAGTGAATTCCATTTTTTGGATCTGCAGGATTTCCATCGAATAAGATATAGCGAACAAAATCATTTCCATCAGGAGCTCCGGCATTTGTCTTTCCATATCTGCTACCAGCATCTGCTGTACCGTCAATGCAAAGTATGATGGGCGTCTTATCCAAACTGCCAATACCATTGATACAAGGACACTCATAAGTATCGCTGATCGTATCAGGTAAACAATCATGACGGTCGTTGATGATCAAACGATACACATCGTTATTAAGAATCCAGTCAGTCTGCCAAGTATTAGCTCCCACGAATGATCCTCCAAGAGTACCACTAGGGAAAGCATAACCATCCACAGACCAGGATGGACGATCTCCATTTTGTCCATCTACAGTAATCCTATAATGCTCAGCAGTATTGTCACATTCAGGCGCTTTAAGATTTGCAAAATCAGGAGCATCCCAATACGTGATATCAACTGTTGCTGTAGAAATACATCCCTTGAAATCTTCGGTCAATTCATATCTGTAGGTTCCTTTTCTAGGCACAGTTACATCGGTAACATCACTACCCGGATTTGCAATAACAGATCCTGGAGTAATCGCTCTCCAACTTGGTGAACCGGTATTCGTAATACCCTTCAACTGATAATTGTAAAAACAAATACTATCACTAGGTCCTGCATCCGGAGTAGGATAAGGATACCAAACAATTGGTTGATTGTTGGATGCTCTGAGACAAGGATCCGTTATATCCACTACATTATCTACTACAGCTGTATCATTTCCAACAACGCGAGTTAAATAATAGGTCGTACCGGTAGACATGGTAGCCGGATTAAAACAAACCACATCATTGATTGAATAGAATGTATCCAGTCTGGGTTTCACCTGATCGTTATATGAAGATTGATGCAAAACATACATTGCCACATCTTCAGGATCTAAAGTTTCAGTTACCAAATTCTTTATAGGTACACATTTGTCCACACATACTTCGGTAAGGAATGAATCGAGTTTTCCGGCACTTACACTACCACAATTACAGTTGTAATTATCCACGATAAGATTAGAGGTACAACCGTTGGCATCCCGAATTTCCACATTGAAGAAAACCAAACTGGTTAATGTATCGGTCATATAAATATTTCCATTGATCATTCCACCTCCCTGAACGATAGTGTATGGTGGTTGACCGTTTGTGATCCGAACAGAAGCTTTGTAAGGATAATTGGGATCACTGTAATCCAGACATATTTTTTCATCAACAGCAATAAACGGTGATGGATTAAATGTGATGGCAACCCGGTCAGCTGCAATACAACTGCTGTTATCTTCTGTCAGTTCGAATACAAAGGTTCCATACTGTCCATTGGTATTTACTTGTGTCGAAGCAACGACATCATCATTTATAGTGACGCCGGTACCGCTCACCAGTTTCCATTTCAGTTGTGATCCGCTGATGCTTTGTACTCCATTCAGGTCATATAGTGTACCACAAATCGCTTCATCAGGTCCGGCACTGGGTGCTGGATTCTGATAGAATACAAATGGTTTTGGTCCATCTGCCTGTACACAACCAGCAAAGAAGTCTATGCCTCCATTACCATCTCTTTTTCCTAGCAGCACAAACACATAATATGTAGTTCCGTAGGTCATATAACTCGGATCGAATACAACAGTCTTTGAAGACAACATTTTGATAAATGTTCCACCTGCTGCATTATTGATATCCGGATCTGTTGTTACAACAAAGATCATCGTGTCATTTGGATCCGGGATAATGTTTCCGGGATCGCTGAATGTGAAACTTTGATCCTCGCAGATAAAAGTAGGAGTCTTATCAAAAGCACCAATTCCATTCGTACACTTACATTCATGACTAAAGTTGAATGTCAATATACATCCCATTACATCGCGTATGAGAATGGTATAATTGGTATTGTTATCGTAAAAGTTAGAATTGTAAAAGTTGTTCGCATCAATGGTTCCATTTCCTTGTACCACGGTATAAGGAGGAGTACCACCTTTTATCAGGAATCGCAATTTGTATTGTGTCTGCGGAACATTGCAGAGATAAGTTAAACCGGACGAATCCGGAGTAGAATTAAAATACAATTCCACGGTATCCTTGGTTTCACAACCCAATCTGTTTTCTGTATAGATATATGTATATTTTCCATAAGCATCCACAGAGACATTGGCCTTAGGATCTGTGAGATCGCTGATGTTAGACGTTCCGGGTCCTCCAATCTGGGTCCAGAAACCACCAACATCTTTTATTCCCTGGAACTGGTTGGCTTTATCACAGATGCTGTCGTTTGGACCGGCATCTGGTTTTGGTGAAGCCAGGATAGGTACTTTAATACATTTTTCGGGACTTTTACCACAATCTGTATCATAAAAAACACAAACCAATCCGGTATCACCGGCAGGCAATAACCATTTTACTTCAACAGCTTGAGAGTCTACTTTGGAAGTAATAAAACCACCATCAATAGTCCAGGTGTAGAATAGAACTTTTTGTGATCCTAAGAAGGTATCGATCCAATAATTTCCATTGTGTCCGATACATAATGGCAGATCTCCAACAAGAGGAAATGATTTAGGAGCAAGATCTCCTTCATTGAATGTCTCACTGAATGTTTTTGCACAAAGGGCGAATTCCGTTTCCAATGTTACTTTGACATTGACATCAAGACAATATTTTTCATCAACAGCATCCACCAAAAGTCTTTCGTCAGTACTGATGGTCGTTTTATTTGGATCATTGCATTTATACCATCTGTATTCAAATTCGTAAGTTTCACCAACACTGCAGGGTTTGATTATACTTATGTTTGGAGATATTTCAACCATACCACCAAGACAAACCACTCTCCATCTCGGTGAGAAATCTACAGTAACCGCGGTTAGATTAATTGAACTATCACATTTGAAAGGATCTGTTGTTTTTGGCAACATGATGTTGTATTGATTCTTGCAAGGATCCCAAGGACGACCTAGTTGATCTATGAAAGGCTCGCCATCGCAAGTGATATAATAGACATCAGCAGGTTCTGGTTGATCCAGGACTGTAAAATCGACAATCGAATCAAATTTGCAACAGTTGGCATCGGTGAATTGCTCCCGGTACGTACCCGAAGTATAGATTCTTTGTGAATGCCATTTGTAACCTCCGGGATTTGCCTGTTCCCAACAAATGGTTCTTGGCTTTCCCGGTTTGTCTGCAATGGGTCTGACCTTAACCGTGGCACACTGAGGACCTTCCTGTGAACAAACAGATCCACTTTGAGGATTTCCGATGTATGCTGTAACACAAATTACAAAATCACCTTCATCTGGAAAATCCAATCTGACTTCGTTTGAATTTCCACCAACTTCGTTTCCGTCAAGTGTCCATACATAAGTGGGCTCGCAAGTTCCAGGTTGTGGATTAACAAACAACAAGACGTTGCAAGCACCAACACATACTGGCTCGATGATCATGTTTGCTTTATTATTGATCTTGCCCAGTGGAGATAACGAAGGAGGGCCTCCACCAGAAGTGTTCAAAGTAAAATCGCAAATGTCTCCGCTACAACCATCTACCCACAGATAGTAGGTTTTACAGGCTGAAAGTGTAGCAGTAACTACGTTTACGGAGTTAGGTGGTACACAGGGAATAGAACGACAGGCTATTTCCTCGCCACATACGCAGTCTCCCCAGATTCCAAATTGCAAACCCTGGGTTGTGGTACATCCTCCGACAGTTAATGTTACGGTGACACTTCCACCCTGGGTAACAAATCCCCACCAGCTGGTATTGTGTCCTACCCCACCCTGTGAACATAGAGGATTGCAGGGACTGGGAATAGTACTTGGGTTATTACAAGCATAGCCATTAACCTCATCCAGAGAACAGAGTACGTTAGCTTCATCGCAAGTTTCTGCCATTGGAGGGGTACACTGACCAAAAAGCGAAGGGCTTCCGGCCAGGGCAATAAAACATAAGCAAGAGAGTAAAATTCGATACATATTGTGAATGTTTATCTTAAATATTAGTAATAAATATTATATTATCCTTGGAAAACGAAATAAAATTAATGAATTATTCATGACCCGTTAATATTATTTTCACAAACTGATAACTAATTTCAAAAACTATACCGTGAACGGATTTAAGTCCGAATTCACGATGTACCTACCACTTTTGTTGGGTTTTGTCTTTGAAGCTTATTATTCTACGAACAGCTATAAGACTCTCTTACTCTGGCATTCGCTTCTTCAATTCAATAAAATTTGAATAATTAATTCAAATAAATTCAAGAATGGCCACTTCAATGCCCCAAAATGTTAAAATTAATTGGAAAAACGGGCTCTTTTTAACGAATCAGCGTAAGATCTCCCGCCTGAATGTACTGTGTGCCATTAGCCAACCGGAGTTCGATTTTGTATACATAAACCCCAGGATTCATCAATTCACCCTGAAACGTTCCATCCCATAAATGAAGTTGATCGCTTATTTCAAAATCATCCTTTGAAAACACCATGTTCCCCCATCGGTCAAATACCTGAAAAGATTCTACTTTAACAGGATCCCCACCCGTAACCAATGTGAAATAGTCATTGATCTGGTCTCTGTTTGGTGAAAATGAATTTGGAAAATAAATCCTGGGTTTGTCAATGATGCTGATCACAATGTCATCTTCGGCGGTACAACCATTCTCGTCCATTATGTTAAGGACATAGCGAATTGTCGACTTCGGAGTGGTCCATACAGTAAAGCAATTCGCACAATCCAATTCTTGTGTCGGATTCCAAGATATAAGTTTCAATTGACCTGTATTCCCATTGGTTGAAGGAACAATTTGATATGAATGACCTAAGGGAATGACTGTATCTCTACCCAATGACAAAGTAAGTGCTGCCGGATCAACAATTTGAATTAGAGTATCATAAATGCAACCATACCGGTCCTTGATAAATAATTGAAAAGTTCCTGCACGCAGATTATTTACATTCATCAAACTTTGAAATGATTTTCCGTCAATTGAAATTTGATACGGCGAAACTCCTCCTTTAATCGAATCAAAAATCACTTGACCATCATTCAATCCAAAACAACTTGGTGGCACGACATTCATCGAAACTCCACGAAGTGTAGATTGAAATTCATCAAGGATATAATCGCCAATGGATTTACAGCCATTTGAATTGTTGATTAATTCCAAAGTATACGTCCCTGTACCATTGACTAAAAGGGTATCATTATTTTGGTTGGAAAGCAAAATTCCATCAACAGTGCTCCAATTAAAAACACAGTTGTTGCATTGAAACTGATTGCTTAGTCTGATGTTCTTTTGTTCACAAATCAGTGAATCCAAAGCTGCAAGTTGAATCACCGGCTTTAGCGTATCCATCACAACTTGAATTGTTGTGTCGCGGACACATCCCGCTGAATTGATTATTTTAATATTATAAAAACCGGGTGTGCTTACTATGGGATTGACGTGAGAACTATCTTGCAATCCCATTGACGACCAAATGAATTTTACATTGGCAGTATCGAATATTGCCTTAAGTTGAATCGCAGAGTCTTTACAATTGATGGTTCCACCTGATGCTAATAGATCCGGCAATCTTTTATTGAAATCTACATGTACGGAATCATTAGTTTCACATAAATTGCTGCCCGTTGCTTTAATTTTATAATACCCGGTATCTTTTACATAAGGATTGCCCGATGTACTTGTAAAACCATTTGGCCCGCTCCACAGATACACTACGCTTGAATCCATTGAACTCACTTCAATTTGACTTGAATCAGGATTACAAGGGATTGAAGTTCCTTTCACAATGATCTGCGGTTTTATTTTATTTACACTGACATATGCGGAATCAAATGCCAAACAATCATTAATGCCTTGTACAATAACAATATACCAACC
>JBGAWX010000151.1:0-8611 GCA_044227375.1 Saprospiraceae bacterium
GAAATTGAAGAACAGCAATTCAGCATCTCGTCTTATGGCTTCATTAAGCATTAGATTCTGATTCTGGGATCTGTCATGGCATACAAGATATCTGCCAGAATGTTGACTAGAATGAATATGCATATCGTAACAATGCATGCACCAAGAATTACCGGAAGGTCAAACTGACTCAAAGCCTGTATGGTTAAATCTCCAAGACCTCTGTAATTGAAAACATATTCCACAAAAAAAGCTCCGGTCATTAACGAAGCAAACCAACCGCTAACTGTGGTAATGATAGGATTTAATGCATTAGGAAATATATGTCTGAACAGGACGCGTTGGTAACTTAAGCCCCAGGAAGTTGCTGTACGTACATATTCCCTGCTGAAAATTTCAAGTAGTGAAGCTCTGGTCATTTGACTGATCATAGCAACAGGTCGGATGCCCAATGCAATTGAAGGCAGTATTAAACGCGTAAAATCAAAGTATTCATTTCCATAATCATCCAGTGCATATAATGAACCCTGAACAGGCAATCCCGTCCAGGATTGCAAATAATAACCAAAAAGCAAGGCAAACAGAATCGCAGAAATATAACTAGGCACCGCATAAAATAATGTGGTTATCGCAGAAATTAAATGATCTATCCATGTTCCATAATAAATCGCTGAGAGCATTCCCAAACCGATACCGAATATAATGGAAATTAGTAAAGCACTTAATGCTAAATATAAAGTGGATGGAAAAGCATTTGAAATCATCGATGAAACAAATTCCCCGGTAGTAAAGGATCTTCTTAAATACGGTTGTTTAAGAATCAACATTTTGTTTGCAATAGAGAAGATCCTTTTGAATGAATAATCCTCCAGTCTTAAATCGGATTTGTCAATGAGCTGAATAGGGCTTAAATCTTCGAAATATCTGTAAATCTGTTCACCATAGGTTTTGTCGAGGTATAATTTTTTCTTCATGATCTCAATGGATTGCGGATCCGCTCTTTGGCCAAATTGAATCCTGGCAGGATCTACCGGAGCCAGATAGATGATCAGAGTAATTAATGAGATGACTCCAATCACAGAAGCCAATCCCACTAATAATTTTTGAAAGATAAAACTGTATAAATTACCAAAATGCATTCTGAACAAAAGTAAATACCTTTACCCAATTATTGGTTATGCAATCCACTCCTTTCCAAAACGAATTCATGGATCCTCATGAATCCATGGGCTTTAGCCGCTTCGATCTCGATTATTGGAAAACGCCTCAATTGTTTTCTGAATTGATGAGCGGCTTGCCGGACATGAAAAGTGTTACCCAACAAATTAAAGATAAGTCTGATTATAAAAACAGGAAACAAATTGCTTCAATACTCAGGAATCAGTATCAATCTTTCGATGTGAATTCGAAAGTTTTTAATCAGATCAATAAACTCGAGCAGGCCAATACATTTACTGTCATTTGTGCACATCAACCTTGCCTGTTTGGCGGGCCAATGTTTTGGATTTATAAAATACTCTCCACGATTAAACTCTGCGAAGTATTGGCGGAGAATTTTCAGGAGTATCATTTTGTTCCGGTGTATTTTTCCGGAAATGAAGACCACGACTTCGAGGAAATCAATCACATTCAGGTGTTCCAGAATAAATTATTCTGGAAAGAACAAAGTGGCGTAGCCTGCGGCAGACTCCCGGTTTCAGGATTAAACGATGTCATCTCGCATTTGAATCATCTTTTTCAAAGAAGTGATGCGGCACAGACATTTCTTAATAAAAACCATGAATGGATTGAAAAGAGCACAAATTACGGAGACTACTTCAGGCATTTTGTACATGAATTATTTGGTGACAGAGGTCTTGTATATTTCAATCCTGATGATCGTGAAGCGAAATCATTATTCTCTCCAATCATTTCAAAAGAGCTCCTTGAAGGGTTTGTATTTCAGCATAGCATGGAAGCAAGTCAGCGAATTCAAAGAATGCAATATCCCTTGCAGGTGAATCCGAGAGAACTCAATTTATTTTTGCATCATGATTCCGGAAGAAAACGATTGGCCAGGAAAGAAGAGGGTTTTCAGTTGATCGATACTGAGTTTGTTTTTAGTAAAGTTGAAATTTTGGATCTTTTAAAAAACGAACCGGATCGTTTCAGTCCGAATGTATTGTTGCGGCCCCTGTATCAGGAATTTCTTTTTCCGAATATTGCATTCGTTGGTGGTGGTGGGGAAATTGCATACTGGATGCAATTGAAAAAGTGTTTTGAAGCGGTGGCCATCCCCTATCCCCTTTTATTCCGAAGGTTTTCTGCTTTTTATTTTGATCAAAGTTTGCTTAATAAAATTTCAAAATCACCTTTTGAACCGGAAGATTATTTAAAGCCTTTGCACGAACTTGAAAAGTCATTTGTTCAGTTGTATGCACTTGATGAAAATGGAATTGACAATGAAGTCAGGGAAATGATCCTGTTGTTAGATAAGATCCGTATTGGGACTTCAGACATGGAAGCTTCTGCAAGAATGAGTATTGAAAGCGAATTGCAAAAAATACAAAAATCACTGGAACATATTTTGACAAAACAGAACAAAGCGATAAAGCAAAAGTATGATCAGGATTTGCAGTCGATTCGCAAAATCAAAGAACAACTGTTTCCTTCAAATTCCATACAGGAACGGGTACAGAGTTTCCTGCCGAATTATTTTGAGTATGGAGAATCTTATTTGGATATTATTGCACAATGTTATACACCTGAACATCTTCGATTAGGATTGATCATGGAGAATAAGATTCATAAAATGTAAACGAATGCTAAGCGTTGGTTTTTACAGGCATCAAAAGATCCATGAGTTCTGAAAGTGTTTGCTTTAATTCCTTTCTATCAATGATGAAATCAAGAAATCCATTTTCCAAAAGGAACTCGGATCTCTGAAATCCTTCCGGAAGATCTCTTTTTATCGTTTCTTTAACGACACGCGGACCAGCAAAACCAATTAGTGCATTGGGTTCGGAAAAATTGATATCACCGAGCATTGCGAATGAAGCGGTGACACCACCTGTAGTAGGATCCGTTAGAAATGAAAAATAGGGAATCTTTTGTTTGGCCAATAAAGTCAATTTAGCAGAAGTTTTAGCCATCTGCATTAAAGAAAATGCAGATTCCATCATTCTTGCACCGCCCGATTTTGAAATGATCATTAAAGGTGCATGGTGTTCAATACAATAACTTATTGCCCGACTGATTTTTTCTCCCATCACAGAACCCATGGATCCACCGATAAAACTAAAATCCATTGCTGCTGTAACCAATTCGCGATTATTTATTAGACCGGTTGCAACCGTAATGGAATCCCGATGATCCGAATTTTTTTCAGCATCTTCCAATCTCTTTGCATAAGATTGTAAGTCAGTAAAATTTAGAAAGTCCGTAGACAAAAGATTTTCGAATAATAACTGATACTCTCCATCATCATAGATTATATCAAAGTACTTATCAGAACTGATTCGGGTATGATAATTACATTTTGGACATTTGTATAAAGATTCCTTCAACTGTTTAGTTGTGATCATCTCAGAACACTCCGGACATTTGAACCAAATGCCGTCGGGAGTTTCTTTCTTACCTTTGGTTTTTGTTGAAATTCCTTGTTTGAGTCGTTTGAACCAACCCATATTAAATTATTTAGTTGACAATAAAATTGTCCGTGGGATCATCGCAAATTTATACTTAATTCTCAACATGGGTTCTTTATTTTGGAATTATCATTACTTTTGGACAAGGTATTTTGATTTAGTTTGTAAACAATTGAAAACCCAATACTTATGAAGGTTTGTCTCATTGGTTACGGTAAAATGGGTAAAGCCATTGAGGAAATGCTCCTGCTGAAATCTCACGAAATCAGTGGTAGAATTGATCATGCCAATTCTGACATGCTTAAAGAAGTATTGGTTTCTTCTGATGTGGCAATTGAATTTACGGGACCTGAGGCTGTTGTAGATCACTTGAAACTTTGTTTTGATCTAAATGTTCCTGTGATTTGTGGCACCACAGGTTGGTTAGAAAAATGGGATGAGATCAATGAATATCTGCAAATGAAAAAAGGATCCATGATTTATGCATCTAACTTCAGTGTCGGAGTTCAGATTTTTTTTGCTTTGAATAAGAAACTGGCCAGCATGATGTCAAAGCAATTTGACTATCATTGCGAATTAAAAGAAATTCATCATATACATAAAAAAGATGCACCAAGTGGTACTGCAATTACCCTGGCTCAGGATTTGATTAAAAGCAATTCACGATACCAACAATGGAAATTAAACGAAAACAATTTGGAATCGGATTTGAAAATAATTTCTGAAAGAACAAATTCTGTCGTAGGCACTCATGTAGTTACCTATACTTCACCAATTGATCAGATTGAAATAAAACATGAAGCATACAGCAGGCAAGGATTTGCTCAAGGGGCGGTCTTGGCTGCAGAATGGATTATTGGCAAACAAGGGATGTTTACAATGAAGGATGTATTGGGGATATGAAAATATTTCTTGAGGAGCCCGGAGCGATTCTAAGCGATAAAATGCAAACCATGAATTCAAAATTATCTGTAAAAAAGATTTATTTTTAAAATGATATGAACTGATGATAAGGATGCTTAATTGTCCTTATCTGTATGCACAAGTAAATTATAATAGCCTGAATATTTATCAATGTAATGATTAGTCCGAGGTCTGTAGAAAATGTTATTGATGTTGCAAGAATTGAAGATGTAGTCCGTGACTATGTGGACTTGAAGCAAAGAGGATCCAATTTGATTGGATTGTGTCCGTTTCACAAAGAAAAGACACCTTCGTTTTCCGTTTCCCCTTCCAAGAATATATTTAAATGTTTTGGTTGTGGTAAGGGAGGCACCCCAATTCATTTTTTGATGGAGGCTGAGCAAATCACTTTTCCGGAGGCCATTCGCCAACTTGCAAAAAAATATCAGATCGAATTAGAAGAAACCGCTCAAAAAGAGACCGCCGCGGAAGACAAACTGGAGCGGGAAAGTTTGTTCATTATCAATCAATTTACCCTTGACTTTTATAAAAGCTATCTTTGGGAAAATCCAATAGGACAATCTGTTGCTTTAGCATATTTTAAACAACGGGGATTTTTGGAAAGTACGATTCAAAAGTTCGATTTGGGATTTGCGCCTGATGAACCGGATTCCTTAATCCAATCTGCGTTGAAGCATGGCTTTAAGATGGAGTTGTTGCAAAAGCTGGGGTTGGTTAATTCACATCAAAAAGATTTTTTCAGGAACCGTGTTATTTTTCCGATACACAATCTGACGGGAAAGCCTATTGCTTTTGCAGGTCGCTTATTGACTACCAGTACGAAATCACCTAAGTACATCAATTCTCCTGAAACGGAACTCTACAACAAGAGTAAAACTTTGTATGGTCTTCATCTTGCTAAAAGAAGCATGCGTGAAAAAAATTACGCCATATTGGTGGAAGGTTATACGGATGTCATGGCTTTGCACCAGGCAGGAATTGAAAATGCGGTAGCTTCTTCCGGAACTTCATTGACTGAAGAACAGATTCAAATCATCAAGAGAATTACTTCTAATGTAACAATCCTTTATGATGGAGATCCGGCGGGCATCAAGGCAGCAACAAGAGGAATTGATTTATTGATTCAGGAAGGTCTGGATGTAAAAATTGCATTGATACCTGATAAAGAGGATCCAGATAGTTTCATTCGTAAAGTTGGTTCAGAAGCATTTGAAACATTTCTTAAAAATGAAGCCAATGATTTTATCCTCTTCAAATTAAACCTACATAATAAGGAATCTGAAAACAATCCATTGAAAAAGTCAATTGCAGCTAAAGACATCATTCAAACAGTGGCAAAAGTTGAAGATTCCATTAAGCGTTCGATATACTTAAAGCAAACGGCATCTGTGTTGGGACTCGATGAGATTCAAGTGATCGAAAGTTGCAATAAACTGATCAAGGAAGAATTAAAAAACAAGATGTTTCAGGAAAGGCGGTCAGCACTTGACCGGGATCAGCAAATATTGCAGGATCTCAAAGATGACGAGTCATTTCCTGCACACGCACAAAACCTGATTCTTACATCGGATGAAATTCAGGAGAAAGATATCTGCAGGGTAATCATGATGTGGGGAAAAGAGTGGTTTGATGAGAACGAAGGCATTTCTTATGCACATTATATCATTGAGAATATAGCCGACACCATACCTTTTTTTGAAAACGAACTGATCAAATCAATCATTGAGGATGTATCCCTGCAATTAAAAGAAGGTTTGATTCCCGGAATTTCTTATTTTATTTCACATGAAAATAAAGCAATCGCAAATCTTGCGCTGGAGTTTACGATGTCGAAATATGAGTATAGTCAAAATTGGTCTAACCGGTGGAATATTTTTCTCAGTACACAAAAGGCACCGGAAGAAAATTTCAAATCGGATATTACAAATTCTATACTCAGATTTAAACTAAAAAAATATAATAAAGCAATTCAGGAATTTGAAAAAAGACTAAAGCGAGACGATATTAGTGAAGAAGATCTAGCGATCGAATTAAAATCACATCAGCATCTTGTAAAAGAAAGAAATTATATTGCGAGTCTTCTTAAGACCGTAGTTATTTAGTGTGATTTATTGATTACTTAAGGATTACAATACCCCTTTTGATACCAAATAGCGCTCTGCATCGAGTGCAGCCATACAGCCAGATCCGGCCGCGGTCACGGCTTGCCTGTAAGTTCTGTCCTGAACATCACCTGAAGCGAATACGCCGGGCACGTTTGTCCTGGTGGTTCCTGGAATGGTTTTGATATAACCTTGTTCATCCATATCCAACCAATTTACAAATGGTGCAGAATTGGGTTGGTGTCCTATGGCTATAAAATATCCTTTTAAAGGAATTGAAGTTTCCTCATTGGTTTTGTTGTTGATTACTTTTACTCCTTCTACTTCTTCGGTACCAAAAATATCTTTGGTTTCTGTATTCCAATGTACTTTTATTTTTGGATTGTTGAATATTCTTTCCTGCATAATTTTAGAAGCCCGCATAGTATCTCTTCTAACAATCAAATGAACTTCAGGACACAATTTTGCAAGGTATGATGCTTCTTCAGCAGCAGTATCTCCTGCCCCAACAACACCCACCGGCAATCCTCTAAAGAAAAATCCGTCACAAACCGCACAAGCAGATACCCCTTTATTCATCAATCTTTTTTCTGAATCCAGGCCTAACCATTTTGCGCTGGCACCGGTAGAGATGATTATAGTATGTGCTTGAAATTCTTCGCCGGATTCTGTCCAGATTTTATGGACAGGTCCTTTAAAATCAACTTTAGTTATGGTTTCAAATTTGATTTCCGTGTGAAAGCGTTCCGCTTGTTTTTGAAAATCTTCCATCATTTTAGGACCTTGGACGCCTTCAGGATATCCCGGATAGTTTTCCACTTCAGTGGTGATCATTAATTGACCTCCAGGTTCGATTCCGGTAAACATCATAGGGTGCATATTGGCCCGGGCTGCATAAATAGCCGCGGTATAGCCGGCTGGACCTGAGCCAATGATTATTGTATGATGTATTTTACTTTCCATGTCAAATTGATTCAATCGTTATTATTCCTTTGTCAAGGCAATGTTTACTAACATCTTCAACTATTTTTGGTTCAAGGTTAATCGCATTTAGACTCCAATCTGCCATTTCGTAAATTGAACTTCTTTGCTTTAAAATATTTTTCCATTGATCATCCGGGTTGGCAGCATTACGAAACATAGGATGAACCCGGGTTCTCATATCTTCTGTCAACCTGGGTTCATTTGATTTTAAGTAAATGCTGAAGCCAAAAGTCTTGATTAAACTCATATTGTCAAAGAAGCAGGGCGTACCTCCACCGCAGGAGAAGATTACAGGACTCTTGCTTAAGACTTTAATCAAACAAAATCGTTCAATGCATCTAAAGGCCTTCTCCCCTTCAGTGTTCCAAAAATTGGAAATGTTTGTATTGATTTCACGTTCAATATAGTCGTCCAAATCGATGAAGGGAAGATTACACTGCATGCCCAATGTTCGGACAAGAGTTGATTTGCCAGATCCGGGCATGCCTATAAAACAGGTGGTCTTTTGTAAAACATACTTCTCCTTACTCAAAGATTTAATACTTTTGCGCTGTGAATTTGTATTATTTGCTCCTGATAATTTTTATTCTATTATTCGTTTCGTGTAAAAATACTACGAAACCGCAAACCAATCAATATGACGAACTGATACAAAATCCAATGACGGCAAATAAAGCAATGGATACCATAAATATACCCAAACTCTATTTTTCAGAAAGCAAATATGATTTTGGTACAATTCAGCAAGGAGATTCCGTCATCCATGAATTTGTTTATTACAATAAGGGGCTTGCCAAATTACTGATTACAAATGTCAGTAGTTCTTGTGGGTGCACGGTTCCAAAAATTTATAAGGATCAATTGGAGCCAGGAGATTCTTCTATATTGAGAGTAGTATTTCATTCCAAAGATAAAATTGGATACCAGGAGAAAAACACGACTCTATTTGCAAACACGTTTCCACCGGAAACCGAAATCGTATTAGTTGGCTATGTA
>JBGAWX010000152.1:0-8356 GCA_044227375.1 Saprospiraceae bacterium
TATTGTCCAATGGCTAATGAAGGGAAAGGTGCTTATTGGGTAAGTCAGCAATCTGAGATTGCCAACCCTTATATGGGTAAGAAAATGCCGACTTGCGGTTCCACAAAGGAAACGTTGAAGGCAAAAAAATAAGGATCATGCAGTAAAAAAAATGGTGAATGGGAATTCACACTGAATTCATTTTCATCATGCAAAAACTCAATGGATAAAAAAGAACGCCTCAAAATTATTGAGAAGTCTTCGAAGCAGGTCGGGCCGGGTGTCTTTTACTCCACCATTGTAGTAATCACTTCATTCCTCCCCGTATTTCTGCTTTCAGGAATTGAAGGGAAGCTTTTTCATCCATTGGCATGGACAAAAACGTTCATCCTCATCATTGATGCTTTTCTTGCCATAACGCTTGCACCTGTTTTGATTTCTTTTTTCCTTAAAGGAAAACTGAAACCTGAAAATGCAAATCCTGTTACCCGGATATTAGAAAAAATTTATACTCCTGTAGTTTCGTGGTGCCTGCATTGGCGCAAGACCGTTCTTGCAATTAACATAATTGCTCTGATCATTGGTGTTGTCATGATGTTTCGAATGGGTTCAGAATTTATGCCACCCCTGGATGAAGGGTCTATTCTGTTTATGCCTGTCACGCTGCCAGATGTTTCCAATTCGGAAATCAAACGCATTTTGCAGGTGCAGGATAAAATCATCAAGTCAGTTCCTGAAGTGGAAAATGTGTTGGGGAAAGCAGGAAGGGCAAATACTGCCACTGACAATTCTCCTATCAGCATGGTCGAAACAATCATACTGCTCAAACCTAAATCAGCCTGGAGAAAAGGAATAACAAAGGAGGACATTATTGATGAACTGAATGCGGAATTGCAAATTCCCGGTGTGGTAAATGGATTCACGCAGCCCATCATAAACCGCATCAATATGCTTTCAACGGGAATCAGAACAGATGTGGGTTTAAAAATTTACGGGCAGAATCTTGATTCTATTTATGCATTGGCAAACCGGATGAAAAATGCCTTACAGGGAATTAACGGTATAAAGGATTTATACGTTGAGCCGATCACCGGAGGAAGATATGTTGACATCACTGTGAAGAAAGATGAAATCGGGAAATATGGGTTGAGCGTGGATGATGTAAACATGTATGTTGAAACTGCTTTGGGAGGAATGAATCTCACCACAACCATTGAAGGTAGGGAACGCTTCACAGTGAATGCACGATTTGCGCAGGATTACAGGAACAGCCTGGAGGCAATTGCGCAGATTCCTGTCAAGACGATGAATTATGGAACCATTCCACTTTCAGCAGTGGCAGATGTGACTATTTCTGAAGGACCACCCATGATCAATTCTGAAAATGCCATGTTGAGAGGCACTGTTTTGTTCAATGTGCGTGACCGTGATTTAGGAAGCACTGTGAAAGAAGCCCAGGAAAAGCTGGATAAAATGTTTTCCAAACTTCCAAAAGGCTACAACATTGAATGGAGCGGGCAATGGGAAAATCAGATTCGCGCAAATAAAACGCTCTCGCTTATAATGCCAATTGTCTTCCTCATCATTTTTATGGTGTTGTATTTTACCTACAAGTCTCTGAAGGAAGCCTTGCTGACAATGATCACTGTTCCGTTTGCTTTGATCGGAGGTGTTTACCTGGTTTATTTCTATGGAGTGAATTTATCTGTCGCAGTCGCAGTAGGTTTCATTGCATTGTTTGGTGTGGCAGTTGAAACAGCTATGATCATGATGATCTATCTGAATGAATACATGGAAAAATTAGTAGCTGACAAAGGCAATTCATCTGAAACCATTTCAAAGGATGATTTGCGTAAATACATTACTGACGGAGCGGTGCAACGATTGCGGCCAAAACTAATGACCGTTTCTGTTTCTCTCTTTGGTTTAATTCCCATTCTCTGGTCTACAGGAACAGGCAGTGATATCATGTTGCCAATAACCATTCCTCTCATCGGCGGTGTTATCACTTCAACAATTTACGTTTTACTCGTAACTCCCGTTGTCTATGAAATGGCAAAAGAAAGGGAATTGAAAAAGCATGGAAAAATAATTCTGCCGGGAAAAAATGAAGAACTCTAAGATCATCCTGCTGTTTCTTTTTGCTGTCAGCGCCGGGCAATCGTTTGCACAGGTGCTCACAATTGATTCCGTATTGAACAGGATTGAGAAAAATAGTCCTATGCTTAAAATGTATGATGAGCAGATAAATGCTGCGAACAATTATTCCTTAATGGCGAAAAGCTGGATGCCACCAACATTCTCAACAGGTCCGTGGCAGGCACCTTACAAAAGCTTCAATGATGGGATGTGGATGTTTACAGGAGAGCAAATGATTCCGAATCCTTCCAAACTAAAAGCCAATTTCAATTATATGCAGGGAATGGCGCCGGTTGAACAAGAAGGAAAGGGAGTTAAGAAGAATGAAATGTTTGCAATGGCAAAACAGAATTATTATGAGTGGGTTGTTTTAGAGAAGAAGTATGATGTGCTCATTCAAACGGATTCCCTGCTGAGCTACATCCTGCGGGTTTCACGGTATCGCTATACTTACAACAAGGAAAAACTTAACAACATCTTCAAAGCCGAAGCCGATTTGTTCGAGCTACGAAACATGGAAACCATGTTGCTCGGTGATATGAAAATGAAGAATGTTGAACTCAATACGCTCATGTATTTAGATCAATCTTCCGTTTTTGCTATTGACACAAATCTGCGACCGCATTATTATGAAGTGCAATTGCCGGATACTGCATTGATCTCATCCTCTCGCAGCGACATCAGGCAATTTGATGAAGGAATCAGTTTGGTGAGGCTCCAGCAGGAGTATGAAAAATCAAAGCGTCTTCCTGATTTTGGCATTTCATTCAGCCACATGCAATCATTGGGTGTTATGCCAAATCAGTTTTCGGCAATGGGGCTCATTACCATTCCCATTGTTCCATGGGCTTCCAAAGATTACAAATCAAATCTCAAAGGGTTGGACAACACCGTCTTTGCGATTGATTTTCAAAAACAGGCACTCATAAATGAAACCGCAGGAAAGATTGCATCACTTCAAGCGCAAATTAAGTCGCTGAAACAACAGTTAGCTAATTACCATGATAACATCATCCCTACTTACTATAAAAGTTATCAAATTTCAATGCAGGCTTACGAACAAAATACCGAGGATTTATTTGTGGTGCTTGATGGATTGAGGATGTACCGCATGGCAAAAGTGAACGAGCTTGACTTATTAAATACGCTCTTGAATTTACAAGTGAATTATGAAAAGGAAATGGAGATACGATAGACAGTTGCCAATTTGCAATTGGCAAGGGTTTGCAAGCTGGCAATTCAAGTATTGCCTGCTGCCTCTTATTTATTTCGTGGTGGTTCTTGCATCCTGTAGTAACAGAGATGAGAGCAATCAAATTCCAACCGTATCTGCAAATGATTTGGATGCTTTAGTGCTGCCAACAAATAAAAATATATTCAGTGAGATAAAAACAGTTACTCCAACACAGCTATCTGTTTCACCGGATATTTATGCAACTGGTGTAATTACCTATGATCCCCGTTTTATCAATAACATTAGTTCAAGGTTTAGCGGGCGAATTGAGAAATTGTATGTCCGGTTTAATTTTGAGAATGTTGCAGAAGGTCAGCGTATCATGGATATTTATAGTCCCGAAATTTTAACTGCTGAGAAAAATTTAATATTTCTGCAGAGCAACTCATCAATTGATACTGCACTGATCAATTTAGCTATTCAGAAACTTCAGTTGCTTGGTTTAACCAAAGATCAACTCAAACAAATAGAAACAACGAAGCAAATAATAAATCCTCTTCCTGTTTTCAGTCCTTATAGCGGGCATATTCATGACATCGGTGTTACTGGAGGCACTGCTTCCTCTCCCAATATGAATACCGGAATGAATGCAGGAGTCAACAGTTCTTCCACAACCTCCGCTGCCCAAATTGAAAACCTCCCATTTTCACGAACATCTGCGCTCTCCACTAAAGAAGGAATGTACGTGGAAACTGGTCAGTCAATTTTTGCGGTTTACAACACTAACCGGGTTTGGGCTGTGCTGAATATCTTTCCACGGGATGCTGCGCTGATTAAAACCGGCGATAGGGTTTCAATTACAACAGAAACAAACCCTTCCAATATTATCAGTTCAACCATTAGTTATATTGAACCCTTCTCAGGTCAGAACGCTTCAGCAATAAAAGCCAGGGTGTATTTGCAAAACGCAGATGAGCTCCATCTGAAAATTGGAACATTGCTTTCTGCAACAATAAGTACAGCGGAAATAAAAGGTGTATGGTTGCCACGAAATGCTGTTATCAACTTAGGGCAAAAGCAAATCGTATTTGTGAAAACGGATAAATATTTTGTTTCAAAGATTGTACAAACCGGAAGGACAACCGATTCATTGATACAAATTACAAGCGGGTTGCAGGGTAATGAAAAGATTGCAATCAATGGGCAATTCATGGTGGACAGTGAAAGTTTTATTCAAACAACCGATGACAAGTAACCAAAGGAAATATGTTTTCGGCTTTCTATTGATGATTATATCATCATTGCTTATACTCTCGTCCTGTAAACACAAGGATTCTCAGGCGGACATGGCAGGGCCGGATGAATATTATACCTGTTCAATGGACCCACAGGTTATAGAAAACCATGCGGGCAATTGTCCGATTTGTCATATGAAACTGATTAAGGTCAATAAAAATATGCTGAAAGCAGGGCAAATCCAACTCAGTAACCAGCAAATCCAATTAGCCAATATCACCTTCGACACACTGTGGATGCAGGAGTTGGCAAAGGAAGTAACTCTTACCGGCAGAATCACCATTGATGAAAATCTTTCCGATGCAATCAGCTCAAGAGTGGGAGGCAGGATTGTAAAGTTATTTGTGAAAAATGCCGGAGAATATGTCAGTAAGGGACAATTACTCCTGGAGATGTATAGCGAGGATTTGAATAGCGCACAACACGATTATGTCTTTTCACTTCAAAACAACTCTACATCGGAAAATTTGGTTGATGCAGCAAAAAGCAGACTGTTGCTTTATGGAATGAACGAATCTCAAATTGATCAGATTAAATCTACAAAACAGATATTGGAAATTGTTCCGGTTTATGCGTTAACCGATGGTTTTGTAAGTGAAATGTCACTGTCTGAAGGTGATTATGTTTCAACGGGGACTGTTCTTTTCCGTTTGGCTTCCCTTAATTCACTCTGGGTGGAAGCGCAGGTATATCTCCCTTATCTGCCCTATTTGAAAATAGGAACAGAAGCGAAATTTTCAATTCCTGCAGTTGGCGAAAAATTGTTTTCAGGTAAGGTAATTTTTATAGATCCGCAAATACAGTCACCAGAGCGATTTGTGCTGGCAAGGTTTCAGATAAGTAACCCTTCCCAACAAATTAAGCCCGGAATGCTTGCAAATATCTCCTTGCAGGTTGAAAAGAAAGAAGCATTGGTACTTCCCTCATCCGGAATCATACAGGATAGTAAGGGCACTAATGTATGGATACGTAATTCGGATGGAGTGTTTGAATACAGAATGGTGACAGTTGGCATGCAGAACAGCCGGCAGGTTGAAATAACCGATGGATTGGTGCAAGGAGATATTGTTGTCATAACCGGTTCGTATCTGTTGAATAGCGAGTATGTATTTAAGAAAGGTACAAACCCGATGGAAGGCCAGACCGGTATGGAAGGAATGAAAATGTAAATCAATAAACCTTTTGTAAAATGATGATGAAAAAAACTTTTTCCATTGCAATTTTAGTTTTCGTGATAATTTTTGCCGGATGCAACCAACCATCTGGAAATGCAAAACATCATGATCCACACCAGGTATTTAACCTGGATACTACACAGCTTAAAACAGGTGATGTTTACTATCAATGCCCAATGGATACAGAAGTGATTTCTGATGAAGAGGGCCAGTGCCCGAAATGTGAGATGGATTTACATAAGAAGATTAAAAAATAGTCAGATGGTCGAAAGGCTTATTTCATTTTCCCTTCGTAACCGTTTAATCGTGTTGCTGATTGCCGCAGGCATGTTCGGTTGGGGACTTTATGAAGTGCAGAATAATCCGGTGGATGCCATTCCTGATCTCTCAGAGAATCAGGTAATCGTTTTTACGGAATGGATGGGAAGGAGCCCACAGGTAATAGAAGACCAGATCACTTATCCGCTTGTTTCAAATCTTCAGGGTATTCCGAAATTGAAAAACATAAGAGGCGCTTCGATGTTCGGGATGAGTTTCGTGTACCTGGTGTTTGAAGATAATGTGGACATCTACTGGGCAAGAACAAGAGTGGCAGAACGGTTGAACTTTGCGCAAAAACTTTTGCCGGAAGGCATCTCACCTACGCTCGGTCCGGATGGAACAGGCGTCGGACACATTTTCTGGTATTCACTTGATGCAAAAGGATACGATCTTGGTGAGCAACGTGCCTTGCAGGATTGGTATATCAAGTTTGCTTTACAAACAGTTCCCGGAGTAAGTGAGGTCGCATCTTTCGGCGGTTTTCAAAAGCAGTACCAGGTAATTATTGATCCGGTGAAACTGAATTTCTACAACCTTTCCATGATGGATGTATTGAAAGCCGTAAAATCAAATAACAATGATGTCGGTGGCCGGAAATTTGAAATGGGTGACAAGGCATACATCGTGCGCGGGTTGGGTTATATCAAATCAATAGGTGAGATTGAAAATATTTCACTCAGCACATCTAACAACGTTCCCATTAGAATAAAGGATGTTGGTTCTGTACAGATGGGAGGGGATTTACGGTATGGGATTTTTGATGAGAATGGTGAAGGAGAAAAAGTCGGAGGCATTGTAGTAATGCGATATGGTGAAAATGCGGATGCCGTTATTAAACGGGTAAAAGCAAAAATGGATGAAGTGCAGAAAGGTTTGCCCGAAGGCGTAAAATTTCATATTGATTATGACAGGAGCGGATTAATTGAAGCTGCAATCAGTTCAGTCAAGGATACTTTGTTCGAGGTATTCATCAGTGTTTCAATCATTGTATTGATCTTTTTGCTGAATTGGAGAAGCGCGATTATTATTCTTATTCAAATTCCCATTTCCGTTGCGTCAGGTTTTATCCTGCTCAATCTTTTTGGTTTCTCGTCCAATATCATGTCATTAACCGGAATTGCATTAGCAATAGGAGTAATTGTTGATGATGGAATTGTAATGGTAGAAAATGCTTACCGGCATTTGAGTGAGGCACAGTTAAAGGAGAAATCCTCATGAACACGCATATCATTACGGAATCAGTAATTACCTGTCCTGTTTGTCATCATCAAAAAAAGGAAAGCATGCCAGATGACGCCTGCCAATTTTTTTATGAATGTGAAAAATGCAATTCAATCATAAAACCATTACCAGTTGATTGTTGCGTTTTTTGCAGTTATGGAACTGTAAAGTGCCCTTCCAAAAAACAAGGGAGAACATGTTGTTAAAAACCAATTATGAAAAATACAAGTGATGGGAATATGTGAAATGGATTTAGCTCACTGGTTTTTATGCATCATAAACATGCAATCCCGATTTGGATTATCATCAATGAAGTTACAAGTACTGTCAGTCAATCCTGACATTATCCAGTCATCATCCAATCCATTCAATGGTTCACCATGCATTCCCATCATGTTAAAATGATACACGCTATCCATTTCGGTCCAGTTACACATTTCCATCATGCCTCCACCACCAATGGACATATTCCCATTGCTATCAAAGGTGAATACGTAAGGTGCAAATTCGGTGGTCAAATCTGTTCCATTGTCAACAAAGGAAGTGATAGACCATTTACCTTCAATTGGATTACTAACAGCAACAGTGTCTTTTTTACAAGATGCAACCATTACAGATATCGTAAGGATTGCCAAAAGAGAGTGTTTTTTCATGTTTGAGTTGATTTTTGTGCAATGCAAAGTGACAAAGATATTGCCAGGGATACAATGACTTTAATCAGTTAAAGGGTAGAAATTCAAATGAATATGCAGGAACACGAGCACACAACGCACATCCATTCGGACCATAATATGAACCCTTCAATGGGACAAGCCGGACACGACCATCACAAAATGATGATCGCTGATTTCAAAAAAAGATTTTGGGTTTCAGTTGTCATTACAATTCCAGTGCTGTTGCTTTCAGCAATGATCCAACAGTTTTTTGGCTTCACTTTCACTTTCGCAGGAGACAAGTATGTGCTCTTCGCTCTTTCCTCCATCATATTCTTCTATGGTGGGTTTCCATTCCTGAAAGGTTTTATTTCAGAAATCAAAGCCGGGACTCCCGG
>JBGAWX010000152.1:8366-8604 GCA_044227375.1 Saprospiraceae bacterium
ATTGATTGCGATGGCCATTTCAGTCGCCTATTTCTATAGCAGCGCAACCGTTTTTGGTTTGGCAGGAATGGATTTCTTCTGGGAGCTTGCCACATTGATTGACATTATGCTAATTGGCCATTGGATTGAAATGAAATCAGTTCTTGGGGCATCAAAGGCGTTGCAGTTGCTTGTAAACATGATGCCTGCTGTTGCTCACAAAGTACATGCTGAACATGTAATGGATGTGAAGGTGGAG
>JBGAWX010000153.1:0-8592 GCA_044227375.1 Saprospiraceae bacterium
CCTGTTGTGACAATATGTTTTTGTGTGAAAGTTGTACACATTTTGGAATGCCCATGGTTCCGGAAGTATACATGTTCAGGCAGATATTTTCCGGATCATCGTGAATGCTCAGTGAAAAATTCAGATCGGTTCTTTTCTCAAGTAATTTGGAATAATCAACCTGATTCTGATAAACGGCTTGTTCGGTTTTATCAAACACGAATAGGGTTTTGATATGAATGTCGTCAATGCGGTGTAACTGCAGAAGTCCGGCAACAGCGGCAAACTGTGCTTCAGAATGATTGATCAGCAGCTCTGCAGTTTCTTTGTGGAAATATGCAAAAATCGGAACGGCAATTCCTCCGGATGCCATCACGGCCAATTCCAATTGGAGCATTTCCAATCGGTTTGGTGAATAGATGATCATTTTGTCACCGCGTCTAAAACCATACTGTGTAAGATTGAAAGCAATATTTAAAATGTCTTCATACAATTGATTCCAGGTAGTGCGGGCATAATTCCCGGTCCGGTTTTCACTATATACAGGTTGATTGCCGAACCGTTGAACATTGCGTTGCAACATGGAGGCGATGTTTGGCATCACAGCTCCCAATTCTATTTTTGATTCAAGCATTTGCATGTCGTTTGTTTTTTATACGAGTACCGCTTGTTTTTCCTTGAGTTTTACATGCCGGTATCCGCCCCACAGAGCCGCTCCTATGGCACCTGCATATACCGCTTCAGGATGCGTTTTAACCTCAAATTTTTTTCCGGTTTCTTTAAGTTGCTCTTCAAGTGCTTGAAGAATCCCTTTATTCAATGCCATTCCTCCGGTAAGAATCACAGGAGATTCGGATTTGAGTGAACTCATGAGTTTAATAATCCTGTTGGCAATCGAAATGTGTATCCCTTTAATAATATTGGGTGTTGAAATGCCCCGGGATACCATATTGATTACATCAGTTTCCGCAAGCACTGCACAAATTCCTGAGGAAACTTCAGGACAGTCTGCCTGAATTGAAATATCACCGACTTCTTCGATAGACAATCCGAGGTATCGTGAGATATTCTCAATGAATTGACCTGAACCGGAAGCACATTGACCTGTCATTTTATAATCTTGTACGCGTGCATCGGGTGAAATTTTAATGGCGCGTACATATAAAGCACCGAGATCTACTACAGTTTTAGCTTCGGGAAAAAAGAAGTTTGCTCCTTTAGCATGCGTGGTCATTCCATAGAAATGTCCGCGTTTGCGTTTGACCAGATCGCCTTCACCTGTTGTAGCGAGATAAGCGATGTCTTCGTATTTGAATTTATTTTTTTGCAACATCCCCTGTATCATTTCTTCGGCAAGTTGCGTGGGGTTTCTTTTCCGGATTTTTTCAATCTGGCTTTCCAGGGTTTTAGGAGCATCAGAATAATTCATCAACACCAGTTTGATATAATTACTTCCGATATCAATGCCCATGGTTAAAATCTGAGATTTCATTTATTCATTCATTTTGAAATTTAGTTAATCCAGTTCCACGGTTTCTTTTTTGGATGCGGGCAGATCTACATTCAAATTTCTTCTTGCAAACATGGCACCTCCAAGGGCTCCCATGAAAATGGAATCTGAATGGATATTCATAGTAATTTGATCTCCGTAATTTTCTTTAACCAGTTGGGTTAAGTATTTTATCACCGCAGGGTTTCTGGCAACACCACCAGTAAATGTAAACTCATTGAAAACACCACCTGATCTCGCAATCAAAGACATGGCGCGCATGATGATCGCTTTGTGCAATCCGCCCAGAATGTCTTCACGCTTCTCTCCCAAGTTGGTTAGTTCCCTCAATTCTGCTCCAGCAAATACGGTACATGTTGAACAAATATTGACTTCCTTTTCAGCCTGCAAGGCCATTGGTCCAAGTTCATTAATGGAAATGCTCATCTCATCTGCAATGTAGCCGAGATATCTTCCGCAGCCCACAGCACATCGATCGTTCATTTGAAAGCTGGTCACCAATCCATACTTGTCTACCTGTATGGCTTTGGTATCTTGTCCGCCAATATCAAGTACAGAACGTGTGTTTGGAAAGACGGCATGGGCACCAAAAGCATGACATAAAATTTCAGAACGAATGCAATGCTCAGGAAATGGAAGCAGAGCGCGGCCATAACCTGTGCCCGTCATGTTGGAGATGTCGAATTCCAGATCTGCAATTTCATTGATGTGTTCTTGAAGTGATTCAGAGATGAGTTTGTAATTTCCTTTAAGCAACTTGATTTCTGCTTCGAATAGATCACTTGTGTTGTCAACTGTGTCCGGAGCAGTTTGGTATTTTTCATTCAGATCATTCATCGCTTTATGAATGAGTTCTTTGAAATCAAAGGAGATGGTTTGATTTTCAGCCGGACTTATACTTTTATCCCAAACTGTCATCAGGGGTTCGAAGAGGGAGATGTCCAGCTTGTTTACTTCTTCATTGTATTTTTCAGAAACGATGTCGCGGAAAAATTGATTCTTTGCTCCGAGATTGTTGTATAAATAGTCATATTTGATAACCGGTTTAAATCGTTTGCGGATGGTTCTTAGATGGCCGAGTATTTTTTCTTGTGTATCCTGGTCTTTGAAAAAGTTCATACATGTTTTTACTAACTCTTCTCCCAATTTATCCAATCGCACTTTGAATTGCTCATATTTAAAAACACTTTCCAGGTCGTAGATATATTTTTCATATTGAGGAGTGGTTTTAATTTCATGCTCCAGTCTCTTTTTTAAAATGGAAAACCGGGCATTGTATATGGCCTCATCTTTTGCTATATCAGCAGCAACCGCATAATTAGCACGTGTATTGGTTATGCCGCGGCCAATAATTTCATCCCGTTCATTAATGATGACCGCTTTGGATGTGGTCGAACCAAGATCAATTCCGAGATAATATTTATTCATGTGTATTATTAAGTTTATTTTGATTTTCAAATTGCTTCTGCTTCCTGTGCCATGATTTGTTTTCTTTGCCCCAGCATTTGAAAATAGGATTCCAGTCTGTTTTTAATATTGGCATAAGAAAAATACCGGGGATCCACTAAATCACTTTCAATGAATCCAACCGGAATTTCCATTTGCTTTTCAATTTCTCTCATCATCATCAGTTGGCCAGCTGAAAATGAATTGCAACTTTTTATGGAGTTTATTAAAAAGCCGTCTGCCTGATAATCTCTGATGTAATCCGAGAGTAGATTCACCCGCTGTGGTAAATTCATGTTGGTGTAACATCCCATGCAATACCGGGCAAGACTTTCCAGCGGTTCTTTTGGATCATGACGAAAGCCAAGATCATAGACACCCCCCACTTTAGTATAGGAAGAGGCTACAATCACTGCACCCATGTCGTAAAATATTTTCCAGAATTCGCGAAAGTTGGTCCAGTTGGGAGGTCCTTCGACAACGAGTCTGAATTTTTCTTCTTTGAGTTCACCTTCAGGAGTAATTGGACCTAATCCGAGTTTTATTCGTTCCTGTACTTCTTGGTACAACTCCTTATAGTAAGCTACTGCTTCATCTGTTCCCCGGAATGCAGTGAAAATAGGTCCTATATAATATACGCCGGCGAAATAGGCATCAATCGGGGAAGGCTTGTGTTTTGCCGATTCTAGTATTTTAACCAGCAGATCTTCGGATTGCGCTGATTTTTCCAACATGTTTGCCAAACGGGAAATGTCGAATTTTTTTCCTGAAACCATTTCCATTTTAGGAATCACATCTTCTTTCATCTGCTTCACCATATACTCGATCTGATCAGAAGTAATTTGACCATCTTCCTGATAAGGCGTGTGAAGCATGGCAATTGGTACACCGGGATACATTCGTTCCAGATTTTCAAACCATTTCATAAACGTGAAACAGCCTGTATAACTGAGCAATAGCAGATCCGGAGGAGGAAGGGTTTCTCCGGTTGGACCGATGTTCCCTTTTAGCATCATTCCAATATCACACTTTACATAAGTACATACATCTTCACTGAATCCTAATTTTTCGGCTTCTCGAATGTACTCAGCAGATTTTTTTCTCATGCCCGATTGAAGTGCATTGATTTCTGGATATACCGGCAACATATCAAAAGACAAAATCAACTCCGTTAAATTTCCTGGAACAAATGTGTAAACTACTTTCTTACCGGTTTCTTTTGTATTGCTCAATTCTTTAAAAAGTTTGGCAAGCATGTCTTTTTGTATGATCATGCTGTTTTCTTTAATCGCTTCTTTTGGATTTGCCATGTGGTTTACAGTTTTATCTTTTATATTCTTTTAACTATTCATGGTAAATGAAATTATGCCCAAAGTTTGATGGAATCTGAAAAGGTACCGGCTTGCTCTTTAATCACTTTAAACTGACCGGTATTTTCATGATATTGGAAATTGATATTAGGAATTCCTGAAGCATCACATTCGCTTTGCAAAGCGGGTCTGTCGAGTAAGGCAGGATCGCAAAAACTCGCGGCACTGAAAATAACGCCTTCCGCATTTCTTGCTTTGACTAATTCCACTAATTTTCTTCCTTTGAAATTGTCCTGATCATAGACTGCGGAAGCAAACGTGCTCTTGGTAAGATATGCATTGACCAATACACCGAGAGGATCATCCGTATCATCTTTCACTTCACCCTGAATCCATCTGGATCCCAACATGAAATCATCATCGACGATATAACAACCGGCCATTTCTATTGATTTGATCAAACCAACAGGGGGCTGCTCACAAAAGGAACCGGTAATCACAACACGGATATTATCCATAGGTTCTCCGCGTTCCTCCTGAATTTGTTCTATGACTTCTTCAAGAATCCTGTTGTGTTCTTCAACAGGAATTGTCAGTCCTGCACGGAGTATATAATAGGTGTCCACGGCAGATAGTCTCCAGGGAAATTGCTGTCGAATGTTGTAGATGTCTTCAATCAAATTCCTGTTTTTATTGTAAAGGGTTATGGATTCATTGAGCTTATCCCGGTCGAGTTCAATTCCATTTATTTGATAAATGTCGTCAATAATTTTCTGCAGTTCCTGACGGTAAAAAGCACCACCAATGCCTGAATTAAAATTTTGAGGATAATCAAAATAGCGTTGGAACTGGCCTTTTTCAGCAAGTTTGAACATTCCGGAAAGGTTTCGGACACAATCGCAGATTGCGGGAAAAATAAAACCATCAAATTGGTCAAGACTTTGGTCAAGTGCCATTTCGACAATTCCTCTTGGGAGATGGCAGATGTACGATTGATAATAAGCATCTCCTTTAATAATTTGTTTCCGGTCTCCGGTTCCGAGAATGCCCACTGCCAAACCATTTAATGCATGGACAATTTCTCTTGGAAAATATATCGGGAGGTAACCTACCAAAACGCGATTGGATTGATCACCCTTCCATTTTTTTGCATATTTAAAAGAAAGGTCAAATGCTAATTCGCTGCAATGGTCGATGATTTCATTTAACGGCTTCATGAGGTCGGAATGTTTTTGATAAATTCTCAAGTTCTGTTTTGCGAGGCAGACCCAGAGCGGTTTCCTGATCGATACAACTATAATAGAGTCGTTGCAATTCATCCTTGCTGAATAAGTCATCCATCATGGGAAACAGTTCATCATTTTCTATAGCAATGTGATCCTTTAGCGAATTGATGTACGTTTCAAAAAGCGATTGCACAATTTCATAATTTTGCAGCTTCAGTTCTCTTCGGATGTTTTGCAGCAAGTCTCTGAAGAATTCATGTTGTTCAACCAGCTCAAGAACAATGGCATTTCCTGTGGATTCATTTTTTTTCTGTAATGCGGGAAATAAAATGTCTTCTTCTTTTTTATGGTGAAATTCATCGGCATAGTGTATAAAGAAAAGTGCCAATCGATTTATATTATTCTCATATCCCTTTGGATCGGAGAGCCAGAACGCATTTTGGGATGTGACTACATTACCGATCTCTTGAATGACATCATGTTCCTTGATTAAAAGTTGAGATAAAAAACTTTGCATTATATTAACATTGAGCAATTTTAACAATTAGCTTATCTGAAGTCATTGATAAGTATCATACACTTTGGTGATTGTAATCAACTTATTTATTTATCCAATCAGTTTTTATTCATGAGTTGTTTACCAGTAACTTCTGTAAAGTCATCTGAAAATGAATTTGACAATGGAGTAGAAGAAAACGACCTCAAAATAAATAAAGACAAAAATATCTTAAATAAATCATTTTGTATTACATTTGCCTAATATTTTTATTTATACACTGATTATATTATCAGGTGGGCTGTTTGTTTGTACAAGCAGAAATTGTTATTTTTAAAAATACGGGAAGAACATACTAAGTCCGGCAAATTTGATGAGCTTAATGGGAAGGGAAAGAATTGAATTATTATCACCTGTTGGTTCTTATGAGTGTTTACAGGCAGCCATTGCTGCTGGAGCAGATGCTGTTTATTTTGGAGTAGAGCAATTGAATATGAGAGCTCGTTCGGCCAACTATTTTTCAATTCAAGATATTGGGGAAATCAGTAATAAATGCAAAATTAATAATGTCAAGACCTACATCACATTGAACACATTGATGTATGAACATGACATGAGCCTGGTGAAAAAAATATTAGCGGAAGTGGCACATCACCATTTAGATGCGGTCATCGCTTCTGATTTTGCGGTAATTAAACATGCGAGAGCGCTTGGGATTCCTTTGCATATATCTACCCAGGCCAATGTGAGCAATCTGGATTCAGCAATCTACTTTTCAGGTTTTGCAGATGGAATTGTACTGGCCAGGGAACTTACGATGAAACAGGTAGAGCATATCTGCAAGGAGATTAAAAGGAAGCAAATAAAAGGAGTTTCAGGCGAATTACTTAAGATTGAAATTTTTGTTCATGGCGCATTATGCATGGCCATTTCAGGAAAGTGTTATTTAAGTTTACATGCACATAATGCTTCCGCAAACCGTGGGTCTTGTATGCAAAACTGTAGAAGATCCTATTTGGTAAAAGACACTACCACGGACGAAGAGTGGTTAATAGATAATGAGTACATTATGTCTCCAAAAGATTTGAGTACCATTGATTTTTTAGACCGGATAGTTCATACCGGAGCTAATGTATTTAAAATAGAAGGCAGAACCAAAGGCCCGGACTATGTATATACAGTCACCAAGTGTTATCGTGAGGCATTACAGTCCATTGAAGAAGGCAATTATACTCATGAGAAAATTGAATATTGGAAACAAGAACTATCAAAAGTTTACAATAGGGGATTTTGGGGAGGATACTATCTGGGAAATAAATTAGGAGAATGGACATCCCATCCGCATTCTGCAGCGGTAGAAAAGAAAGTATATGTCGGCAAAGGACTTAAATATTATCCTAAAATAAAAGTCGGGGAATACCTGATGGAAGCAGGTAGTGTAAAAGTAGGGGATACCTTGATGTTTACAGGTCCCAATGTAGGTATGATCAAGGAAAAATTGAAAGTATTAATCGTAAACGGCATACGAAGTGAATTGGCAACGGTAGGTGACCGAATCACATATCCTGTGAATGAGAGGGTAACTCGTCAGGACAGGCTTTATAAAGTCATTGTGTCTAAAGATGAATAAAATTATTTATTACAGGAATAATTGTATTGGTTGCAGCATGTGTTTTGAACAGCAACCAGAACTTTGGCGGATGTCAAAAGCCGATGGGAAAGCCACCTTGATAAAGGCGCAGTCAAAGAAAAATGTATTTATTCTGAAAATAAACAAGGCAATGAAACTTCAAGCAGAATGGGTAGCAACGATATGTCCTGTGAAAATTATTAAATTGTCATGAATGAAAACATAATCGAATTTATGCAATTACAGACTTGTGCAACAATTTGTTGTATGGACCAAGATAGAATTCCTTATTGTTTTACCGTTTTTTATGTATTCAGTAAGGAGAATTATTGTTTGTATTTTAAATCATCAAAGGACTCTCATCATGCAGTTCTTTTGTCGAAGAATCCGATCGTGGCAGGAACCATTCTTCCCGACAAGTTAAACAAGCTGATTTTAAAAGGCATTCAATTTAAAGGGGAGGTCCTTGATGAGTTTCATCCAATGGCAAAAGACTCCGCTTCACAATATTATAGTAGTTTCCCGGCAGCCCGGTTATTATACGGGTTCATTTATACTTTAAAGCTCAATGATATAAAAATGACAGACAGCAGCATGATATTTGGTAAAAAAAGAATTTGGAAAAGAGACGAAAATACCATTAGGTCCCAACGTCTGTAAATGAATAAATATTAATAACAAGTAAATATTAATTAAAATGAAAAAATTAAAATTCCTTATGTTCATTTTCACTTTGTTGAGTCTAACGATGTATGCTCAGCAACAAAAATCCTGGAAGGAGTTGGATGATTTTCATGAAGTAATGAGTGTAACTTTTCATTCCTCAGAAGACGATAATCTGAATCCCGTACGAGAAAAAGCTACTGAGTTACTCTCACAAGCCAAAGCCTGGCAAAAATCTAAAGTTCCGAAAGGTTATAATTCATCCAAGATTGAAGATGTTTTAAATAGACTGGTTGGTCAATGTGAAGTGCTTCAGGATGCTGTAATGAAAA
>JBGAWX010000154.1:0-8544 GCA_044227375.1 Saprospiraceae bacterium
TCAAATTGGGATTTGAACTTTAGCGAACAAAATGGCATAACCCGAGTAAGCATTACGATTTATAATGAATCGCAGGAACGTATGGAAAAAATGATTGAAATGGGCTTCAAAGAAGGCTTCACGATGACATTGAATGAACTGAGTGAATTATTAACCAATTTTAAAAAATAACACAATGAAAATAGCATTTAATGAATTTTATGATCCCAAACCCTTATTAATAATTGCTATACTTTTATTTACAGCATTTCAATCTAATGGGCAACAAAGTCAATCTACCACAAGTGGTTACGCACCTGTTAATGGTATTAAAGTGTATTACGAAGTATACCTGCCCGCCGGACAGGTGGGAGTTGAGGGCAAGCCTCTTATTTTATTGCATGGTGCTTTTTATACTATTGCCATGAATTGGGGGCAGCTCATTCCTGAATTGTCAAAAGCCAGAAAAGTAATTGCCATTGAAATGCAGGGGCATGGGCATTCACCCTTTTCAGAAAGGAAATTGGACATTGCTACTTTGGCAAGTGATGTTACCGGTGTAATGGATTACTTGAAAATAGACAGTGCCGACGTGGCAGGGTTTAGTATGGGCGGTTCTGTTGCATACCAATTTGCAGTAAATTATCCTAACCGTTTAAGAAAACTTGTAATTATTTCAGCAACTTATAAACCCAATGGATATTTACCCATAGTGAACAATGCCTTCAAAGAATTTAAACCAGAATTTTTTGACAACACCCCTTTAAAAACTGCATATGATGCGGTAGCACCTGACAAGACAAAATGGAGGAATTTTTTACAACAAATGTTTGATCTCGATAAAGTGCCATTCAACATTGCTGATTCCACTATTGCAAAAATATCAGCACCCGTTTTAATTATCTCAGGCGACAATGATGGGTTAGACAAAATAGAATTAATGAAAACTTATCAATTGCTCGGAGGTGGCGTATGTGCCGACATGGAACCGATGCCAAAATCGCAATTGGCTGTTGTTCCTTCTCAGGGACACGTCAGCCTTATGATGCAAACGAAAGCAATTCTAAATTATATTGACAGTTTTTTAAATTAGCCCAATCGTTTCAATAAGACAATAAACAAAGATGAGAACATGACTTGACTTTAAAAGAACGAACTGCTAACAAGGCAGAGAGACAACACAACATATTAAATAGCTAACAAAATGAAAGGACATATAGAACATATCAATCCTGACGGACTTGTAAAAAATCCTGCCTTTTCACAAATCATAACAACACAAGGTAACGGCAAGACCATTTATATAGGCGGACAAGATGCTGTAAATGAAAAAAGAGAAATTGTAGGTAAAGGTGATATTTCCAAACAAACCGAACACGTGATGAAAAACTTACAGTTTGCGCTTTCGACTTGTGGGGCGACCTTTGACAATCTTGTAAAGCTTTCCATATTTGTTGTACAGGGACAAAATTTATACAGCGCTTTTCAGTCTTCTCAAAAGTATTTGATTCACTTGAAAAATCCACCCGTAATTTCTGTTCTTATAGTAGCGGGATTGGCAAATCCTGACTTTTTAGTTGAAATTGATGCCATCGCATTCATACCTGAAAAATAATGAACTCTGGAAATAATTTATTACACGGACAATTGAAACTGGCTGCTGCTCCATGGAGAGATCAAGTCTTTTATTTCAACCAAAGTTTGTGTTTGGTTGACTGTGAAGCACTCCGAAATCAGCACCTTCAGCAAGTTATCATCCGTCAGCCATCATTGTATTGAGACTGCATTTTAATAAAATGGATGTAGAGAAATTAGACAATCCGACTTGGCATTCTTTAGCGGAAACTCATAAGGACTTCGCCATTGACTACAATGGTATAAAGTTTTATCATCCTTCGTATTGTCCTTTCGGTGGTTATATAAATCCTGATTCAACCGAAACAGGAATTGATGCTTACGCCCTATTAGTAAACAATTTCTATGTAGTTGGAGAGAGACCAATGTTCAATGACCATATACAACTAAAAAAAGAATTGGTTTGTCATCAAATGGTTCTTGACAGGCGAATTGACAATGCAATGCAAGACCCTATAATCAAACTTGAAACAACAAAACAAAAGGCCGACTTATTTGAACTTGTTAATTTTATTCAACCTGGCTTCTTCAAAGACATGACATCAGACTTGGGGAGTTATTACGGCATTAATAAAGACAACAAACTTATTGCAGTTACAGGGGAACGAATGAAAATGAACGACTATACGGAAATAAGTGCAGTGGTAACACATCCCGGACATTTAGGAAAAGGCTATGCTAAACAGTTGATTGCTTATACAAGTGATAAGATATTTAGCAAAAATAAAATTCCATACTTACATGTTGCCGATACGAATAAAAACGCAATAGGGCTTTATGAAAAACTTGGTTTTTGGACAAGACGAAAAATTAGTTTTTGGAATTTATCGAAACGCTACTAGCATTTCCATCAAACTAAAATTAATCCTTAATGTTCGTTTAACTTAAATTCAGTTTTACTTGAACCGCGGTATAAGTTCTACCCTTCCAGACATCATGAATCATTTTTAGCCGCTGCATCAGATAAAGTATTCCAGAATAAAAGTAATCCTTATTTTGACAACGAACTATTTGGTAGTCCAAACCAATACCTTAAAGTCCGATCATCCAGACACAAAGACCACTTTTTTATGAATAAAAAAAAATGTTACATTGTTGATATAAATAAGTTAAAAAGTCTTGCAGTCGGACTTAATTGGTTTTCATTTTGCTTGCTGTCAGATTCTTACTCATGGGCCACCTTTTTACCAAGGTGATAGTGATGGCCTTTATCCTTAGCGTCCGCATCGCCCATATCATGTGGGAATACTTCAAAAGTGTTCACATCGCCATCCTTTAGAATTTTCTCGTGGAAATATACATGGTTGCGATCTTTTGAATAATTCTCATTAAGAATAAAGAATGAATTCATATCTGCCGAGGCGATCTCATGATTTTTATAATAAACATGCTTTGAATCTCTTGCATAAGCGCCCTCTCCTGTAAATTCCTGATTTTCCGCATACACCTGAAATGTCTTTAGATCCGCTTCCTTAATGATGTTCAATTGAAAGTATACCTGTTCTTTATCTTTTGCATAACTACTTCCAATGATTTCGAAAGTTTCCGGAGAACGGGCCGGATGCTTATCTCCAAAATAAAATACATTCTTCCCGTCGCTGGCATATGGATGATCAATGATTCTAAAATTTTGCGGAGATTGGGATATCGGTTTGATATCAGGCTTACCACTGGAAGCCAATTGATAATAATATACCTGTCCAGCATCCTTAGCATAAATGGAACCGATCAATTCAAATGATTTACCCTGGCTCCCTTTGATTTCTTCGCACTCTATATAAGCTACCTTATCATCCTTGATAAAATGCCTGTTCAGAACCGTTAATGAAGTCAAATCTCTGACAGGAAATGACACTCCCATAAAATAAGCTTTGCTTTTATCCTTACCATATCCATCGCTTAATGCAACAAATGAATCAGGATCTGCTTCCTGCAGTTGTAACCATTCATGCTTCTTGCTCAGAAAATAACTTCGGCTGTCTCTATAGGTCTGGTAGAATATTACCTGCTTTGCATCTTTTGCGTAATAATCATCGATCACACTGAATGTTTTAGGATCAAAACCTTCCACCAATTGATCCCGGTACCAAAGTTTATCATCGCGAATCGAAAATCCAAAGTCTTCAATACGCTTCCCCATTGAAGTACCAGCACCGCCGTCCGCCTTTTTCCTACACATTAAAAGGAATATAATACAAATTGCAAAGACAATAAGCCAGATATAGGTCATGATTCTTTCTTTATTAATAAAAATAATGCTTCTCATCAATTCGGATCCAAAATGGTTTGCTAAGATATATTAATATTTGGAATGCCAACGCATGTTGATTTCTATAAGACCTTTGACGACTTTACAAAAAGTATGCTATACAAGGAAGAAGTTTTTAGCAATTTATTATAAATCAAACCCAGTATGTAACTTTGTATCGATTCTCCAATATTCAATTGGATTCCGAAAATTATTTAAATGATAAATTCTCTAAAATGAACAAGCTATTATTAATTTTATCTCTCTATTTGTGTGCTCACACAGGTATTGCCCAAAGATTGAGTTGGCAATTTGATTTCGATCACCAGGATGTCAATGTCAGACTGGATACACCATATCAGCTCAGTGTTCAAACTGTAGACATTCCAGGTAACGGTTATATTGTGGCTAAAATTGAAGGGGAATGCAAATCCACCTGGGGAGACAGAATAGTATTCGCAGTTAGTGATAATAAATGGTGGTCTTCCAATTTTGGAAATGTTGGTATCAATGTTGTAGACAGCAACTTTATCAATAATTTTAGTCACACCATGGTGTATAAAGTGAGTAAAGGTCAACAAACATTTTATGCTTTAGCGCACAATTTCGTTGATCGTGATGGAAGTGGAATTGCATCAACTGTCGGCCGAATGATTCTTGAATTTATACCGGATCAGAATGGGAAAGCACTTGTGAATATTAATAATATGATTCAATATCCATTATTACTGAATACCACTGAATTGCTGATTGATTCGTTAACTATTTCAATGCAAAAAGCAGGTGGAGCCTATGTCACTCTCAATGGAGTTGCGATCTCGCTCGGAGATCAGGAATTGAAATACAATCTTAAAGTGGATGATCCAAACAGTCCGATAATTAGTGATATTGCCTTTTACACAGTAAGTCAATTAAAGCACCTTAATTTCAGCCTGAATAGGTACTTTGAATTTTCTGCCGGGACTCATAAAGTTTATATTACAGCACAAAAGCTTGGTGGCAATTTTGGAAGTGACTATAATGGTCTGATATCCACGTTTTCTTCGCAGCTATTTTATAATGATGATCATGATGCTAAAATAAATTCCGTTTCAAAAGAAACCACTATCAGCAACTACAATCAACCAGTGATTCTTGGGTCTTTGGAAATCCCAATACCAGCAAAAGGCAAAATCCAAATAGCCTACTCAGGAGAAACCGAAATAAGATCTGGAGAAGAATTTGATATAGAAGCAAAGCTGGATGGTGTAGTTCCCGCAAATGCAATCCGAACAAAAAATATAATCACACATGATAAAGATAAAGTCGTTTATTTTTCAAGAAATGAAATTATCGATGTAACACCAGGAATCATTAAAATTGACCTCGAAGGCATTATGAAGGGAAGCAATCCAATGCAGGGAACAAGAAATGTAGATGCGAATCTTACGGTGAAGTTTATCAGTGAAACTACAACAGCAAGCGAGGATATTAAGGAAAGCAACTCCCGGAGTTGGTCCATATATCCCAATCCTTTTTCTGAAAACATACAACTTGACTCTGATTTAAAAATGTCAGAACCCTGCAGCGTTAACATTATTAATCCATTAGGTCAAGAAATTTACCAATCAAATACCAGCATCGCACCAAAACTTATGATTGATACCAAATCATGGCCGGCAGGTATCTATACTGTCTCAATTAAAAGCAAATACCAACTACTTAATAAAAAGTTGATAAAAATCTAAATGAAATAAATTTAATTTAAGCTTAAATTCACCTTGCACGAAAATATAAATGCATTCTTTAACAATATCGCTCCTTCAAGGTCCCGATGATGCGCATCCCGGGTAATAATTCAAATATTGATATTTAAAACTGCAATGAAACGCACAATACTTACACTAACTCTAATCTCTACTTCGTTTCTCTTGGGCTTCGCCTTTAAGACAATACTAGCTCACAAAAACAATCCTATAATTATGAAAAAAGTAACAGGAATCGGCGGTGTTTTTTTTAAGTGCAAAAACCCGGGTGCAATCAATGAATGGTATAAAACTCATCTTGGGTTTGAGACCAGCCCTTATGGTACAAGCTTCGAATGGCTGCAAGTTGATGACAGTACCAAAAAAGGGGTAACCCAATGGAATCCATTTGCTGAAAACACAAAATATTTTGAGCCTTCGACCAAAGACTTTATGATTAACTATAGAGTCGAAAATCTTGAAGCCCTGGTAGATCAACTTCGGAAAGAAAATGTCACCATCTTAGACAAAATTGAGACCTATGATTATGGAAAATTTGTTCACATTCTGGACCTTGAAGGAAACAAGATTCAATTGTGGGAGCCTAAGGATTAATAGGAAAGACCATGGTGAAGACTTAATGGATATTTTTTTATTACTTAAAAAAGTACAACAAAATAATTATCCAATATAAGGCAGTGAAAGGATCTGGAATTTGGGAAATTCATTCAGAATTCATTTGTTATTGAAAACTATAACATATTTCTTCCTGTATTGAATTGCAGAATGGCCACAACAAAAATAGGCAGCATTTCATTTAAAAATGGGTATTCCGAGGTGAATGGAATAAAAATGTCATACAATCAATGAAACCGTTTCAATAAAAATATTTCTGAATTGGATTCCCAGGGTAAACTTTATCAGTTCATTAAAATACAGCCCGTATGTATCAAATAGAAATCATTCCGAAAGAACATCTTGATTCCATTCTTCCCTTGCTTGAAATTTTAAATCCGAAAACCTCCCGGGAAATTCTCATTCAACGATTAATGGACATCAAAGAAACAAACTATCAATGTGTAGGCGTCTATGAACATTCCAACTTGATTGCGATTTCCGGAATTTGGATCTTGAACAAATTCTATGCAGGCAAACACATCGAACCAGACAATGTAATAGTACATCCTGATTACAGAAACAAAGGCATTGGAGAATTAATGATAAATTGGATTCATGAATATGCAGCCAGCAATGGTTGCCTCACCTCTGAATTAAACTCCCGGGTAACTAATGAAGCTGGAAATAAATTTTGGAAAAGAATGGGCTATGAAATTGCCGGATATCATTTTATCAAATCATTGCATAACTCCTCTGACGACAAAGCTCAGGTAAATTCATGCCTCTCAGAACACAAATCTGAATAATTGTAAGTCGGGATCGCCTTTATGTAAAGGAAACCTTTATGCTGAATTACGTTTGACTCATATCCGATTTTTTAAAAATCAGATCGGGAAACATGGTCCTGGATATTCGATGAAAGAATTTATTTTAATATTTTTGACTATTGAACAAAGGATGGTTGAACATTCTGTTGGATCATTCCCTAGCCAAACAGAATTTTCACCTTCTTATTTTTATAATTGTCCCTTAGACACATTAATAAATCATAGCCATGGGAAATAAAAAAACTATATCACAAAAACAACAAAAAGAGTTATTCAAAGTACTCAAACTTCGTTTTGATAAAAATATGAATCGCCATAAAGGAATGGACTGGTCTGTAGTACAAGCAAAGCTGGAACATCACCCCGACAAAGTTTGGTCGCTTCATCAAATGGAAAGCACGGGAGGCGAACCGGATGTGGTTGGCTTTGATAAGAAAAATGGAGAATATATTTTTTACGATTGTTCTGCTGAAAGTCCCAATGGCCGCAGAAGTATTTGTTATGATGGGGAAGCTTTAAAATCCAGAAAAGAACATAAACCAAAACATAGCGCAACAGAAATGGCAGAAGAAATGGGAATTGAACTTTTGACAGAAGATCATTACCGGGAATTACAACAACTTGGAGCATTCGATTTGAAGACTTCAAGTTGGATAAAAACACCAACCAAAATCAGGGAACTTGGTGGTGCTATTTATTGCGACCGGAGATACGACCATGTCTTTGTTTATCACAACGGGGCGGAATCATATTATGCAGCAAGAGGATTCCGGGGCCTGTTAAAAGTCTGATCCTTGTGCATTATTAAAATAAATTCCTACTTTAGCAGGATCATGATTTTTAAATTGTACATCAACAACATTTAGTCATACATTTCAACTTAATCTCATACTGCAATGGAAAAGAACATTATCAAGGAGTATTCTAATGGGGAGATTACAGTAGTCTGGCAGCCCGCCAAATGTCAATACTCTCATAATTGTAAAAATAATTTACCCATGGTTTTCAAACCTGAGGAAAGACCCTGGGTAAAAATAAACAATGCATCGTCTGAAGAGATCATCGCCACAGTAAAGAAATGTCCTTCCGGAGCCCTGAGCATAAAGCAGTCTTGAAAAGAGAATGCAAATCCTGAAAAAATAAATTTGTTTTACGGTGACTAGCAAATCATGAAACATCCATACAACTGGAACAAGTCCGACTTGCATCACCATTTACAACATGCATTGAACCTCGAACTGTGGACAATACCTCTTTATTCCACTGCACTCTACAGCATCAAGGACCTGAAAACATTAAGACACAATGAATATCCCGAAGCTGCCAAACTGATTTCATCTGTTCTCATCCAGGAAATGTTGCATATGGAATTGGTATGCAATATATCCAATGCTTTGGGACACTCCCCTTTGTTTCATCCTCCGAACTATGACGAACGTAAAGGAATTCCTTTCATTCATCCTGACAAAGAATACCTGCCTTCAGATTTAAAAGGATATCATGTAAAACCTCA
>JBGAWX010000155.1:0-8529 GCA_044227375.1 Saprospiraceae bacterium
CCATGACGATATTGGACTTGAAAAAATTGTAAGATTGTTATTAGCCCTTTCGCAGTTTCTATTTCCGGGAAGTTATATTAAACATTATTTTGAAAGAAAGGGAACACACTATAAAGATCTGGCGGTGGATGCACTTGTCTTATTCAAAGTTTGTTTTCCGGTTATTATTCTGAAATTTCAATTAGAACATAACAGCTTCTTTTTTTGGTTGCAGGTCTGGCTGGTATTGGAAACCATACTGTACATTCCGTTTTTAATATTTGCTTCAGACTCGATTACACGATCACGCTCCTATCGAAGGTCGATGTTGCTCGTGTTTTTAAATTACATCGAAATCATTCTTGCATTTGCAGTTTTCTATGCATCAGGCAATCATTTGAATCTGCCCATGAATCAATGGTATGATTCCATTTATTTTAGTTTTACAACAGCATCCTCCCTTGGATTAGGCGATTTGCATCCTGTTACACCATTTGGAAAATTATTAGTTTGCACTCAGGCGGTTCTCTTCTTATTATTTGTAGTAATCTTTTTGAATTTCTTTTCGAATAAGGTGGAACGAAAGGGGTATTTTGAGGAGTGAAATTTGAGTCCAGTAAAAAAAATTGAAATTAGTAGATTGCTCCTTCTGCTTCTTCACTCTCCACGTTCGGCGTAGACTCTGCCTACGTCGTGGTGATAGGTAAACTTTGTTTACCAAAACATGCTATGAAAATAGGATTTTAAATGAATTATATTTGTGACTATCGCAATGATTACAAATAATTTATTAAGAAATAATATCATGATCCTACAAACCATTAATAATTTGCCAAACGGATTTTGCCTGACACAAAGACGTAGGCGCAGCCTACGCCTAGCGTGGATGCTGAAATTATGCTTTTATCAATGGAAGGAAAAATTTTACAACAATTAAAAGTGACTCAAGCCTGGCAGGTATTTAATATTAATCTACCCAATTGGCCGGAAACCATTTTTACTGTTGTTTTAAAAAATGACGGCAAGATTATTTCAGTTGCCAGAGGAATTAAACAATAAAAACAACCGTTATGATCACCGGGAGAGTCTAGCTTCCCGGTGATCATTTTTATATTTAATTTATGGTTATGCGCAATATGATAAATATTATTTTACTTTTTGGTTTTAATAACTGCCTTGCTCAATATCAATATGAATTAATTATTCCATCAAATGATAATAATGTAGAAGGAATATTTCACCCGGCAATTGAAGTGAATGAAAACATTAATACTTTCACTTCTACTATACACAAATTTGTCTATGGATCCTCTGCAAGTGTAAGCAAAATAGATAAAACAGGTAAGCTAATTTTTAATCAGATATTTCTGGATTCAATAAATCCTTTATGGATTTATGATGCCTTCAAAACAAATTCTGGGTTTTTATTATGTGGAACCAAATTTGTGCTGCAGGATACCGGTAGTAGTCTGATGTATGGCAAAGTGAATTACAATATGGATACAGTCTGGACCAGGGTTATTAAAACCAATTATAACTCACCGGTATTTGGAAAAATTATTCAGTTGAAAAACGGCAATATTGTAATGGTAGGATCCGATAATCACAATAGACGCACCGGAGGCACTTATTTGGATAAAAACAATGCGATAATTCTACTCGCCGATAGTCTGGGAAATGTTATAAAATATATTCATATTAATAAACCAGATCCTCAATCATTGGAAGGATTTTCAGGTGTCACACAAGTTTCGGATGGAAGTATTTTTGCTTGTGGACTAATTAGCAGAACGACATTGAATGGAGATATACTATTATATAAATTTGACTCAATTGGTAATATACTATGGCGTAAAGAAATTTCATCTACTGTATATAGTGAAGGGGTAAGTATTATCAGAGAACAACAAGATGGAAGTCTTTTATTACTGGGAAGTTCAAAAATTGCTGATGTCTGGGAGCATCATCCTACTTACACTTTGTTGATAAATATCGACAAAGAGGGGAATATTAACTGGCAGAAAAGAATTATGCAGGAATATAATGCAGGTTTTTGGAATTGTGTTGAGGACAAGAATGGAGATTTTGTTTGTGGTGGCACCATTTGGAAAGACGAAAACAGCAATGGTGATGGATATATGTATAAATTTAGTGCACAAGGAGACAGTATCTGGACGAGGATCTTCAGTCACAGGGACGATGTACCGGAGCAATTCTTTAACATAGCCCCGGCTTATGATGGAGGATATTATCTTACGGGCTACAATTGGATAAAAGGCGATAATAGCTCTAAAGCATGGATCGTCAAGACAGATAGTAACGGTTGTGTGGTGCCTGGTTGTACTACTGCTGTCAATAAGGAAAAGGAAAAAATTGATCACTTGTTCTTGGTCTATCCCAATCCTGCCCAAGATCATATCACTATCTATCTGAACAATACTGATCTATCTCAAAAGAAATATATCTTTCGATGTTTTGACCAGAATGGACGATTGCTAATATCATTCAGATTTTCGGGATTAAAAAAAGATATTGATATAAGTATGCTTCCATCATCAATGTATTTCTATCAGATTCATGATGGAACTAAATTATTGCAGAACGGGAAATTTGTTGTTGAGTAAAACCTGACAATTGAATTTTTGCAAAATTGATATCAATTCATTACATATTTAGTTTATACTGGAGTTTCGTAAATTTTATTTAATGGATGATGATCCGCATACTATTACACTATTTGGAAAATTATTAGTTTGCACTCAGACGGTTCTCTTCTTGTTATTTGCAGTAATCTTTTTGAATTTCTTTTCGAATAAGGTGGAACGAAAGGGGTATTTTGAGGAGTAGCATTCATTTCATAATCATTCCAGCAATTTCTTTTTCACCATCGTCAATATTGTAGCTATCGCAACAGTCTCATTATCCTGATCGTAAACTTCCACCAACCATCTTACAATTCCACATTTTACTTCTTGTTGAACAGCATTTGGATCAGTAGAATCTTTTGCTGGAATTTTTATCGAATTATCCTGATCCACTTTTTCTTTCACAGTGAGTTTTACTCCGATGGTCATACCCGGATAGACAGGTTTTGTAAAGCGACATTCGTCAATGCCATAGTTCAATAACACTGGTCCTTTTTTTGCATCAACAAACAAACCCGCTGCTTTCGATAAAATAAAATAACCATGTGCTACGCGACCGGTAAAAATGGTTCCCTCCAATGCAGTGGCATCCATATGTGCATAAAAATTATCGCCGCTCACATTTGCAAAATTGGTGATGTCGGTTTCGCTGACTGTGTGTTTTGCAGTAGTGAGAGAATCCCCAACTTTTAATTCTTCAAAATACTTTCTGAATACATGTGTTTCACTTTCATGCTTTGTACTTCCACTTTGATACACTTTGGTAATTGCAGTAATCATATCGGGTGATCCTTGTATTGCAGTCCGCTGCAAATAATGTTTAATGCCACGCATCCCGCCCATTTCTTCACCACCGCCTGCACGACCTGGACCTCCATGTACCAACATCGGCATCGGTGAACCATGTCCTGTACTTTCTTTTGCACACGTTTCATTTAAAATTAATATTCTACCATGATAAGATGCAGCACCAAGTGCAAATGTTGTTGCTATATTTTCATCCTGAGTTATGATCGATGATACCAATGATCCTTTTCCGAGTTTAGAAATTTCAACAGCTTCTTCAATTTTATCATAAGGCAATATGGTACTCACTGGACCAAAGGCTTCGAGTTCGTGTGTGAGTTTATGTTCGAATGGTTTGTGATTGATCATTAGAATCGGAGATAAGAATGCACCCGATTTAGCATCAGCTCCAACCAACTCCACCTTATCCAAACTACCAAATACAATTGGTGTAAACGATGCAAGTTGTGCCACCCGTTCGATGACTTCTGCCTGCTGTGTTTTACCAGCGAGTGCACCCATTCGTACTTCTTCATTCTCCGGATTACCTATAATTGTTTTTTTCAATCGCTGTGATAGTGCAATCTGTACATCTTCTACTAATGCAGCAGGAACTATGATTCTTCTGATTGCTGTACATTTTTGTCCGCACTTAGCAGTCATTTCGCGATGTACTTCTTTGATAAAAATATCAAAATTGGCAGAACCCGGCTTTACATCTTCACCAAGAATACAGGCATTCAGTGAATCCGCTTCCATATTGAACGGAACTGATTCAGATAGTATCCGAGGATGAGACTTTAACATTCTACCAGTAGATGCGGAACCTGTGAAGGTGACTACATCTTGACTTTCTATATGATCTAAAATATTTTGAGCAGATCCGCATATCAACTGCAATGATCCCTCAGGTAAAATACCAGAAGCAATAATATCTTTCACAACAGCTTCTGCAAGAAAAGATGTAATCGTAGCAGGTTTTACTATAGCAGGCATACCTGCTAATAAATTCACAGAAATTTTTTCAAGCATTCCCCATACTGGAAAATTGAATGCATTGATGTGAATTGCAACACCTTCTTTCGGCACCATGATGTGATGGGCAATAAAGCTTCCGGTTTTAGAAAGTGGTATCGTATCACCATCTACAAAAAATGTTTGATTCGGAAATTTTCTTCGAAGACTAGAATACGCAAACAACGTTCCGATTCCACCATCGATATCGATCCAGCTATCGGTTTTTGTTGCACCGGTTTGATAACTGATCGGATAGTATTTCAATTTGATGTCCGTGAGATACAATGCAAGTGCTTTAAGCATTCGACCTCTTTCCTGGAAAGTCATCTTCCGAAGAGCAGGACCTCCAACCGTTCTTGCATAATGCAACATGGCTCCAAAATCCAGCCCTTTACTCGAAGCCATTGCAATTTGATTTCCATTGACAGCATGATATAAGATCTGGCCATCCCCTTCTCCTTCCATCCATGCACCCAATGCGTAATTTTTTAATTTTACTGAACTCATATTTGATATATCATTTATTAAAAAAAACCTTTCAATTTTTAGACCTATCAGGTTTTGCTTACGCATCATGCATGATCACAAACCTAAGAAGTCTACTCCTTACGTTGGCTGCGTCACACCAAACTGGTTCAGATGATGCCAGCAATGCTTGTACAACAGAGCAACCCATTGTTCAAAATTCAGATCCCCAAAAAATGGATTGCGAATCGTTTGGTATTTATCGGATTCAAATTTTTTAAAAAAATCATTCAGCTCACTTTCCAATTCGTTGATGCTGTCTTGTATATTTTCAAACCGCACTTCCAAAGGTTCTTCTGGAAGTAAGATGTTTTTAGTGTTTTCTTTAAAGGGTGTATCCGACATGATGAAGGACTGAAACCTGGGAAGTTTTTCTTCCTGCGTAAGAATACCAGCATACACATCCTTACCATTCGACATTCTAACAGCATAGGACATGTGTTCGATCATCTGATGTACATTCATTTTGCCCCATTTGCGTTCAGCATTGGGATCCAATTGTTTGATGAGAGGAATGTATTCGCTTCTGAGAAATTGTACTTTCTTGTTCATGAATAAAAATTGACCGCCGACCATGGACCGCCGACCACCGACGATTGATCTTAGAAAATGAATAAATTTATTTGTTTAATGCGACATTATTCGTAATTCCTGCCTGCGGCAGGCAGGCGTAATTCGTAATTTTTAATTTTTAATTCCCTCTATCACGCACGCGTAACCCTGCCCCACTCCAATGCACATTGTAACCAGTGCATATTTTTTATTTTTCAATTGCAATTCCAATGCCGCAGAATATAAAATACGCGCACCGGACATTCCCAATGGATGGCCCAATGCAATTGCACCTCCATTTGGATTCAATCTTGGATCATCCCAACTTAGATTCCATTCTTTTAAACAGGATAACACTTGTGCTGCAAATGCTTCATTCAATTCGATAACATCCATATCGTCCATGGTGAGTCCAGCTCTCTTTAATGCCAATGCAGATGCAGGAACCGGACCGATACCCATAATTCCAGGTTCTACTCCGGCAACTGCAGCAGAAATTATTTTCGCAATGGGTTTAAAGTTGTATTTATTGATTGCAGATTCGGACGCAAGTAATATTGCAGAAGCACCATCATTCAATCCGGATGCATTCCCTGCTGTTACGGTACCCCCATCTTCTTGCTTTTTAAATGCAGGTTTTAATTTTGATAAGCCTTCGATGGTAGTATTCGATTTAATAAATTCATCATTACTGAAAAGTATTGATTCATTTTTACCGGAAGGAATTTCGATGGCCTGTATTTCCTTTCCCAATCTTCCGGTTTGCTGCGCTTTTGTTGCCTTCATTTGACTATGAAGGGCAAACTGATCCTGATCTTCACGTTTGATCTTGTATCGTGCAGCGAGATTTTCTGCAGTTTCACCCATTGCTTCAGTACCATAAAGTTTCTTCATTTTTGGATTGATGAATCTCCATCCGAAACTGCTATCGAACATTTCAGCATCTCTGCCAAATGGCATAGATGTTTTAGAAATCACCCAAGGAGCGCGGGTCATGTGTTCTACTCCCCCTGAGATGATCAAATCTCCTTCTCCAGTTGCAATGGCCCTATATCCATTGCATGCCGCTGCGAGTCCAGAGGCACAAAGCCTATTCACCGTTTCACCCGGAACCTTCCAGGATAGGCCAGCGAGTAAAGCGGCCATCCGGGCTACATTCCTGTTGTCTTCGCCTGCCTGGTTGGCGCAACCTAGAATCACATCGTCTATTTGTTCGGAAGGAATATTTTCATGGCGTTTCATCAATTGAGCAATTACAAAGGCCGCAAGGTCATCTGCTCTGATGGGAGCAAGGCTTCCACCGAATTTTCCAATGGGAGTTCTGATTCCGTCAACTATATAACATTCATTCATTGTTCCATACTTTGGCAAATCCCCGCAAAACTACAAATCCGAGATCATATTTGAATTTACAATAAACAGATATACCAACAAACCTGGTTGAATAAAGATTTAGAAATAATTGCAGCATGATGATTCAAATCGGAGGTATTGAGTAATCAGCTTTTAGTTGTTAGATGTTCGTTAGAAATTAAAATAACATTCGTAATTCCTGCCTGCGGCAGACAGGCGTAATTCGTAATTTTTAATTTTTAATTTCCCTAAACCACCGCTCCTCCGCAACTGCTTCCCGATCCTGCAGTACACCCGTAGCAATGCTGGTTGATTACAATATTCCGGTTTTGCAATTCAGCGAGATTAAAATCACGAATGTTTTTTGAATTTCCATTTACTGTTAGATCCAACATTTGATTAAAGTCACAATCGTAAATGGTTCCGTCCCATCCGATGCTTAAGGTATTTCTGCACATGACGTTTGATGCAGCAATGGGATTGTAAGATTGCACTAATTTGTTCATGTAGTTTTCATAGTTACCGGATACCAACAAATAATCGAGGAACCGGCTTATCGGCATATTCGTAATCGTAAATAAGTTATTGAATTCTATATCATGATCTTTCTTGAGAGATTGTTTGAATTCCTTTTCCAGTATGTATTGGTTAGCTGGAAGAAATGCTCCGGCAGGATTATAGACCAAATTCAATTTTAATCCGCTGCCTTCTTTTCCATATCCTACGGCATTCAACATTTTTAAAGCAAGCACTGAATCTTCAAATACACCTTCTCCTCTTTGTTTATCGGTACGATCTTTTGAATAGAAAGGGAGTGAAGAAATTACTTCGATTTTGTGTTGCTTATAAAACTCAGGAAGATCATGATATTTTTTATTCGCCAGAATGATGGTCAAATTGCAACGCACCATGATGTGCCTGTTCAGTTTACTTATTTCTTCTACAAACCAACGAAACCCGGGATTCATCTCTGGTGCACCACCGGTAAGATCCACTGCATTAAATTGTGGGTTACTCTCCAGTATATCAATACACATCTGCATAGTTTCTTTGGTCATAATTTCTTTGCGATCAGGTCCTGCATCGACATGACAATGCTTGCAGGTTTGATTGCACATTTTTCCAATGTTGATTTGAAAAATTTCAAGTTGATTTGGCTTCAATGGAAATAAACCGGACTCTTTTAATTTTTCACCAAATGGTGTAAGACTTGCCTGATGTTCCAACACATCGATTTGATATCCTGCATTCGCAAGAGCATGCTGCATGGCTTTTAAACTCTTCACGCTTTAATTAATTGAAGTGATTATTGAAATTTAGCGAATCTGATTACATTGAAATTTCTTTCACTTTGTTCATCATTTGCACTCCATGAACCAGTGATGCACCTCCTCGAATTGCAGCAGCTACATGAACGGCTTCCATCATTTGTGCCGGACTGTATCCTTTTTCCACTGCATCTGTGCTGTATGCATCAATACAATATGGGCATTGAACAGCATGTGCAACAGCCAATGCAATAATTGACTTTTCCCTCGCACTCAATTCTCCTTCATTGAATACTTCACCATACCATGCAAAAAATTTATCCGCCACATCTTTCTTAAATTCGCCAATAGCCCCAAATTTGGCAAGATCCGGAGCGTTGTAATAATGACTGCTCATGTTTGTT
>JBGAWX010000156.1:0-8432 GCA_044227375.1 Saprospiraceae bacterium
AAAAAAAGTTCAGGATTTAACAAAAAAATATTCAAACAATTTTAATATTGCCGCTTCATGTGAGTATTTGGCTAGATGACAAAGACCAAAAAAACCTAATGGCAAGAGTTCAATTTCAAGTAGATTACATATTTAAATCGTCCCCACAGACTTTATATATATTCGTTACACAGCCCACTTGCATGGTGAGATGGTTTTGTGACCATGTGGATAATATTGGTGACCATTACATTTTTGACTGGGAAGGCGATCATGAGGAAGCGACTCTTGTGGTCGATGTGGAAGAAGAACTGGTCAAATACCAATGGAATGACCGCGATGGTGAAGAATTTCTTCAATTCCGCATCTACAAAACCGACATCACCAATGAGACCATTCTTGAGATTACGGATTTCTGCGATGATGATGAAGTGAAAGAACAAAAAGATCTATGGGAAATGTATATCAAAAAATTCAAGACCTTCTGCGGTGGATAAAAATAAATTAAAGAATGAAGGAATTAAAGAATTAAGAAATTAGGATTTGAAATTTACACTTTCATTCTTCCCTTCTTCCCTTTTTTCATTCTTTCACTTTTTCATTTTTTCATTCTTCCCGTTCCCCAATGATATAATATGCCGCCGTGGTATAGAAATTTCGGATGAAAGGAATTTTTGATATAATCGATGGTAAGATTCTAGGCTCCAAGTTGAATTTGAATTTGTAAATTGGATTGGTAAAAAACAGGACGCGTTTTTTTATTTGTAAATTACATTGGGCCATGATGCGTTCAAATCGCTCTATGGAAATTCCAGTATCTTTAATTTCTAAAAATTCCTTTATAGCCAGTTCTTCTTGTTTGCCCCAGACAAAAAGTTTTTTGTAAATGGATTTTGGCAACAAGTGTATCCATGGAAGTTTGGCTAATAATTTTGAAGTACACATCTGCTGATGCCCGCCAAATGGCATTTGCCAGGGAGGGAATCCAAAAAAAATAAGCCCACCTGAATTCAAATACGTTTTTAAAACCGGGATGAATTTTTCTTGCTCCGGAATGTGCTCGATGACATCCTTCAATATGATGATATCAAACTTTCCTTGCAGGTCTGTATCCACATTGATGTCATACACATTTTTTGAAATGAATTTTATATTGCCATTTTCAAAAGCTTCCGCATGAAAACGTTTTGCAGTTTCGATTCGATTTGGATTCAAGTCAATTCCAAAACAAAACAAATTTTTTTCCAGAAAGGCTTTTAATACGCCAGCTTCAGCGCAACCTATTTCCAAAATTCGATCCTGATTTTTAAAAGGTCTGATGGATTCTAAGAATGGAATAATAAAATCTTTTGCAGTCAGATACTGCATGTGGAAATACCGCTCTTTGTCAGCGTGATAGTCGAACATAATTTCACTTACCTGTAAATGCCGGCTTGCGTTTGTTTAGAAAAGAATCGACTCCTTCTTTTACATCCTCAGATATCATCAGTTGACCAAATGAATCCAACTCCGATTCATAACCGGGTAATTCATAATCAAAATAAGAATTGACGATTTTGATTATTTTTTGAATGGCCAATGGTGCTTTCTTTGCAATCTTTTCAATGATTTCCATGGATTTCTCAATTTCTTTGCCCGGTTCAACCACATGATTCACCAGACCCAATCGATAAGCTTCATCCGCTGAAATCATATCTCCGGTCATCAACATTTCTATTGCTTTTCCTCTTCCAATATAATGGATCAATCGTTGTGTTCCTCCGTATCCAGGAATCAAGCCCAGATTGACTTCAGGTTGCCCGAATTTTGCATTCGTGCCTGCAACCCTGATGTGGCAAGCCATCGCCAGTTCACAACCACCACCTAAAGCAAAACCATTCACAGCAGCGATTACCGGAATGTTTAATTTCTCAATTTCAGAAAACAAGCTTTGACCTTTTCGTCCCAATGCGATTCCCTCTTTTCTTGAAAGTCCAACGAATTCGGAAATATCTGCACCTGCAACAAAGGACTTTGATCCTGCGCCGGTAATGATCAGTCCATGAAGTTCATTGATTTTATCCTGCACTTCATCAATTGCCGAATGCAATTCACTGATTACATTGTGATTCAATGCATTCATGGATTGCTCCCTGTTAATGGTGACAATACAAACCTTCTGATTGTATTGAATAAGTACTTCTCCCATATCGTTTGTCTTTAAAGCGCAAAGATATTCAGAGAATGGAAGTAGCAAAGCTTATTTATGCGGGCTTTTAGAGGAAAAAATGTTGAATTATTAGGCTGTTGAATGGTTGTCCCGACGGTAATCTCTGACAAATGGCATTAACCTTTTGAGAATTAGAAATCCGGAAAAAAAAATTGAAATCCGACGGTTCATTAAAAATTGATCATTATCTTTCCAAACGAAAAAAATTCCCTGCCGTAATTTTACTATGAATAAATTAATTTCTTATCTCCTTATCTCGTCTAATAGCTTATGTATTTATTGTCAAAATTATTTTAATACTGTTTTGCCATCCGTTCAGAATAATGTTGATGGCATTTATCATCCATTAATCGAATTAAACCCGGACACCTTGATTGCCTTTACTAATACTGTATTTTCTAACCGGTATGGTGGAGCATGCTCTTATAATACTATAAATAATAATGGTAACTTAATAACAAGTGATATATTCCTGGATACAATTAATGAAATAATTATTTCGGATGCTAAAATGTTGGATCAGAATGTATATATCTCAGGATCCAAATCTATTCATAAGGATACATCTGAAATCTCCTGGTTTGCCAAATTAAATTTATCCTTAGACACTTTGTGGACAAGAGAATTCCGAACATCTTTCAATAGTCCTGCATTTTATAATATCAATAAGTTAAGAAATTCTAATCTTGTTCTCTGTGGAAATGATGCACTTGTTAGAAAATCAGGAAGCTTAATAGCATGTAAAGGAATATTTTATCTTTCCGATAGCCTGGGTAATAAGATATCTTACATTGAAATTTTGGACTCCACTCATTTTCCCATTCTATATAATAGTGTGGAAGATGATTCTGGAAATATCTACGTTTGTGGTATTGTGAAGAAAAATGATCTCAATCATGATGCTCTCATTATCAAAGTCAGTCCTGAAGGTAAATTACTTTGGAAAAAGCAAATTCCTTCTCTTGATTATTTAGAAGGTGTATTTAATATTTTTGTACAAACTGATGGATCTTTATTATTAGTTGGAGATTCGTACAACTCCGACTTTTTTGGTGATCAGTTTTCGGTTATTTTACTTATAAACATGAATTCCAAAGGTACAATTAATTGGACAAAACGAATATTAAAGATTTATGATGGTGAAATCAGGTATTGTGTCGAGGATTCATCAAATAATTACATTTGTTCAGGAACTATTTTTTCAGAAGCAGGAAAAAAGGGTGATGGTTATCTGGTAAAGTTTTCAGCACAAGGTGACAGTATGTGGTCCAGGACTATCAATAATTCAGATAGATCTACCGAACAATTCTTTAATATTGCCAAGGCTTCTGACGGAGGTTTTTATCTGACAGGATTCAGTTGGATCGAAGGTATCAACACTTCCAAATCCTGGATCGTAAAAGTTGATAGCTTTGGTTGTCTCGTACCGGGATGTCAGAATACCGTAAAAACAAAAGATGTCGATGATGGAAAAATAAAAGCATTTGAATTGTATCCCAATCCTGCTAATGAAGTACTTTACTTTTTAAGTCGCGTTACAAAAAACGACGATTACACAATTCACATTAGCGATATGCAAGGAAAAGAAGTTTATTGTTACCAATTCATGCCTGTACTAGGCAAGCAATACATTATGGAGTTTACAAAAAATATACTGCCGGGTATTTATGTACTAAGAATACTTGATGAAAAAGGAAAAATTACACAGACTGAACGCATTGAAAAGCTTTGATGCGCAAAATTTGAAATGATGATTTCTACTTTAAGTCTATCTGATTAACTGTTTTAATGTTTGACTTTCTTCCCTTCTACTCTCTTCTATTCCGCCATACCGCTTTCTCGCCCTACTGACCGCCCGTCCTTGAAGATGACTGGGTCGGACGGGAATGGGAAGGGTTTCTTCCCGGCTGCTGAAACAGTATGTTACATATGGTGTCAATTGACTAGTCATCCATCGCTTCTTGCTTATTTTTCAATGCTCATTGAAACACCTCCGGCCTCCAACCTTTAACCTTTAGCCTAAGTTTAGTTAAAATTGAAATAATCTTCCGAATAGCCTTAATTTTGCCGGAATTTAAATTTAGAAAATGAAAAAATACGGACTTCTTGTTTTGCTTCTTTCTCTAATTCATTCACTGTTTTCCCAAAGCGGAGATCTCAATATGAAAATTGTAGCTCATGTTCCGGGTGCCGGAAGCGGCATCTGGCATTATGTGGATAAAAATGGAATTGAATACGCTGCATTGGGTACAACCACTGCTCTTGTAATCTATAGTTTGGAAGATCCGAGTAAACCCATTGAACGAGCAAGGGTAAATGGCGTAAATACGATATGGAGAGAAGTATTCTTTTATAAGGACTATATCTATGCGGTTACTGACAGCAAATCAGACGGTGTTATCATTGTCAATATGAAGAATGCACCAACTAACATTACCAGCAAATTCTGGACAACAAACATTACAGCAAACAATCAAACGGCAAACATCACGACCTGTCATACGGTATTCGTAGATGAAAAAGGCATACTCTGTTTGAACGGATGCACACCCTGGCAGGGTGTATTGTTTTTCGATTTGAACGCAGATCCTGAAAATCCTCAGTTTTTAGGATCAGAAACCAAAAGATATTGCCATGATATGTATTTGAAAAAGGATACCATGTGGTCAGCCGACATTTACCAGGGTATCGTTTCAGTTTGGAATGTGAAAGATAAAAGCAATCCTGTTGAATTGGCTACTATACCGACACCCTTTTCTTTTACACACAATTGCTGGACATCAGATGACTCTAGATATATTTTTACAACCGATGAACGAAATGATGCTTATGTAGCTTCATATGATATCTCCGATTTAAACAACATCCGGTTGTTGGATGAATGGAGGCCAAAGGATACCGAAGGAACCGGAGTGATCCCACACAATACAAGATATCTCAATGGATATCTCATAACTTCATATTATACTGACGGAGTAAAAATCATCGATGCTCATAAACCAGATAATTTAATAGAAGTAGGTTCTGTCGATACCTATTTTGAAAATCAAACAGGTTTTCATGGATGTTGGGGAGTGAGTCCCTTTTTACCAAGTGGAACTATTGTAGCTTCTGACATTGAAGGTGGTTTGTTTGTAATCAAGCCTGACTATGTGAGAGCATGTTATTTGGAAGGAAAAGTTAGTGACAGTCTTACTAATGTTCCCATTTCAAATGTTGTGGTAAAAATTACAGCGCCCAGATTAAACAATGAACAAACCAATCTCAAAGGAGAATATAAAACCGGATATGCTACTGCAGGAACTTATGAAGTCACATACTCACATCCGGATTACATACCTGCTACTTATCAGGTAGAACTCCAAAACGGAGTACTAACCATTAAAGATGTCAAACTTTTAAAAATTCAGAATGTAACTCAACGTATTGTTGTAAAAGATAAGAACACCTTACAAACAATAGAAGGTGCCCACGTACTTGTGCAGAACAATACCAGAACAGTTGAATCAACAACAGGCACTGATGGAGCCACCAGTCTTGTCATTATTCAGGATGTCAATCCATACAATTTGATTGTGGGAAAATGGGGATACTTGCATAAAGCCGAAATTTATAATTCGCTCAATCCTTCATCAGAGATTGTTGTCTTAATAGAAAAAGGATATCAGGATGATTTTATTTTTGACTTGGGTTGGGCCGTCAAAAGTTCAGCGGGTACCGGACAATGGGTCCGTGCAGAGCCCCTTGGAACCGTGCTCAACGGCAATGTCGTTCAAACAGAATTGGATATACAGGGAGATTATGGCGATGAATGTTATGTAACTGGAAATGGTTCAACAGATCCTTCCGCAGACGATGTCGATGGAGGCAATACGATTCTTATAAGTCCCTTGATGGATCTTACAAGTTATAATCAACCTTTGCTGAATTATTATTATTGGTTTGCAAATGCAGGCGGTAATAACACCCCGAATGATAAAATGAGTTTCAAATTAGTTTCCGGTAAAGATACTTTTCTCATTCGGCAAATTACCCAGAGCAATCCAAGCTGGAGTAAAGAAGATAAATTCAATATTAAAAGCCTGACACAAAAACTGGATTCCGTATACTTTATCGCAGAAACTGCCGATGACAATCCGGGACATTTGGTTGAAGCTGCACTGGATGCTTTTTTGATTACTGAAGGAAGCCCGGTGAGTACAAAATTGGTAAAAGCAAATATTGATTTCGCTATCTATCCAACTGTATTCAAAGATAAAACCCAGGTATACATTAATACTAACCTGAAGGAAGAAATTAAACTGCAAATATCTGATTTAACAGGAAGGCTTATTGAAACGATCATGATCGGTTATACCGGGGATCCGTTAGAAATTGGTAATTCATTGTCTGAAGGAATTTATACTGCAAGTTTTTATTCCAATAAAGGATTGTTGGCAAGTTTACGTCTGATAAAGCTGTAAGACATGACATAATAATCGAGAATTCAACTTGCAAATCATGCTTTCAGACGTTTTTTTATTTTAAAATATTCGTATGAAAGCATGTATACCTCTATTCCTTATTCTTCTATTTTGTTGCGCTGGACAGTCCCAGCCATTAATACACCTGGTGTTTCCCAACGAAGCACCTCAGATCAATTGCATTTCAAATCATGGAATTGTACATGTAGCCGGCGGACTTTCCGAACCTTGCGGAAGTGCATTCATCTGTGGATATTCTGCCAGCCAGCAAAAACTCTGGGATACCAGCTTTTATGATCTAGGCTTTAGTTTTTTCACCCAGATTTTGCGCATTGATGAAACCAGCTTTTATGCTATCGGAGAAGAATGGGCGGCAGATGATGTCCCGGCGATCCGGTCTGCATTCATTATTAAAATGAATGTTCAAGGACAGGTTCTTTGTCAAATTAACATTACCGATCCATTTTTTATTGACAACTTATCCGGTTCTCAAAATTTTCGTATTGGTCAGTTTCCAAATGGTAAACTTGTAGTATCCATTGCTGATAAAATTTTGTATCTAAGTTCCAATTGTGTAATTGAGAAGTATGTTGAATTCAATCAAAAGATTATAGATTTTAAAATTATTGGACCGGATGAATTCTTTTATATCACCAGTTCAGAAATCCACCATTACGATATATTTACCGGAGACTACCTGGTTTCAAATGGATTTAACAAATTGCAATCAATAGAATTTTACAACTCCAGGATTTATGTCCTTGATAGAGATCACCAATTAATTCGAATCGAAGCAGATGGAAAAAACAAATTATCCATTTCTGACTCACTGAACCTGAGTTTTGTTTCGGAATTTTTTAATTTTAAAAATCAATTCTATTTTATCGGCCAGAACAAATCCGGAATGAACCTTCTTTATATTTTCGATAATTTCCAATCCACAAATAACAGATCTATATCACTTAGCAGTCTAAAAAATACTTATCCATCACATCTGGCAGTAGATGAAGGTTCGATACTACTCTCCGGAACAATTGACTACGGAATTTACAATAACTTTTTGGTAGGTATCGATCTCAATGATAAATTACCAGAATTAAATAAGGATCTTGGAATTTCTGAATTTAAACAGACAGGATTCAAATCGACCTTGGTAGACTCCTATCCTTCAGGTTTAAAATTGTATGAAGTCAGCTTTGGCTTTGAATACAAAATAACCAACCATGATACAAAGCCTGTGAATTATTTTTCTGTTTACTCAGATATATATGATGGGATCAATTGTCTTCATATTTTTTACAACCATAATCATTTCAATGAATTACTGCCTGGCGAGTCCGTTATTTTAAGAGGCGGTGGCACCAAAGCACGAACCTCAAATCTGAATAGTTTTGCAATTTGCCTTCGGGTTGCAACACCGGATTTAGAATTGGATAAAAATCCAGCGGATAATACGACCTGTAAAAACTTAGTTGCTGATGATGATCCCATTCTTTTAGATAATGGTTTTCGAATTTTTCCCAACCCAACAAATGAACTTCTTCATATTTCAAAAGAAACTTATGGAGATTTTAAAATTTATAATAGTACCGGAATTAAGATCTTTGATTTAATAAATATAAAAAACACTGAACTAAACATCCAAGATCTACAATCGGGAATCTATTATATCATAGATTCGTCCAACAGAAACTATGGCTGGTCCCAAAAATTTATTAAACTGTAACTTGTCAATTAAAATTTCTTTAATAAACAGAAATCGTTTCAGCACCCGAAGTAAC
>JBGAWX010000157.1:0-8417 GCA_044227375.1 Saprospiraceae bacterium
CTGACCGCTGGAAACTGAAAACTAACTACTACTCTCCCTTCCATTCCGGCAATCGACCCGGTGTATATTGTGTCTGTTGCATTTCCAGAGTCCGCTCTAATTTTTGCATGTCGTCGGAAATCATTTTTATTTCCTGATATACTTCCTTGAATTCTTTTTTAGCAAGATCATAGGAATTCATATAGGTTTGAGTTGGAGCAGCCGTAGTACTCCAAAGTCCTCCGACTATATTACCAATACGACCATTGACTGATGGCAAGGTTTCAAATTCTCGTTTTGCAATACTTGCGTCTCCATTTAATTTGACATTGACTTCGTTCAATCGTTTCTCCAGACCATGGATCTGCTCCGAAATGCTTAATGACACTTTCGGATTTAGCAGTATGGCTTGTTTGATATATTTCAATTTACCAACCATATCCGATCTGTAGGAATCTGTTGCAGCAGTTACCCTTCGGAGTTCTGCAACTTTTTTGCAAAATGTATCGAGTGCTTTTTTATCCACCGCAGGCAGTGACGAAACATTTAATGCATTCACCTTAAAATTCTGCGCCGGTACCAGCTCAGTATATTTTCCATCTTCGAATTTACTCAGTGAAACTTTATACATTCCCGGGAGGGCCATGTATCCACTCTCCTGTGAATTAAAAACAAATGATTCATCGAAAGAACCCAGATCTACAGGACCAAATGGCGCATACCGGAAATCCCAACTGATTCTGTTCAATCCTTTTTTTGCAGCAGCTTTTAATCGTCTGATTTCATTTCCGTTTTCATCGCTGATGATGAACAACAAATGAGGTGCGGGTTGTGCATCTTCCAGACGCATGGAATCTTTGCTTGGATAATACACCATTTCTTTATTTTTATATTTTTCCTTTTCTGCTTCGCGGCGCTTTTCTTTTATCGTTTTAATATCTTCTTTTAAATAGTAGGTAAATACTGCAGCAGGTTTAGGATTGGGTGCGGTATAAAAACTTTCCCCCTGAAATCCCTTTCCACGAACTCCGAGAGGTACAGATTCTACAAACATCCATGAATCCTTAACCGGAAATATCTGCGCAGGTTTTTCAAGTTCTGATTTATTGATACTCCGTAAAGGAGAATAATCATCCAATACATAAAATCCTCTTCCAAAAGTAGCCAGTACCAAATCATTCTCTCTTCGTTGAATTTCAATATCACGGACGGCTATGGTTGGCAGGCCGGATTTGAGTTGTATCCACTTCATTCCTCCATCTATAGTAAAAAACACACCAAACTCGGAACCGACAAATAATAAATTTGAATTCACATGATCTTCAGCAATGGAATAAATTGAACCTCTCGCCGGTAAATTTGAATGAATTGCTTTCCATGTTTTTCCCAGATCCGTAGTTTTAAAAACATATGGATGGAAATCGCCGTAACGATGATGATTAAACACAACATAAGCGGTATTCCTGTCATGCAATGAAGCAATGATTTGATGAACATAGCTGCGTTCAGGAACTCCGGGTATGTTGTCCACTTTTGTCCATTGGGTTCCACCATCAGTTGTAATTTGAATCAATCCATCATCTGTACCTACCAGCAAGGTGTTTTCATCAAAAGGACTTTCCGCAATGCTTGTAATATTTCCATAAACATCTGTAGATCCATTTTTAGCAATAGCATCCATACTCCACACTTTATCCATGACCATCAATTTATTCCGGTCAATATTTCTACTCAGATCCCCACTGATTACTTTCCAGCTGTTGCCACGATCATTTGTTCGGAATAAAACATTAGCAGCAAAATACAATCGCTGATTGTTGTATTTAGAAATCAATAAAGGGGCATCCCAATTCCAACGATAAGCCAGGTCTCCCTCGCGTTCGATAGGTTTTATGTCTAAAAATTCGCCGGACTTTTTATCGTATCTCACCAGGCCACCATATTGAGATTGCGCATAGACCATATTTGGATCAGTCGGATCAACCTGTGTTTCAAATCCATCTCCGACACTTGTAAAATACCAGTCTGAATTTACAATACCATTTATACTTGTAGTCCTCGATGGTCCGCCAATACTGAAATTATCTTGTGTTCCTCCATGAATGTTATAAAACGGAAAGGCATTATCCGTTGATACTTTATAAAATTGTGTTACCGGCAAGTTTGGTTTATAATGCCAATTCTCAGCAGCATCAAACGTTTCATACAATCCGCCATCGCAGCCAACCAAGTAATGATCGGTATCATCAGGATCTATCCAAATGGCATGATTGTCTATGTGTTTGCTTTTTTCACCTAAGATTGAAAATGATTTGCCTCCATCACGACTTACACCGAGATAAGTATTCATGACAAACACTTTATTAATATCTTTTGGATCGCAATATATTTTTTGATAATAATTTCCTGATGTGGAATAGGGTCCTTGTTTTTCCCAACTTGCGCCCCGGTCATTACTTCTGTAAACACCACCATCATTTTCATTTGCTTCAACTACTGCAAACAACACGTCGGGATTCACAGGAGAATAATTCAAACCGATTCTGCCAATATCTCCTGATGGTAAGCCATTCATCATTTTATTCCATGTTGCACCTGCATCCGTACTTTTATATAAGGCTGATTCCGGACCACCACCGATGTATGTAAATACTTTTCGTTGCCTTTGATGTGCTGCTGCATATACAATATTTGGGAATCTTGGATCCACCATAACTTCATTGAAGCCAGTATAATCGCTTACTTTAAGAACTTGTTTCCAGGTATTCCCGCCATCTGTAGTCTTGTAGATACCCCGCTCACCACCCGAAGTCCAAACCGGTCCATAGGCGGCGACGTAAACAATATCAGGATTTGAAGGATCGATAGCAATGCGGCCAATATGTTCTGATGTTTTTAATCCCATGTTTTTCCAACTCTTCCCTCCGTCTTCAGACTTATAGATTCCATCGCCATATGCCACACTGCGTTGATTATTATTCTCTCCCGAGCCGACCCATATTACATTCGTATTTTTAGGATCGATCGCAAGGCACCCAATAGAATAAGACCCTTCACCATCAAAAACCGGGGAAAATGTTACACCGGCATTATCGGTTTTCCAAACCCCTCCAGAAGCGGCGGCCACATAATATTGGTGATGATCATTGGGATTTACTGCGATGTCAGCGATCCGGCCTGACGTAATAGCAGGGCCTAAACTGCGGAATTTCAAGCCACTAAATAGAGAAGATTCCAACATGTCTTTGACAGTATCCTTTGTTGCAGTTTGACCGGCTTTCTTTTGAGCGAATAGAACTGCCGAACATAAAATGATACACAGTATTGAATAAATGCGTGACATACGAATGATTTAGGTTTGCAAAAATAGCATTTCACTTCACTATATCCCCTTTCAAATAAGTTAACTTGTGAAAAAGGAATATTTCCTTATTTTTACCTTGGCTATTTCAAGATGTGTGAATATCTCTAATTTATAAAGCAAGTTTAATCTCTATTTTTAATTTAAAATTAATTCAGCTTATGAAAAAAATCATTTATTCAATTTTACTATGCTGTGCATTTACAGTTTTTACAACCACATTATCCGGCCAGGCAAAACCAGCAAAACTGCCTATGGAAAACAAAGTTAATTTTGAAAAATACCTTAAGGAAGTTTATGACGCATATGAAAGGATGGATTACAAAGCATTAAAAAATAATTATTACAGCAGACTTGCCGGCGAAATCGGACCTGATGGAAGCATGATTCAGGGAGTAAAAAATCTTGAAGCTTCATGGAAAGCTTTTGATGCCATGTTAGACGAAAGACCACACTTTACTTATCAATTGACTTCTTCCAGGATGATCACTAATGAAATTGCAATCGTAACCTGGAACAGTGATGCTGATATTAAAGTGAAAGGCCAACAACTCGGTGGGAAAACAATCGGAATGGCTGTATTGAAAAAGAAAAACGAAAGTTGGGTGATTGAATTTGATGTGATTACACCAATCATTCCTATGCCCGTTCCACCACCGGCTCCAATGCCTGAAACCAAACCTGCAGAAACTCCTTCCGGAAACTAATTTGCTCCCGATAACCAGAGTAAAATTTCATTTATTATAATTAAACCCGGCCTTGTTAAGAGACCGGGTTTTTTATTAGATGGTCTGGAATCAATTTGATTTCAAACCACAGAAATATTGCAAGGATGAGCATGCTCATATTAAAATTCAAAAATTCCCAAAACAATCTAAGCTGTTCATACATTGTATTCTTTTAAATATCGTTCAGGTGTTTCGAAAAATAAGATACGAAATTATCAAATTTGCAAGAGCCCATGCCACCACTCATGAGATTGCTTACGGTGCTGCTATAGGTACCTTTATCAGCATATTTCCAACCTTTGGCGCAGGGACGTTTCTCGTTATACTTTTTTACCGGTTTGTAAAATTTAATCTGGTTGCGGCAATTAGCGGAAGCATGATTTCCAATGTTTTTACCGCTCCATTCTTTTTATTGCTTAGTTATAAACTGGGAGCCATTTTATGGAAACCGGAAAATCCATTGAACATAAAGAACTGGTATAAGAATCTCGATGAGGTGGGCATCTCTGTGTTTACTGGCAGTTTTTTTCTGAGTCTTGTAAGCAGCCTTTTCATCTATGTTTTGGTAAAGTATTCTGTAGAATATTATCGAAAACATAAAATGAAAGTACCACATCTTTCATGAGCTCCTATGAAATTTACGAAGAGACAATCCAATACTTACCTGCATACTTTCCTCAAAGCAGAGAGTATTGAATTCCTTCAAAGTGGTGTTGAATTTTTTGATACCCTGATTCGTGTAATCGATTCAGCAACCAAATCTTTACATCTTCAAATGTACATCATCAATGATGATGAAATCGGTATTGAAATCCAAAATGCGTTATTAAAAGCAGCGAATCGGGGAGTTGAAATTAATATCATAGCAGATGGATTTGGATCCCGCAGTCTTTCACCAGCCTATGTCGATACTTTAAAAAATGCTGGAATCAGCTTTCGCTTTTTCTCCCGTATATCCCTATTTAAAAACCTGACCATTGGCCGGAGATTGCATCATAAAATTGTGGTTGCTGACGGATACACGGCATTAATTGGAGGGATCAATATTGCAAATAAATATCACGGTTCGCAAAAAGAAGAAGCCTGGTTGGATTTTGCACTATTGATAAAAGGAACTGTATGCGAAAGACTGGAGAAAATCTGTAATCTCATCGAGGAAAAAAAATACAATATTAAACGGATTAAAAATCGCATCCTTGAATCCATTATTCATCCAACGCGCATCAGCATCCGTCAAAATGATTGGTTGAGAAATAAAAGTCAGATTTTTCAAAGTTACAAACTGGCATTTCAGAATGCGGAAAAGAGCATCCTCATTTTCGGAAGCTACTTCCTGCCCGGGCTTCGATTGAGAAGTGCATTGGAAGCGGCCTCCAAAAGAGGTGTTCAGGTTACCATAGTCCTTGCCGGAGTTTCTGACATCCCTCCTTTATTGAATGCCACTCCTTTTCTCTATCAATGGTTACTCAAAAATAACATCAGGATTTTTGAATGGAAAAAATCAGTACTCCATGCTAAACTTGCCATCGTAGATGATCACTGGATGACCATAGGATCTTTTAATCTCAACCATCTGAGTACCTATGCAAGTATTGAACTGAATATTGACATACTCAATTCAGAATTTGCAAAACACTGCAGAATTTATCTCGAACAACTTATCTCAGAGGGTTGTGAGGAAATTACCACCAACCGCAAACGCTCCATGTACAGGAGGATTGGAGAAGCGATTGCATATTTTCTGGGACGTACACTGATAAAAACCATAACCATCTTTCCCAATTTTAGAAATTTCTACTCAAAGATGTTAGATTAAATTAGTGATGAGTTAGGAGTTAGGAGTTAGGAACACCGCCGGACGGGTAAGAATTGAAGGTAAAATAATTTTAATACCGTGTATCTAATGAAGATAAATTTTTAGTTTATCTAATTTTCATTGAAGACTTTTTCATCCATTTCTTTATTCAAAATGTAATTGCTGAATTGCAATTTGATGATTCCGGTTTCTCTTGGTTTCTGTAGAGTAGTCTCCTTTTTTTTACTATTCAGTTCAATAGCCATTGCTTTTGGCATCTTAAATTTTCCGGTTTCAACGGTAAAGGTCATCTGATCCGGCAAGGTAAATTTTGCCATTGATCCGTATCGGTACTCTATCTGAACTGTACCGTTTGACTTCGTCGTGAGCTGTGATTTCAATATGAGTTTTCGTAAGGGATCAATCCAGAACTTTGCCAATATCAACTCGGGTTGATTTTGAGGAAGTACATTGATCACCCGGGTATGAATTGCATCGATAATCTCCTTCCCGCTTTCGACAGCCGTGTATTGATTGGAATCAACAATTGCAGAAAGGGCGTAGTAAGGATTTTGTTTTGGTAAAAAAGCGATGCCTTCTGTTTTCACTCTGAATTTATCCGGTTGCTTAAAATACACTTTGCCAAGCAGATCATCAATGCGCATGAAGGGAATGTCGAATTGCATGGTAACGTCGGCTTCATAATTCTTTATCTGCTTAAATTTTAAAACCAGTTCACTTATAAGTTGCGCAGGTGTTTGAGCCTGAACTACTGTTGCCATCCCATAGCAATTAAAAATCATTACAAAAAATCCTATCTGCAGGTGCTTACTCATTGTTCTGAACTTACTTTCATTATCAAATTGATTAAAACTTCATTGAAGTGAATAACAGTTGCCCTTTCCCATTAATAAAGGAGAGTTATTGAATAATATCTTTTCTATTAAAATGATAGATTGCAATCCCCAAAAATAAAATAATATGAATGAAAAGCATTCCTATAGAATGTTGAATCAACTCCCAATCCAAAGGATTATCAAACATGTTTCTCCAGATGATCATGTGGGTTGTAAAAAGAAAAGGCTTGATATGATCAAATAGTGGGAGATCCATTGTCCCGATGATTGTAAATAAAATAATCACTGCCATTGAAGCAACGATCGGACCAATCGAATTATCCGTAAAACAAGACAGCATCAGTGAAAATGCCGCAACAACACCAAGACTTAATATGGCAATGCCAAAAGCTGCAAGAAATCTCCATAATGTATCTCCTGCTCTGAGTATAATGACTTCGTCACTTTTTAAAACCGTCAAATCACCGTCCCCAAATATCAATAATCCACCACCCCATGCCAATATTCCAAGCCATAGTACTAAAGCGGTGACATATATAAATCCTGCGATGAATTTAGCACTAAGGATCTGAGTTCTGTTAAACGGTCTCGTCAATAAAAACCGGATCGTACCTGTTGCAGCTTCACCTGAAATGAGATCCCCTGTAACCAAGGCCACCAATAATGGCATTTGCACAATCAGAGTTTGCAAAATGAGATAGCATACCATATTTCCTGTCAGCATGTTTCCTTCCATTTGAAAACTTGCATCGAGCTGTTGAAGAAAAAACTGCAGATACATTTTACCATCTACATACATCGCCATTTCAATCAAAATTACAATTGCTGCAATAGCAACAAAACCAATATAAGATCTCGGCTTGCGGAAAATTTTATACAACTCTGTTCTTAACAAGTACCCCATAGCCTCAGGATGCAGTAAGTTTTAAAAAATAATCTTCAAGTCTTCGCTTGTAAACCAATGAATACACCTTCAATTCTGAACGGGACAATACTTTATGCAGTTCGGGTAACTCTTCCCTGGACAACCGGCATTCTGTAGTATTTGAATTCAATGTCCTGACATCGGATTGGGGAAAGCATTCAGTAATCAACTGGTTGCATCGATTGATATCTGATGTTTCAACAAAGACCACAAGATCCTGATCGCTGAGTAAGTCATTTACTTTACCCTGTACTACTGATTTACCTTTGTTCATGATCAACATTTCGTCAGCGATCAATTCTACTTCACTTAAAATGTGCGACGATAAGATTATAGTTTTTCCTTGTTCCAATTTCAATTTGAGGATTAAATTGCGAAGATCTATAATCCCTTGTGGATCTAATCCCGTAGTGGGCTCATCGAGTATGATGAGTTCCGGATCATGCAATAAAGCTTGCGCAAGTCCCAGTCTTTGTTTCATCCCATGGCTGTATGTTTTTACTTTATCCTTCTCCCTTCCCGAGAGTCCAACTAATTCCAGAATTTCTTTCAGTTTAGTTTCATTTACATTCACTCCACTTAATCCGGCAAGCATTTTTAAATTTTCCTTTGCCGATAAGAATAGATAGAAATCCGGTTTCTCGACAATGCAGCCGATTCGTCTCATGATTTCGCTTCTATATAAATTAAGTGGTTTTCCGAATATTTCGATACTTCCGGAATCCGGCGTAATCAATGAAAGCATCATCCTCAGACAGGTACTTTTCCCTGC
>JBGAWX010000158.1:0-8398 GCA_044227375.1 Saprospiraceae bacterium
GAGGGTGAATAATGAAAAATGAACTTCAATTCTCCTAAGCTAACAAGGAAAACTATTTTGGCTTCATTGTAAACTTCAACCAACATTATAAACAAGGCAGCGTTTCCTTAGGTATATGCATCTTTACTTAACTTTGCCGTTTGAAATTCTCTTATGAAATACGGATTCCTTTTGATTAGTTTTTTTTGGACACACAGCATTCTTCTTGCAACAGGATATTATGTTTCTCCTAGCGGAGATGATATGAATAAAGGAAACAAATGGTTTACGCCATTTAAGACTTTACAAAAAGCGGCTTTTGTAGCAAAAGCCGGAGACACCGTTTACATTTTAAAAGGAGATTATTACTCCAACAATGAAGCCATCTTGCACATTGAAAATAGTGGCAAGGAAAACGCATGGATTGTTTATAAGAATTATCTGAATCACAAACCGGTTCTGCATGTAAACCATAGATACGGCATCAGAATTCAATCAGCAAATTTCATCAGCATAGAAGGTCTCAACATTCATGCAGATACTGCAATCCTGAAAGCGAATCCAAAGAACGACTTTACCGGAATTTTCATTGATGGCAGCTACAACTCACCTTGCACTCACCTTAAAATTTTCAACAACTTTATTCAAAAAATGTCCGGCAATGGAATTGCTGCAAACTATTTTGATTACCTCACTATTAGTTATAATAAATTATTTGGCAATTCAACGAGTACTTTAAACTCGGCAGCAATTGATTTAAAAAATGTACTTGATGTGGATGGCCAGAGCGCCTATCATAATTACATACAAGGAAACGTCATGCAAAAAAATGGACAAAGCTCGAATATAAACCAGTCCGATTGCAGACCGGCTATCCAAATGAATTACAATCCTGATTATATAAATTCAGCAGAAAGCAGGACCCTGATTCACAATAACATCATTTACAATAGCGGCGGTGGTGGCCTGCAGGCTCATGGCGCAGTTGGCTGTGACATTGTAAACAATACATTTTACAAAAATTCAGAATCGGTACATTGCCGTGAAGCTGAAATCCGAATCGCAAATTGTTCTAAATTTAATGTGCTGAATAATATTTTCTATTCATCTCCGGCAAAACCAGGCAATCAGCTGATTAATGCAACTGACATTATTTTTCAAAACAATATGTTTTATAATTTCTCATCAAAAGACCATGGAGAAAATGACATGATTGCCAATCCGGAATTTGAATTAACCAACGACAAGGACGGCATCTATAATTTTAGATTAAAAGGAAACAGTCCAGCCATCAATAGTGGAACAGACCGATTGTTATCTGATGTGGATTTTGAAGGTAATATCAGAAAAGTAGATACCCATGTGGATCTGGGCGCATTGGAATTTACCAATCGCATCATGCCATCACTCAAAAATACTAAAGCCGGTCCTCAATCTAAAAATATTGAAAGCAGTTGGAGCAGCTTATTTACTAAAGATCAGAAAGTCTACACGATTTGGAATCAATACAATCTGGGATTTTCAATCCGCGTGTTTGATAGTCAGGGCGATCTCGTTTTTGAAAAAATCCGACCTGACAATGCCGAAGCTTCTTTTGAAATTGATTTCAACTACTATCCTCTTGGCTTCTACACCATTTATGCTTACAATTCAAAAACCAGATTCATCGAACGCATTCGGGTACAACCGCGGTCAAGTCCTCAATAGGCAGAATTGAGAAGGAAAGAAGCAATTGGCAAGCGGCAAGTAGAAATTGTTATCAGGTAATTTAGATACAATCAATCTTAACTTTTATTTACTACTTCCAGCCCAATATCCTGACTCCCAGAACCCCTTAATTCTCCAGGAATTTTGATACCTTTGCCTCCGGAATCGCCTCAGATACATGCAATTTGTTTTTCAATCTTTTCTTTGGACTCTGGTCCTCCTGTCCATACCGGTTATCATCCACTTGTTTTATTTCCGCAAGTACCAAAAAGTTTTATTTACCAATGTTCATTTCCTGAAAGAACTTGTTGAAGAAACGGCCACAAAAAATAAACTTAAAAATTTACTGATCTTAATTGCAAGACTTCTTGCCATCAGTGCATTGATCCTGGCATTCGCTCAGCCTTTTTTTTCCGGAAACCAAAAAACGAGAAAACAAAGTCAGGCCATATCCTTATATCTTGACAACAGTTGGTCGATGAACGCAAACTCTGAAGAAGGCCTTCTGATTCAGGAAGCTAAACGAAAAGCGAAAGACGTCATTCTAAGTTATTCAGACAACGACCGCTTTCAAATCATTACCAATGAACTTGAAGGAAAGCATCAGCGATTTGTGGCAAAAGTAGATGCAGTGAGTTTGCTTGAAGAAATTCAATGCGGACCAGCAGTTCAATCACTCTCTAAAGTTGTTGGAAGAATTAAACAATGTTACCTGAATGCTAAACTTGATCAGGGGGATATCTATCTCATTTCTGACTTTCAATCCTCCATTTGCGATCTTGAAACCATAGACCACGACAGCCTTTTTCATATTTATTTAATTCCCGTTCAATCCATACAGGAAAACAATCTCAGTGTAGATACTGCGTATTTCGCTACGCCGGTGCTTCTGCCCGGTCAAACGAATTCCTTAATCTATAAAGTGAGCAACTACGGAATCTCCGACGCGGAAGACATCAGATCCAGTTATGTGTTGAACGACCAGGAATATCCGGTGGCTTCATTGAATATTGATGCAGGAAAATCCATTGTGGATTCCATATCCGTCAATTTTACAACCAACGGTTGGCAAAAAATCATTGTAAAGATCAAAGATTATCCAATTCAATTTGATGATCAATATTTTTTAAGTTGCAAAACGGAAAATGAAATCAATGTTCTTTTGATTTATGCAAAAGAAGTGCCCTCCTTGTTGTTGAAAGCGTTTGAATCCATTCCATTTTTTAAAATCAGCGCTTTGCCACAAAGCAATGTCGACTACAATAAATTCAGAGAAAATCAACTGATTGTACTTTGCGAATTAACAGAGGTAAGTAGCGGCATGGCAAGTGAATTGTCAAAAGGCGTAAGCGAAGGCATTAATGTCTTGATTTTTCCTGTTGCAGAATTAATTCCATCCAATTATTCTTCCTTGCAAAGCATACTCGGACTTCCTGAATTAAAGGATTTCGATCGAAATAAAAAAGAGGCGATGAAAGTAGATCTTGAAGCCGATGTATTTCAGGATGTTTATACCAATGCGAAGGCACAAATCAAATTGCCATCCACCACCGGACAATATTCGTTTACAGGAGGAAGGCCTTCAGAAAAAATAATCAGCTACCGTGACGGCTCTGCCATGTTAAGCAGGTTTGTTATTGATAAAGGTTCCATTTTCCTTTCAGCGGCTCCGCTCGATGTTCAATACAATGAGCTGAGTAAAAGCGCGGAAGTTTTTATTCCTCTTTTGTTTAAGGCGGGAACGTCTTCAGGTAAAAGACAAAATTATTCGTATGATTTAACGGCTAATCCAGTAATCCCATGGACCATTAGCGGATCATCCATCAAAGAAGACTTGTATTTAAATCTCAGCGGGCCGGATGAATTTATTCCATCGATTCGCACTGTAAATAACCAGGTGTTGATCGAAGTGTACGATCAAATCAAAAAATCGGGCATTTACGATTTAAAAAATCAGGGAGAATTGCTGGGAGCCATTGCGTTTAATGATAGTCGAAAAGAATCCAATCCTGAAGTACTGGATTTGAATGCACTTGAAAAAAAATATGGTTCATTTGCAAAATTAATTCACAATGAAGCCAATCAGGATTTTACTAGCACAATAGAATCCGAAAAAGCAGGTACCCCATTGTGGTGGTGGTTATTGATCTTTGCATTTATATTTTTAATGCTTGAAACCTTACTCATTCGAATCATGAAGACCAGTTAATTATGGAACTCATCTTTAGACGCGTCAAAATCATCGATCCCAACAGTATTCATCACAATCAGGTACGGGATGTTTGGATAAAAGACGGACACATTCTGGAGATCAAATCAAATATTAAAACTTCTAAAAAAATTACCGAACTCAACACGCCCAATTCCTGTCTGTCGCCCGGCTGGATAGATGTAGGATGCATTTCCGGAGAACCTGGTAATGAACATCGCGAAACCCTTCAGAGTTTATCAAGGGCAGCGGTTTCCGGTGGATATACCTCGGTGTGTATTTTTCCAAACACTAAACCGGTAGTTCATTCCAAATCTGAAGTGGCATTTATTAAAAACAAATCCGAAGATCTTCCCGTACGCATCTATCCAATTGGAGCCATCAGCAAAGATTGCAAGAGTATTGAAATGGCAGAGATTCTTCAGATGCATGAAGCAGGTGCCATCGCTTTTTCTGATGGAATGCATTCCATTCAAAACAGCGGGCTCTTGATTCGCGCATTGGAGTACATGAAATTATTGCCCGAGTCCATATTAATCAATGCATGCAATGACCTTTCGATTGCGGGAAATGGGCAAATGCACGAAGGCAAGACCAGTACTTCACTGGGATTAAAAGGAATTCCTTCTTTAGCGGAATCCGTTAATGTTCAAAGAGATCTTTCCATATTGAAGTATGCCGAATCGAAATTATTGATTCATAAAATTTCTTCTGCAGATTCACTTGCATATCTTAAAAATGAAAGAGCAACACAGAAAAATGTATTTGCATCGGCATCCATTTTCAATCTGATTTTTGAAGACAGCGATATGGGTTCTTTTGATGTCAATTTAAAATTAGATCCACCCCTTCGAAGCAGCAAAGACCGCAAAGCATTGTTGAAAGCGATTTCAGATGGTGTGATTGACATTATCTGCAGCGACCACAGACCCTGGGATGCAGAGAAAAAAGATTTGGAATTTCAAGCTTCATCTTTTGGCGCAATAAGCCTTGAAACTGCATTTGCCGCTTTCATTACATTTCTTTCAAAAGATTTGAATCTCGATCATTGGGTTCAATCAGTTTGTATTAAGCCAGCAGCAATTCTTCATCTTCCAGAACAAATCATTCAAGCAGGAAATGCCTGCGACCTCACCTGGTTTCATCCGGAATTGGAATGGACATACAAAGCAGAAGACATAAAGTCTGTTTCAAAAAACAGTCCATTGATTGGAAAAAAATTGAAAGGAAAAGTTTTAGGGACATTCGTGAAGAATAAATTTCAGTCTGCTTAATAAATTTATTAGAAAAAAACCAAGATCCTGCAAGCATTAATAATTTGCAAAACTGATTTTGCCTGACACACAGACGTAGGCATAGCCTACGCCTAGCAGGGACATTCGTGAAGAATAAATTTCAGTCGATCTGAATAAATTTTTTTACAACCATATTCACTTTAAATTTCTTTGGAGTATTTCAATTCTGTCATCGCACTCCAGTTTTTCTTAACTTCTTAATTCATCATTCGTTAATCGGTGTTCATTATTCATTTGAAAGATTATTGCACACAATATGCTGAATATCGAATATTGATTAACGAATGTAGATTTTCGAAGTGGATAAACCAATGCTCAGCGCAGGCTGTGCTTACGTCGTGACGATAGGTAAGCTTTGTTTATCGAAGCATGCTATGATAATCATATTTCAACGAATTCCGAACGTGAATATCATTGATTGCAAATAAATTTATATAACATCCATTATGCTCCTGCAACCATTATTAATATGCAAAACGGATTTTGCCTTACACACAGACGCCGGCACAGCCTACGCCTAACGAAGAGAAATTGTTTACTTACAGGATTAATACTTAAAAATATTGTATTCACTTTTTAATAAAAAAACTAACTTGCATAAAAATCAATAATCATCATGGACCAACATAAGACTGCAATTCGGAATGGATTAATTTGGGCTGCAATCTCCATTGCAACGACTCTACTCTTGTATTTACTCGGAATGATGGAAAATGTGGCAGCCGGTATTTTACTTTTTTTATTGGGTATCTACATCATGTACCGTTCAGGTGCGGAAAAACGAACAGAACTCGGTGGATACATCACCTGGAAAGAAGCGCTGACTCCTACCTGGCTGACTGCCGTGGTGTCCAGTTTCTTTACCTCCATATTTACCTGGATCCTATTTAAATTTATCGATCCTTCATTGCAGGAAAAACAAAAGGAACAGGCTATCAAGATGACTGAAAAGATGAGGTCCTGGATGGGGGATGCAGAAGCGGAAAAGCAATTGGAAGAATTGGAGAAAAAAGATTTCGCCAGTTTTACGATCTACATTCAATACTTCGTTATTGCAATACTTCTTTACTTTATTATCGCCAGTATCCTGTCCTTAATACTAAGGCGTAAAAAACAAGAAGATATCTTTTCTAAATATTGATTTGAAGAAGTGATGAACGCAGAACGATAAACGATGAACGCAAAACGATGAGATAATCTTCATCACTCTGCGTTTCTTCCTTCATCACTCATCACTCATCGTTATGCGTTTCTCCCTTCACTGCTCATCCTTCATAGTTAAAAAATCTTTACCTTTGCCAGATTAAATAATGTCCATGGATCTTGCACTGATCATACCCGCTTACAATGAGGAAGAATCCATTCCAGAACTCTTTGAATGGATAAAACGATCCTTAGATCCAACCGGACTGAATTATGAAGTTTGGTTTATCGATGATGGAAGCACGGACAACACCTGGTCCGCAATAGAAAAACTTCATGCAACCCATTCTAAAGTGAAAGGAATAAAATTCCGAAGGAACTATGGAAAGTCGGCAGCATTGAATACCGGATTTCATCAATGCAATGCCAGTGTGGTAATCACCATGGATGCTGACTTGCAGGATAGTCCTGAAGAAATTCCGGAATTGTTTAGAATGATCAAAGAAGAAAATTACGACGTAGTCTCTGGCTGGAAGAAAAAAAGATACGATAACGCTGTCACCAAGAATCTTCCATCGAAACTTTATAATAGTGTAACAGGTTGGTTGAGCGGCGTCAAACTTCACGATATGAATTGTGGTTTGAAAGCTTACAAAAACGAAGTGGTAAAATCCATTGAAGTCTATGGTGAGATGCACCGGTACATTCCAGTCATTGCCAAATGGGCAGGATTCAGAACCATCGGAGAAAAAGTCGTTCAACACCAGGCCAGAAAATATGGAAAATCGAAATTCGGTATGAATCGCTTTGTCAACGGATTTTTAGATTTATCTACCATACTTTTCATCGGCAAGTTTGGAAAAAGACCGATGCATTTCTTTGGTACTATGGGATTGACTTTTTTCTTTATCGGTTTTTGTTTTGTGTTTTATTTGAGCTTCACAAAATTGGCTTTCGGACAAGTTGGAATGACACAACGACCCGCTTTCTTTTTATCCCTGGTCGCAATGATCATTGGATCACAAATGTTCTTTGCCGGATTCCTTGCAGAACTGGTTACAAGGAATGCTACAGAAAGGAATACTTACTTAATTGACAAACAACTTTAATTAAGAATGCCAAGTGTGGTCATCATTGGACCTGCGCATCCGCTCCGTGGAGGTCTTGCCTCCTTTGATGAGCGCCTTGCAAGAGAATTTCAGCGCTCTGGTTGGAATACCACAATTTTTACTTTTTCATTGCAATATCCCGGTATCTTATTTCCGGGTGCAAGCCAATATTCTGAAGCAGCCAAACCGGAAGATTTAAAAATAAAAGTTTGTATCAATTCCATCAATCCTTTCAATTGGATCCGCATCGGACTTCAATTAAAAAAAACAGCACCGGATATCATCATTGCCAGATATTGGATTCCATTCATGGGACCCTGTTTGGGGACCATACTCAGACTTGCAAAGAGCAATAAGAAATCAAAAATTATCTGCCTTGTCGACAACATCATTCCTCATGAAAAAAGAATCGGAGATGAAATTTTTACCCGTTATTTCATGAAATCACCTGATGCCTATATCGTAATGGGTGAATCCGTAAAACAATCCTTACTTAAATTAAAACCAAATGCAAAATTTACTTTAACGGATCATCCTCTCTTCGATACATTCGGAGAACCTGTGGATAAAAATGAAGCACGTCATTTTTTAAAAATTCCACCTGACAAAAAGTTGTTATTGTTTTTTGGTTTCATAAGAAAATACAAAGGTCTCGATTTGTTGCTGGATGCCCTGAGTTCAGAACTACTTCAAGGAAGTGACATCCATCTGCTGGTCGCGGGTGAATTCTATGAAGACAGCAAGCCCTATCTTGAATTGATTGAAAAATATCAACTTAAGAAATATGTTCATCTCCATACCCATTTCATTCCAAATGACGAAGTAAAATATTATCTATCCTCAGCAGACGTCGTGGTTCAGCCTTACCGATCTGCAACCCAGAGCGGAGTTACCCCATTGGCGTATCATTTCGAAAAACCCATGATCGTCACTGATGTTGGATCCTTGGCCGAGTT
>JBGAWX010000159.1:0-8316 GCA_044227375.1 Saprospiraceae bacterium
GAAAGGCTTTATACCAACAAGTCTCGATGGAAGTGCTTTGTACATTGCCATAGGGATTATTGGTGCAACGGTGATGCCCCACAATTTATATCTGCATTCGTCATTGGTGCAAACCCGCAAAATTGATCGGAGTAAAAAGGGAATACAGAGAGCCTTGAAGTTTAATTTATTCGACACCACGATTGCACTCAATCTGGCCTTTTTGGCAAACTCTGCGATACTCATTTTAGCGGCAGCCGCTTTTTATGTCAATGGTTATTACAAAGTGGCGGAAATTCAGGATGCATCATTATTGTTGGAAAAACTATTTGGCAATGCTGCTCCGACGTTATTTGCAATTGCATTAATTGCAGCAGGTCAGAGTTCAACCATTACCGGTACATTAACCGGTCAGATCATCATGGAAGGATATCTGAACTTAAGAATCCAACCCTGGTTAAGACGAATCATTACGAGGTTGCTCGCCATCATACCGGCTTTATGTACTATCATTTTCTTTGGTGATTCCGCATTGGGTAGTTTGCTGGTGTTGAGTCAGGTTGTACTAAGTTTGCAGTTGGGATTTGCAGTAATACCCCTGATTCATTTTACCTCGGATAAAAAAACGATGAAGGACTTTGCCATAAAAACCTGGGTGAAAATATTAGCATGGATCAGTGCATCGATTATTATTTTTCTGAATGTCAAATTGGTAATTGAAGAAATCGGAGGATGGATTGAATCTGCTGGTGACAATCAATACATGATTTATGTGTTTGTGATTCCTATTGTCATTGCCTGTGCGATGCTTTTATTGTATGTCATCATCAGGCCATTTATCAAAAAACATGACCGGGAGCACCGTCAATTGCCTCATGGAAAAGCACTCGATATCAAAGAAGATTTGCTTATTCATTATAATCATATTGGTATAGCCATTGATTTTACCGGAAATGATCAGAAAATTATAAGCAATGCATTATTCCAGGGTGGCAAAGATGCTCATTACACGTTCATACATGTTGTTGAAACGGCCGGTGCAAGGTACTACGGCAATTATGCTATGGATAATGAAACTCAACTCGATGAGGAATATCTTAAAAAATATGTAGCTGATCTGGAAGAGCTAGGCTATCAAGCGTCCTATAAGGTTGGCTTCGGTGACCCGGTGGGTTCCATTATTAAAATTGTAACTGAAGATAAGGTAGATTTTCTGGTGATGGGATCCCATGGACATAAAGGATATAAAGATTTGTTGTTTGGATCTACTATTGATGCTGTTAGGCATAAAATAAAAATTCCGGTGCTGATTGTGAATTGATGAATTTTCTAAAGAATTCAGTGTGTTATTAATTTAAACGGACGCTTAAATGAATCTCCTAGTTTTTCGCTTCATCAGAAATCCATTCAGCATAAGAATCTTTTGTTTCAAATAATTTTAAACGAATCAGCTTTACTTCATCGGGAAGAACCCCTTTTAGCATTTGACAAATATTTAATAGTAGGTTTTCAGCTGAAGGTTCAACATCCATAACAACAAGGTTATTCTGTGACTTGAATGATGGATGCTCAGCTAAAAACTTATTGGACAATACTAGTTTGTGATCAAATTTTATTACCACAGCGTCTCCAACCAGTTTCTTAATATTTTTAAAATCTATGAAAAAGCCGGTGCCGGGAATGTAATGTTTGTATTCCACTTTGGAAGTAATGGTTACATGGAGTTCATAGGAGTGTCCGTGTATGTTTTTACAATCTCCGTCATAGCCATGTATGGCATGGGCCATCTCAAATCTAAAAATCTTTGTGAGTAATAACATCTATTTAAAATTGGACTGCAAAGGGAAACATTAATGCTGATATTACAAAGCGCGAAATTTTTTAAATATTGATTGCCCTTTGAAATCGATCATAATGAGATTTATTATAATCGATTAAAGAGTTTGAGAACTCTATTTTAAGTATTCGAATTTAGCCTGGAAGAATCTTAAATATTTAGGTTCGTAAACCATTTTTAATCCATGGATTTTATTCCTTCGTTCAAACACTCTGGCAGTGGATTCAGCAATCACATCCATATGGGCTTGTGTATATACGCGGCGGGGAATAGTAAATCGAACCAACTCCAGTTTTGGATAATAATGATCCCCATTTGGTTTTCTACCCGCAGACACAATACCTCGTTCCATAGTTCGTACTCCTGAATCGAGATACACTTCTGCAGCAAGAGCCTGTGCCGGAAATTGATCCTGGGACAAATGCGGCAAGAATTTTTTAGCATCTACGAAAATACCATGTCCCCCAATGGGTTTGACAATTGGAATTCCAAAGGCTAGCATTTTTTCACCCAGATAAATGACCTGTCCAACTCTTGCTCTGATGTGATCGTCACTGACGCTTTCCGTGATGCCTATTGACATGGCTTCCATATCGCGTCCTGCAAGTCCACCATAAGTATGTAAGCCCTCGTAGACCACCACCATGTTTCTTGCTTCTTCGAAAACATCCCAGTCATTGATTGCGAGAAATCCTCCAATGTTCACCAAGGCATCTTTTTTTGCACTCATGGTAGCTCCATCTGTCAATGAACATATGTCTTTTACAATTTCCTTTATGGATTGATGCTCATAACCTTTTTCTCTTTGCTGGATGAAATAAGCATTCTCCGCAACTCTGGTCATGTCATGAATGATGCGAATCCCATGTTTCTTTGTCAGAATTCTTAATTCCCTGAGGTTTTTTAAGCTTATGGGTTGTCCTCCGGCCATGTTGACGCTTGTTGCTATACTAACATAGGGTATTTTATCGGCACCATATTTTTTTATCAGCTTTTCCAATTTGTTTAAATCGACATTGCCTTTAAAAGGAAATTCGTTTTCAGGATCATGAGCTTCATCGATAATGATGTCTTCAAATTTTCCTCCCGCCAATTCCTGGTGAAGACGGGTAGTAGTGAAATACATGTTGCCCGGGATGACATCTCCTTTCTTTATCAGGATTTTTGATAAAATATTTTCTGCGCCACGGCCCTGATGGGTTGGAATGAGATATTTGTATCCATAGGTTTCTCTGACCACCGTTTCAAGATTGTAAAAATTGCGGCTGCCGGCATAGGCTTCATCTCCAAGCATGATTCCAGCCCATTGCTGGTCACTCATTGCAGAAGTCCCGCTATCAGTGAGCAAATCGATGTAAACGTCTTCTGATTTTAAAAGAAAGGTATTATATCCCGCTTCTTGTAATGCTTTTTTTCTTTGACCGGGAGTAGTCATTTTTAAAAGCTCGACCATTTTGATTTTGTAGGGTTCAGCCCAGCTCCTATGAATCTTTGAGTTCATGATATCTGTTTTAATTAAGAATTGCAGGTTTCAACTTTGCGGTGAAATGCCTGAGGATAGGTGCTTCTTCAATAATTTCCAGTCCGGAAATTTCTTTGCGCTTTTGAAATACTTCGATGATGACTTCCGCAACATAATCGATGTGGCTTTGAGTATACACTCTTCTTGGAATGGCAAGGCGTACCAATTCCAATTGTGCAGGAATTAATTTTTTATCAGCATCGTATTTGCCAAACATCAGAGAACCGATTTCTACGCTGCGTATTCCGCCTTCAAGGTATAAGGCTCCGACCAAAGCCTGTCCGGGATACTGCGTAACCGGAACATTTGGGAGAAATTGTTTGGCATCAATGTATACGGCATGACCACCTGAAGGACGCATAATGGGTACATTGGCTGCAATCAATTTATTGGACAAGTATTCAATACTTCGAATCCTGTATTGCAGATAATGCTCATCCATTATTTCATTTAAGCCAATGGCAATGGCTTCGAGATCTCTTCCGGCAAGACCGCCATAGGTAGGAAATCCTTCCGTGATAATTAAAAGATTTCTGCATTGTCTTGCAAGCTGTTCATTGTGCATTGCAAGAAATCCGCCAATGTTGGCAAAAGCATCTTTCTTGGCACTCATGGTACAGCCATCTGCAAAAGAAAAAATTTCATGTGCGATTTCAGAAACCGGTTTATCTGCATATCCTTCTTCACGCAATTTTATAAAATAGGAATTCTCCGCAAAGCGACAGGCATCAATGAATAATGGAATATTATGTGCACTGCAAATCCGCTTCACTTCTTTGATGTTCTTCATACTCACGGGCTGCCCGCCACCGGAGTTATTTGTGATGGTGAGTATGCAAAGCGGTATGTTTTGAGAACCTTTGTCAGCAATAAATTTTTCCAGCTCCAGGGTGTCCATGTTCCCTTTAAATGGAGCGGGAATTCCGGGATGTTTACCTTCTTCACAAATCAAATCAATTCCTTCTGCTCCGGAAAATTCGATATTGGCTCTGGTAGTATCAAATAAAGTATTGCTCACAATGTATTTTCCTTTTCCTCCGACAATACTGAATAGTATCTTTTCTGCCGCTCTTCCCTGATGCGTCGGAATGATAAGGGGCATTCCGGTTATTTTTTGAACGGTTTCTTCAAATCTGTAGAAGCTGGGACTTCCAGCATAAGATTCATCGCCTTGCATGATTCCGGCCCATTGATTGCTGCTCATGGCACTGGTACCACTATCTGTGAGCAGATCGATCAATACATCATTTGCATGGATGAGAAATGGATTGTAATGTGCTTCTTCAAGAATCAAATGGCGTTGTTCTCGGGTATTGAAGTAAATCGGTTCGACGGACTTGATCCGGAATGGCTCTATAATCGTTTTCAAAATGATATCTCTTCTTTCTCCGGAATAAATTATCCGGCTGAATTGTGCAGTAAAATTAGAGTTCAACCAGGGTGGTTTTATGATTTCTGTTTCCATCCATGATGATATTTATCCTCAGGAAATTAAAACCACTTCCTTTGAATTGAGTTTGAGTCCCCTTAGGTTCCGGCAAGCTGTTGTCAATATCCGGGAATCTGTTTCCGGAATCCCGGTTTTTTTTTGAAAAAAAATATGCTCAAATAGTATGCAAATCCCATAAATAAGATAAATTTGTCTTAAATATCAGTTTAGGAAATTAATAAATTAAATCATCACTGTATGTATAGATTGTTCTGCAAAATTTTGTTCTTATGTTTATTAATGAATAGCAGTATTCAGGCACAATTGGATACCAGCAGTGGAGGAATGGATGATAAAAATACTTCCCTGGTTAAAGGCTATCACATCGGCATTGTTCAAATTATCTTCGGAGTGAACCGGGGGGATTTAACCTTAATAGACAAGAGGGATTTTTATTCCATAGGATTTCCAATGGGTGTTAGTTTGAATACGCATGGAAAAGTAATTATTGATTTTGAAGTTGTACCCGTGATCAAGCCCTATATCAATTCAAGCACTCCATATAGTGTGCATTTATTATATCATCCCGGTATACTTTGTCCCTTGGGAAATGGCTGGACATTTGGATTCAGGTTGGCATTTGAATCTGGTCAAGGGCAATTTGGTTTTACTCCACTTCTCAATAAAGCATTTGAAATAGGCAACAAGACTGCTTTTTTTGTAGAACTGGTTGCACCCGGCAGATTCGGTCCTGAAAAGAACTCAGGATACACTCAACTTGCAGGACTGCATTTAGGTATTGGATTCTGATTTAATTTGAATCAGTAAAAATTTCATTACGAATGATGTACCCGTTATCATTAAATTAATATTTGTTTGAATACTAATAATTATAAATAATCAAATCCTATGGATACAATTGAAGTAAAATCAAACACCTTGGGACAAATCGCCGCTTCAGACTTTCGGAAAGCATTGGTTTTGAAGAAGCATGGTATCGACTTTTGCTGTGGTGGAAAGAAAACTTTAAATCAGGTTTGCAATGAACGTGGATTGGATCTCGCAAGAATCGAAGAAGAATTGGTGTTAACTCAGTTAAGTGCCACGTCACGTCCCACTGATTTTAATGATTGGAGTTTAGATGTGCTTGTGGATTATATTGTAAATACGCATCACAGCTATGTTAGAAAAAATTTGCCAATCTTAAGATCCTTTGCTGATAAAGTATTAAAAGTGCACGGAAAAAATCATCATGAATTATTGAGCATCTATGAATTGATAGAAGAATTGAGTATTGAATTGCATTCACACATGATGAATGAAGAATGTGTTTTATTTCCTTATATCAAGCAACTTGTGGCCTCTTATGCTGAATCAAGTGAAGTGCATTCGCCTTTATCAGGCATTATACAAAACCCAATTCACATTATGGAAATAGAGCATGAAATGGCAGGGCTGAAAATGTCAAGAATAAAAGCATTGACTAATCAATACACACCCCCTGTTGATGCCTGTACAACCTATCGGTTAATGTACCAGATGTTGCAGGATTTTGAAGAAGATCTGCATATTCATGTCCATCTGGAAAACAACATTTTGTTTCCAAAGTCAAAAGAACTGGAAGCTCAATTATATTTATAAGAAGTTATTCTTCCGCATTTTCGTATAAAATGCACTTGTGAATCCATGTATTCGTAGCCATTACGTTGTCATAATCTTCAGGGGTGATTTCCATATCGGAAAGTTTTTTCGGATGAATGATCCGGTCTCTTATGCGTATAGCTTTCAAAAATTCTACCCAACCCTGCATCATTTTCGGATTCAATTCCTGGTTTCGGATTTTGAATAACAACCGGATTGAAAAAAGTAATTTATCCCGTAAGGATACTTTCAATTTTTCTATTTTAATCAAGCCAGAATCATCAATGCGATAATTTTTGTCATCGGCTGCACAAAATGTAAATAAAATAGAATAGTCAATATCATGGTCGTGTTTTTCATTGGAATCATTGTCATCATCGGAGCCGGCAAAGCGGTTGAGCAATAATGGGATGATATAAGGTTTTACGTATTCAATGACACCGCTCGCTATCAATTCCAATGAAGAAAAGACAGACATGACCATCATCCTCTTATAGATCATGTTGTCCGGATTTTCACGGATTAATTGTTCAAGGGTTTCAAATTCTTCCTTATGGCTGAGAAAGAACTTTTCAAAGCGTACGTTTTGACGAAATTGCAATCCCTCCTGCCGGGTGGCATAATCAGATTGAATCTTCGAATCGGCGATGTCAATAATCTTCATGTTCATAAACCGGTTTAATTGTTTTTAAAGAAATTTCAGAATCCAGATTTCAGAAAATTGTAATAAGTAACCGATTTTTAGTGGACCTTGCTCATCAAGAGTTTTGCAGACACCAATTTCAGTTTACCATTACTATGCAAGCATGAGGTCAACAACAGTGTAAAATCGTTTTCCGGGAGGTTGCCTGGTTTCAGGAATTGTGAAACCATATAAAGTCAATTGCAAAGTTATATTAACATTTTTGATAATATTTCCTGTAGGGGTACGGGATTTTTCCTGTATTTTTCAAAACTAAAGGGTGATTTTCAATCACTTAGCCTCAGATGAGTTTTACCAAGACCAGCCCTGTCCATAATGGATTTATACACAAATTGAGAAAAATCATTATTTAAACTGATGAAAATCAAGCCCGGGCAGAATGGCGCTTTCCATTTTTGAGAAAAAATTGAATTATGTACAATCTATCTGTAGAAGGCTTAATCTGGAGGTTTTATCTTCTAATGCTGGTGGTCATCATTTCCTTTTTTGTTGGCTACGGCATATTTGCTTTGGTTGCTTTGCCCATATTGTTAAGTGCCATGTTTGGAATCCGTTTCAAACATGCGGCCAAAAGTGAAAACCAAAGAATCAAAGGAAAAGGGACATCAGTTTCTGCTGTTGCAGAATGACAAGACCTTCCTGATTGAGTTTGATTAGTTTTTCATCTTTAAATTCCGTCAGGGTACGGATAAGGGTTTCTTTTGCTATTCCGCAATATCCAGCAAGGTCTTCCCGGCTAAGATGTATTGTGGATAGATTGAGTTTATTGGACAAATGACAAAGGTGAAAAGCGACTTTTTCACGTACATTTCCAAAAGAGTTTATCGATAATCTTTGGATATAATCCTGGGTAATTGAATTGTAATAATGGAGGAATGAAGTCAGTAAATTGTCTTTCAGAATAATTTCCTCGAGCACTTTTTTGGGAATCACTTTGACTTGAGCAGTATCAATTACTTCTGCGTAACTGTTGTATTTTGATTGGAATAAATAGTGCATTCCGGCAAATCCGGGTGATGAATAGAATTCAATAATAAATTCTTTGCCGCCAACAGTATCCAGTACTTCTTTAAAATTTCCTTTTTCGAGATAGTAAAGATTGTTGATATTATCCTGTTGTTGCCAAATCTTGGTTTTCTTGACCAATTCTTTTGATGATGTGTTTTGAATGAGTTCTTGAACGCTGTTTAATTTTTCGAATTCCT
>JBGAWX010000015.1:0-23376 GCA_044227375.1 Saprospiraceae bacterium
GGTCTTTATATTATTAACACAGGATCTGGTTCGGATTCAATGGACCTTGGACCTATGATTATACAGGAAGGTGATTGGGACTTAATTATAGATTACGGGCCTTGCAATGATACATTTGAAATTGTTGCTCCAAACTTTTGCTCGGGTGGATGTAATAAATTTAGAGGCACAAAAATAAATAATATAGCCTGTACTCCTGATGTAGACCCGGTTTCAGCCACTCCATACGATGACACTTGGTCATTTGATATCTACATATCAGGTAGCGGAACATATGCCCTTACAGGACTTGGTACTTTTAGTTATGGGTCAACTCACACAATTAATAATTTACCTATGGGTCTTGAGTGCGTTACTTATACAATCACTGATCAAAGTAATACCAATTGTACTGCTTCTTTTGTCGTATGCCCACCAAAGCCTTGCTCCGTTGAGAATGGCTGTGAGTTGGAGGCATATGTGACAGAGATATATTGTGATAATGAAGATTCAGAATTTTACGTTGGATTAAACATTTCAGGAGCATCAACGTATTTATGTTATGAAGCCTTAAAAGCATCAGATGGAACAACCCACTCATATGGCGGTATTAGTAGTTATATACTTGGACCCTTTGATGAAAGTATTTTTTTAGTTGTTAAAATATGTACCACATCAACTTGTAATTGTTCAACACCTTCTTGTTTTAAAACAATCAATGTGCCTTTTCCAGATTGTGATAATCTTGAATATAGATTTAAAAATTACCCTAATTCAGAATCAACAAGAGAGGCTGAGCTTATTGTTATTCCAAATCCTATAATTGGAAATGAGATTATACTAAAATCAACATTTGATGCTACCTATTTTGAAATTTTAAATTCATCAGGCGCTAGAATTCATAGTGGATATTTTAAGGATAGGGAATATAAGTTTACCATAAATATGTCAGCAGGATTGTATTTTATAAGATATAAAAATAATTCCAGTAATTATACCTATTTAAAATTTACTAAACTATAATGCAATCTAAAATAACATGTGAGAAGTATTACTTTCTCACATGTTATTTTTTCTTAATTAAGAATGATTTATCAACTTCTCTTAATAGCATAGTTTTTAATAAAAGTTAATAATAAATTCGATTGAAAAAATTATTTAATATTCTCCTTGCTATAATAGCTGTTCAGTTGTGTAATGCCCAGTCTAAGTTATGCCTAAATAGGGATTCAAGTTTGTGTTATATTGCAGATATATTTCCCGCGTTAAGCTTAAATTTAGAAAGGAAAATAGAATGTGAAGAATTAACTCGTGAGACACTAACTCCTTTACTCGCTGATACAGACGGGGATTGTATGTCAGAGTTAATTGTTTTGGATACAATTTGTCAAAGTATATTAATTATTAACCCAAAAACTGGTGTTCTCAAAAATAGAATAAAAACTTACTTCTTAAATCCATATTGGAATAGCTATTGTTTAGCTGACATTGACTTCGATGGGATTCCAGAGATTTTCGTGATTGCCTCAAGTTTTTTTATTAATCCAGTCAATATTCGCAGCAGAATAATTTGTTACAGCACGAATGGCGTAATCCAATGGATCTCAGATGAAAGAGTAGACAGAGATTACAATAACAAAATTAGTGACTTAATTGGTATACCTGCCATAGCAGATTTTAATCAGGATGGAATTCCTGAGATTTACGTAAGCAATAAAATATTTAATGCTCAAACCGGGGTGAAGTTAGCTGATGGGGGTGCTAATGGGATTGGGGCTGATGTTTCATTGGGATTATTTTTTGGGCCTACCACTATTGCTGCACAATTAGATGAAGATAGTACTGATTTGGAATTAGCAGCAGGTTATTCCGTTTATAAGGTCAAAATATTAAATAATAACGGTTTGGCAGGAAACAGTATGACTCCAATTAATATTAAAATAAATAACGAATTTAAAGATGGAACAACAGCTATTGCAGATATCAATTTAGATGGTAAGCAGGATATTATTGTAACAACTCCTGGTATAAGCGGGCAAGCATTAGTTTATGTATATACACTCAATAATGGATTGACTACACTTATTGCAAAGGTAAATCCATCAAGTTTTGATCCTGGGATAGGCAGAACATTAATTGGGGATATTAAGGGAAATGGTAAACCTTCCATTATGTTAAATAGAGAAAGTAAATTACATGCATATTCTTATAATGGGACTGGTTTTTTAGTACAGGATTGGGATATTATTACAACTGATTCGTCTGCTTCAACTGGGCTAACAATGTTTGATTTTAACAACGACGGTATACAGGAAATTGTGATTAGAGATATGACTTCGCTTAAGATTATAGATGGCTCTGGTTCTATTCCTAGGGTTTTGGCACAGGTAGATTGTTTTGGCCATACTTGGAATGAAAATCCCATAGTAGGAAGTTTTGATAGCGCATATCACGCAAAAATCTGTGTACCTTGTCTCTCCAGTCTTAACGAAATAAATGGTAAGCTCACTATCTTCGGTCCCCCCGACTCTCTCCCCGGCTGGGCACCAGCACGCGGTATCTGGAATCAATACAACTACCATGTACTAAATATCAATGATGATCTCACAGTACCAAGAGTACAAAAGAATAATGCCACCTGCAAGAATGGTAAGTACAATAACTTTTACGTGCAGGAATCTTTGTTGGATGAGAATGGGATGTATAAAAAACCTGCCGCAAGTTTGTGGGGTAAAATCAAATGCATCAATTACGAACCAATAAAAAATGAATACACTGTCATCTTCGACATATACAATAAGACGGACGCATCATATAATGCAGATTCCAGTCTGCCGGTTTCTTTTTACGAAGGCGATCCTGCAGCGGGAGGGATTTTGATTGGTACATATTATACGCTCAAGAAATTGTTTAGTGGAGATAGTTTGCTGAATTTAGAATTTACATTCTCAGTTTCCAATCTCACTGATCTTTTTATGGTGGTCAATACTAAAAGAAATGCGTCTGGACAATTTAATCCTACTGATTTTTCCATTGCAGAATGCGATTATACCGACAATACATTTCATACTCTATTGCCGAAGATTGAAAAATTGAATGCATCAATCTGTAGCGGCGATACCTACCATTTTTATGATACAATTCTGAATGTAGCAGGAAAGTATTATCACACACTGAATACTGTTAATGGATGTGATAGTTTGATATTTATTTTGGAATTAACTACCGTTGATACAGTGCATACTACACAATCTATAATCGCTTGTGATGCATATACCTGGAATGGGCAAACTTTAACTCAGAGCGGAACATTTATTTTTGATACGCTAAACAGATTTGGTTGCGATAGTATCACAATATTGGATCTTATCATCAACGTCTCTACAAACTCGACGTTAGCAAGAACAGCTTGTGATAGTTTTATCTGGAATGGAAATACATACGACAAAAGTGGAAGCTATCCATATCAAACTCTAAATAGTGTTAGCTGTGATAGTATAACAACATTGGAACTTGTAATTAATAAATCCGATGATAAGTTAATTAAGCAGAGCGCTTGTAATAGTTATACTTGGAATGGGCAAATATATACCCAAAGTGGTACTTATAAATTTGACACTGTAAATAGATTTGGATGCGATAGTGCAGTTACCTTAGATTTAACTATCAATTCAATCATTAACGTGAATTTTGTAGATGCTGCGTGCGATAGTTATAAATGGAATGGCAATACATATACACAAAGTGGTAGTTACCAATTTAAAACAATTAATCAACAAGGCTGTGATAGCATAACCACATTGCAACTCACAATTAATAGTTCAAACAATTCGATTACAACACTGACAACTTGTGATAGCTACACATGGAATGGGGTTACCTATGATCAAAGTGGCAATTATCAATACAAGACACTAAATGTTGCAGGTTGCGATAGTTCGGCTACACTACAACTTACAATAAACAAATCGAGCAACTCAATTACATCACTTACCACCTGTGACAGCATTACCTGGAATGGATTATACCTGGATCAGAGTGGTAGCTATCGATTTCAAACACTGAATGCCTTTGGTTGCGATAGTATTGCTACTCTTGACCTGACTATTACCTCCTCAACAAGCTCGACGACCGTAAGAACGGCTTGTGATCGTTTTACATGGAATGGAAATGCGTATGACAAAAGCGGAATTTATCAATACCGATCTGTGAATCAATCAGGATGTGACAGTATCATCAATCTGAATCTTACGATCAACAAATCCACGAAAGCAGATCTAGCATTCTCGGAATGTGATAGTCTGAATTTTCTTGGCAGCACCTTGAAAGCCAATGGGGATTATATTTTTATGATTCAGAACAATGCAGGATGTGATTCAGTGATAAATCTAAGCTTGAGTATTCGGGCAGAGAATTTTACAGATGTTGTCGCTTCCTGTGATACATTCAGATGGTATCTGAATGGACAATCCTACAATAAATCCGGTGTTTATTTTCAAAAGTATGTCAACAGCTTCGGTTGCGATTCAATTTACAAACTCGATTTAACCATTCATAAAAATTATGAGGAGCTGCAACAAGCTGAGGCCTGCAAAGAATACTTGTGGCAAGTAAGTAATGCTGTATTGAAGCAATCCGGTGAATATGTTTATCCATTAAAAACGATTAATGGTTGTGATTCCATTATTAAATTGAATCTTATAGTGGATTATAATTTTCTAAAAACAGATACTGTAGTATCAGACAGTGCATATACTTGGTATATCAACCATCAAACCTATCCGGTGTCAGGTATTTATCAGGAGCGACTTACCTCAAATGCAGGATGTGATTCTATTCATCAGTTATTCTTAATCATTAAAAAGAATATTGGAATTTATTATCCAAATGTGATCCGCCCCGGTGGACCCAATGGATGGTTCACAATTTTTGATAATGGTCATACCATTTTATCGGTTGAAACGCTGACCATTTATGACCGGTGGGGAGATCTGGTATGGCAAAAGCATGGTATACTTCCCAACGAACTTCAAATGGGCTGGGACGGAACATTCAATGGAGTGAAAGTTTTACCAGGAGTGTATGTATGGCATGCTCAACTTGCACTAAAGGATGGAAGTGTGATCGCAGAGAAAGGGAATGTAACCGTGATAAGATAACTTGTATAATGTTTGGCAGTTGCTCTGATGAAATAAATATTTCGGATCTAAATGACAAGAAAGACTTAAGAATATTTATTCCCATCCAAAATATAATTCTTAATTTTTAATTGTTCTTTGCTCTTTTCCATCAATGAATTTTCCCGATTCATCGTGTAATACTCCGCATTCAGTAGCTAACTGCTATTGAGATTGCAACTTTGCAATTAATATTGGCGTATTCCTACCACATGAAACGGTTTTCACAGATATCCATAATTCTTGTTTTGCTGAGTGCGATGGGATTTCTTATGGATGGGTGTATGCACGATCCGGAAATCATTCCGGCAAATCCTATAGATACGAGTTCGAATTCCATGGATACCACTGGGACTCCATGTGATCCGAATATCATTTATTTTAATAACCAGGTGCTGCCATTGCTGCAAGCGAGTTGTGCACTTGCAGGATGTCATGATCCTGTATCAAAAGAAGACGGTGTAGTTTTGAATAGTTTTGAAAATGTCATTAAGACAGGTGACATTAAGGCCTTTAATCCTTGGGGCAGCAAACTGTATAAAATGATTACGGAGAGTAATCCAAAAGACAGAATGTCGCCCCCTCCTATGAACTCATTGACAGCGGATCAAAAGAAACTCATTTTTGACTGGATCTCCCAGGGTGCCAAAAGTGAATTTTGCGATCAACCAAAACGCTGTGATACTATAGCTCTTAGCTTTACAACGGATATTTTACCAATCTTCAATACCAATTGTAAAATATGTCATTCGGGAGCAACACCATCCGCCAATATTTCATTGAGTAATTATTCTGAAATAAGTACTTATGCACTCAATGGAAAACTGGTTTGTGTGATTAATTGGAATTCCGGATGTGTAAAAATGCCCAGCGGAGGCAATAAACTGAATGCCTGTTCCATAAGTCAAATTGAAGCCTGGATCAACCAGGGTATCAAGAATAATTGATCATGATGAAATGGTTTTTATCCATATTTACGGTATATATTTTATCTTTGAGCTCCTGTTATTTTGACTCAGAGGAAAAACTCTATCCAAACATACCAGCCTGCGATACTTCAAATGTCAGTTATTCAAATGATGTGAATCCTATATTGCAAAACAGGTGTTACACATGTCATGGAAATAACAATACGGTATCAGCAATCGAATTTGAAGGTTATACCGATTGGTTGGCGGTGCTTGCCAATAGAAATGTACTTGGTGCGATTAAAAGAGTATCCGGCGTTACTGCAATGCCACAGGGTGCGGACAAATTGCCAGATTGTGAAATCCATATTATAGAAGCCTGGATTAATCAGGGCAAATTGAATAATTAAAACATGAAAAGAAAAATTTTCATAGCGGTTGGATTCATTGCATTGGTCGTCTTGATATACGGCTACCTGACGTATAATAAAGGGCATAAAAATCTCAACAACATCAAGCCGGATTTTACTTTGGCGCCCGCCGCATTGCTTGCTGAATTTGATGCAGATGAAAATGCCGCACAGACCAAGTATCTGAATAAAATCATTCAGTTGCAGGGAGAATTAGTGGATATTCAAAAAGTAGGAGATCAAACCATATGGATTATTTCCACCGGAAATCCATTGAGCAATATTCAATGTGAAATGGATGCACGATTTATTCAGGAAGTAAATGACAAAGTGAAAAAAGGAACCACGGTAACGGTCCAGGGTATTTGTTCCGGCAAACTTATGGACATCGTCATCAATCAGGCAGTATGCAAATTGTGAAACTACCAAAAAATAAACCATGAACAAATTAATTATTATTTTCATTTCAATTTCTTTTGTAACGTGTTCTTACAGCCAAAAATATTTTTCAAAAAATGCAATGATTAAGTTTCATTCCGATTCACCCATAGAGAAAGTTGAAGGAACAAGTTCAAGTGGTACTACCGTGATGGATGTAGCAAGTGGGAAAATCGAATTTGCAGTGTTGAACAATTCATTTGTTTTTGAAAAAGCATTGATGCAGGAACACTTTAATGAAAATTATATGGAGTCCACTAAATTCCCAAAGACAGTTTTCAAAGGGGTCATCAATGAATTGAACAGTGTAAAGTTTTCGACTCCGGGTACCTATAAAATCACAGTGACCGGGGACATGAACCTTCATGGAGTCATCAAGACCATTACCGCACCGGCTGAGCTTATAGTCGATGCTAAAGGATTGCATGGCAATGCAAAATTCACTGTGAAATGCAGTGATTACAATATTGTGATTCCGGCTGTGGTAAAAGATAATCTTTCCAATAATGTGGACATCACCGTGAAAGTAGATTATAACATGCTAAGCCAGTAAAATGAAGCAGTTTAAATTTCCTGGTTTGGTGGCTGTCATTCTTTTGGTTCACTGCCAGTATGGTTTTACCCAGGAAGATCTGCTCGGTTTATTGGGTGAAGAGGAAGTTACACAATTTACTTCAGCAACATTTAAAAGTACAAGAATCATTAATGCTCAAAGTATTGAGAATGCTGCGAAAGGGGTTCTGGATATCAAAATTCAACACCGGTTTACCAGTATTGATCGTGGCATTTCGGAATTCTTTGGATTGGATGGTGCAACCATTCGCATTGGTGCAGATTATGGATTGACCAACACCATAATGATTGGACTCGGAAGATCTACAATAGATAAAGCGGTGGATGGTTTTGCAAAAATTAAAATCCTGAGACAGAGTAGCGGCAAGAAAAATATGCCCTTATCACTTTCCTGGTTTTCTTCTCTGGAAATAAAGACCACTGAATTTGCAGATAAAACGAGGACCAACTATTTTTCCAGCAGAGTGTATTATGCACATCAAATACTCATCGCAAGAAAATTCAGCGATGGACTTTCCATACAATTAATGCCCACCCTCGTGCATAGGAATCTCGTAAAAACTGAAGCTGAAAAAAATGATGTCTTCAGTTTTGGTATTGGATTTCGTCAAAAACTTACAAAGAGAACTTCATTTAATGTAGAATATTTTTATACATTTCCAAATCAACTTGCAGATGGATTTCAAAATCCGCTGTCTATTGGTTTTGATATTGAAACCGGAGGACATGTTTTTCAACTTCACTTTACCAATTCCAATGCGATGATCTATAAAGGATTCATTGGAGAAACCTTGGATTCCTGGTCTAAGGGTCAAATTCATTTCGGTTTTAATTTATCCAGAGTCTTCACTTTGGTAAAACCGAAGATCAGTGAACTTTGATTATTTAGAACATTAGTTGAATCCAATAATAATAGGAAAAGATAAGATAAGGTACTTCACTTTCTGTTCTGAATTTCAGCATTTCTCGCTTCATCGGAATGCTTTCTAAGCAAAATTTAAGTATTGCATTTTAATAGATTTCATAAATCATTTGGAATGATTCATCCAGATTAAACACATTTTTATAAAAAAAAATTAATCTGGCTATTCTGTAAGTATACTTTTACGCCCTGTAAATTCTAAGGTCTTCAATGTGCAATGTGATTTGCACAATAACTTATTAATTGGAACAAATGAAAAAACGAATGCAAATTAAACTTCGACTAAATGTCCATTGGATATTTATTGTACTCTTTGGTTTCAGTTTTCTGATTCCAACTACTTCCAGATCTCAATCTCCATCTGATGCCATTATGATGGGCAACAAACGAATCTGTGTTGCCGCCATGTATGGTAGCGATAAATGGGATGAATACTGGGAAGGAACGCTCTTACGCGAAAACAAAAATGTCACTCCGTTTACACGGACTACTTTTGGATTGATGATTGCAGCAGGATTTACTGAAAAAATAAATCTGCTGGTGTCTTTGCCTTATGTCAAAACGGAATCATCCGGTGGATTTTTTAAACCCGCTAAAGGCTTGCAGGATCTGGGTGCATGGGTTAAGGCAGAAGCATTTAAAAAACATCTTGGCATTGGTGATTTTACAACACATGCTGTAATTGGTTTCACTACTCCGATGTCAAACTATTTAGCGGATTATGCTCCATTCAGTCTTGGATTGGGATGTTCTGAATTGCAGGGCCGGCTCATTTTACAGTACCTCTTGGATATGGGAATTTATGCCCGTGCAACTGGAGCCTATTTTGCAAGAGGAACAACTACTATAGAACGCGACTATTATTATGCAGATCAGGATTATTACTCTGATAAAGTGGATGTGCCTAATGCGACTCATTTTACCGGTACATTGGGTTGTTGGTTTTTCGACCGCAAACTGAAAGTAGAAGGATCTTATGAAATCTTCAACACGGTCAGAGGTCATGACATCAGAAGACAGGATGCAGGATTTCCTTCCAATAAAATGGAAGCAAACAGTTTTAATGTTGCTGCTCAATATTTTCCAATCGGCGGATTAGGAGTAATCGCTCAATATGGACAAGTGCTCGATGGCAGAAATGTTGGAAAGTCAAGTGGATTCATGGCTGCGATCACTTATCAATTTGGTATTTCTAAAACTCAAAATGACTAATCATGAAAAATTTTAAAAATAGTTTAATCATACTTTTTATCAGTTTAATCATTGCAAGCTCTTGCAATGAAGACATTCCAACTTACATTTCTTATCCTATTTATTCATGGTCGGATTCAGATGTCAATGGTGGAAATTGGAAACCTGTTGTACTGACAAGTAATGAGCAAATTGCAGTACCTAATCCAACGGATGTCAATTCCACGGAATATAAAGCAGAATTGGCAACCTTAAAAACAACAGCTTCTGGTGCCACCAGTGATCAAAAAGCAATTGTTGAATATTGGTCAAACAATCCAATCATCCGTTGGAATGAAATTTCACGTGAGTTATCTGCAAAATATAACCTGGCTCCGGCTCCAAAAGCAGATGGATCTTACCCGGCTCCAAATGCAGCGACTCCTGATGTATATCCATTATTCCCATTTGCTCATCCTCCGTATTCTTGTCGTGCATTTGCATATCTGGCAGTTGCACAGTTTGACGCGTTGATTGCTTGCTGGCATTATAAATACAAATTCAATCGTCCTGAGCCTGGAGTTACAGATGCAAGTATTCCACAATTGTTTCCGAAAGTAAATCTTCCTTCGTATCCTTCTGACGGTGCAGTAATTGCTGCTGTTTCCAGAGATATTCTTTCAGCGATGTTTCCATTGGAAAAAGAGTTTCTTGCAAAGAAGGCTGATGAATGTATCAATGCTTTACTTTGGGCGGGTGCAAACGTACAAAGTGATATTGATGCCGGTAAGAATTTAGGAGTAGAAATTGCAAAAGTTGTGATGGCACGCGCAAAAACAGATGGCATGGGTGCTGCACAAACACCAAAACCAATTTCCGATTCTTTAAAAGCACTTGCGCAATCTACTTTTGGATGGTCCTGGACAAATCAGGAAACACCACCGAGACCGGTTGGCATCACACCTTATTTTGGAAAAGTAAAATCCTGGACCATTTCAAATCTTGCGGATGTCAGACCGCCGGTACCCCCTGCACCCGGCTCAGCTGAATTCAATAAAGCAGTAGACGAATTAAAAAATACCCTTGATAATCTTACCGAGGAACAACGAAGAATCGCAAATTTTTGGTCGGATGGTTTAGGTACATATACTCCACCCGGACATTGGAATCGATTTGCCTGTGATGAATTGATCAAGTATAAATTAAATCCAATTCGTTCGGCAAGAACATTAGCGTATTTGAATATGGCCGAAATGGATGCAGGAATTGCATGTTGGGATGCTAAATACTTTTATCATTATCCACGTCCTGTTCAAACCATTCCTGGTTTCAAAGTTATTTTAGGTACTCCGAATTTTCCAAGTTACACTTCCGGACACTCTACGTTTTCGGCAGCTGCAGCTGATGTGTTGAGTCATTTCTTTCCAACTGAAACATCATTGTTTAATTCCTATGCAAGGGAAGCAGCAGAATCCAGAAGTTATGGAGGAATTCACTATCGTTTTGATATTGAAGCGGGTTTGGATACCGGAAAAAAAGTTGCCGGATATGTAATAAATCTCGCAAAAACGGACGGAGCAGAATAAATTTAAAATTTAAAGTTGCCAATTGAATAGTACATAATAAATAAACATCCTCATACAATTGGCAACTTTTTAAAAGTGCAACTTTCAAAGATAAGTTTTTAGTTTGTTTTTAAAGGTAGCTGTGAATAATAAGAGTGGCAAACCTTGTGTGTCTCCTTGAAATGGGAGACATTTTTATGAGAGGCAGTTCGTGGCTTTTTCAATGCTCAATTTTGAATTGGTTGAATATCTTTTCAATAAGTTTGGATATAGAACATTGGTTATTTAAGAAATTAAATGTTCAATGCTCAACAATCAATACTCAAAGTTCAGTTTTCATTTCTGATTTTTTTTATTGAACAATGCGTGTTGTTGTATTGTGATGTTCTTTTCTCAATGAATTATTCTTTTCGATCAAAAAAAAAGTGAATTATGGATTTAACCACAATTCACTTTATAATTTGAGTTCGGGAATTTAATTTTCCGAACTGAAGGCATCATAAGTTATGATGCAAAATTCAGATTTAGATTCGTATTTTGTTTGAACGCTGATTCAAATTCAACCGACCAAATCCTGGTAATTACTGGGCATGGTAAGCAGCATTATGCTGCAAAGGGCCACCGCATTTTGCACAACTGGTTTGCATACCTGCTCCTCCTTCACAACCTTTAGGACAGGTATAATGCCAGATGCCTTTGGCATTTTGAGCAGGTTCAGTGCTTTGAGCTGGTGCTGGTGCAGCCTGTGCCTCAGTAGCAGCCGGAGCCGGAGCAGCCGGAGTTTCTGTTGCGGCAGGGCTTGTTTCCTTTTTATCATTTTTACATGAATTAAAACAAACAACTGCTAAAAGAACAAAAAGAGAAAGAAAAATTGATTTCATGTTAGTAGTATTTTTGATATTAAAAAGTAAAATTAAGTAAATTTTTGATTTCCCATAACCTGAAATCGAAAAATCACTGCACTGATTGAAATGGTGCCAATTTATCGTGATATCAATCCGGAGGCAAGAGCGTAATTTTAACCGCTATTTTAAAGGATCGTAAGTTGCAGTAAAAAGCTATTTGTATATTAAATTAATTCAACCATGGACCTGATACTAAAACATTTTAGAGATCTCGAACTTCAGGAACTTTACAAGTTGTTGCAGTTGCGCGAGGCCGTATTCATCGTCGAGCAAAATTGTCTGTATCATGATATTGACGGTAAAGATCCTTATTGTTATCACTTGATGGCATTCGAAAATGAATCTTTGGTTTCATTGACCCGTATTGTACCGCCAACCATCTCCTATGAAAGATATTCCTCTATTGGGAGGGTTGTCACACATAAGGATTATAGGAGAAAAGGCTTAAGCAGAAAACTAATGGAACGAAGTATTGACGAATGCGAAAGATTATTTCCGGGATATAACATTAAAATATCAGCCCAGACGTATCTGATACCATTTTACGAATCATTGCAGTTTGAAAAAACCGGCACTGAATACCTTGAAGATGACATGCCGCATCAGGCCATGATCAGGCACTTGATACAATTCGGGTAACATGAGATCAATTAACCAATGGTTGATGAATCCTACTCACGACAGCGTGCATTCAAACATTCAAAACAGTTCTTGCCGCGTTTAGAATTTCCAGTACTTCTGCATTGGTTCTGCCCTGGGCATAAATCCTTAATACCGGTTCGGTTCCGGAAGTACGAATCAACAACCAGCAATCCTGTTCAAAATAATATTTAGAACCATCCAAATTTTCAGAATTCAACACTTTGAATGAAGACCAGCTTGTAATTTCGGTTTTTAGTTTTTCTTTCACGTGTTCTATTTGAGAAGTGCTTAAGTGTAAATCTAACCGGTCATATTGAAATGCCCCAACCAGGGCATAGACTTCAGCAATTAATTCGTTGATGGATTTGCCGGTGACGCTCATGAATTCCAAAATAGTAATTGCTATCCATATCCCATCGCGTTCAGGTATATGACCTTTTATAGCTAGTCCTCCGGATTCTTCTCCTCCAACAAGGATGTCATCGGTGATCATGTATTCCGCGATATACTTAAATCCAATTTTGGTAATGATGGTTTCCAGTCCATAATGTTCTGCTAGTTTTTTCAACTTGTTGGTAACAGAAAAACTGACTGCGATTTTTCCGGTTTGTTTTTTATAACCGGCGAGATAATGCAACAACAAGAGCAATAGATGTTGTGAATCTACAACTTTGCCCTGATCATCCAGCATGGCCAAACGATCGGCATCACCATCATTGGCTACGCCGATATATTTTCCCGGATTGGATTTCAGGAATTGCTGAATCTGGTTTAAGTTTTTAAGTATCGGTTCCGGTGGAGTATTGTCAAAGCTGGGGTTGTGTTCACAATGAAATTTTTTCATTTCAGGAAACAAACTCATCATAGCTCGTTGTCCTGCACCATACATCGCATCATAGGCAATATGGATTCTGGATTTTATCCGATCAAGTTCAAAGGAATTTTGTACGTGGTTTATGTATTCCTTTTCTAAATCAATGTAATGAATGCAATTTTTTTTAACGAGTTCGGAAAATGTAGTTTTTAATTGAGGAACAGAATCCGGAATGAGAGCTTCCACTTCAGCAATTTCATTTGGAGTACTCGGACCTCCAAACGAAGATTTTAATTTGTAACCATTATATGAAGGAGGATTATGGCTTGCAGTAATTACGATACCGAGATCCGCTTTATGATGGATCACTCCAAGGGAGACCATCGGAGTACTTACAAAACCATTGCTGATGTAACACGCAATGCCATCCTGTGCAAGGATGGTCGCAATTTCTTCCATAAACATCGGACCGCCAAAACGACAATCGTAGCCAATGATGACTTTTGAATAATCTTTTGATTTCAACCAGGCCAGGGTTCCCGCCGCTATTCTCCGGACATTGTCCACTGTATATTCTCTCGCAATGATTGCCCTCCAACCGTCTGTCCCAAATTTAATTGAATACATTGTTCAAATTATTTTCGAGGTGCAAAGATAAGAGAATAGGTTTTTAGAATGTGGTAATCGACTGATGGAGGAATAATTTATAAATAAAAGAACACATGAATTCCAATTCACTCCCCAAACCCCCTCAACGCCTATCCCCTATATTATTCTCTATCTTTACATCAAATTTCAACATTGGATACATACAGGCACAAGGGATTGCGGGCGCAATTGGTAAAAGAGTTGGCTGGGAAGGGTATTCGGGATGAAGCGGTTTTGAATGCAATACTCGCAGTGCCAAGGCATTTATTCCTGGATAATGCATTTGATGAATGGGCATATAAAGACAATGCATTCCCAATAGATTGCGAACAAACCATTTCTCAACCCTATACAGTTGCTTTTCAGACTTCATTACTGGAAATAAAACCCAAGGATAAAATACTGGAGATCGGATTGGGTTCGGGGTATCAGGCATGTGTATTATATGAAATGGGGGCAAAGGTGTATTCAATTGAAAGACACAAACACCTGCATGATCAAACGGCAAGTCGATTGAAGAAAATCGGATATCCGAATATCAGAACCTTTTATGGCGATGGGTTCAAAGGCCTGCCCAGGTTTGCACCTTTTGATAAGATATTGGTTACTGCGGCAGCTCCTGAAATTCCGGAAGAATTAATTCAACAATTGAAAACAGGGGGCATTATGGTCATACCGCTAAATGAAGGAAGCACACAAAAGATGATGAAGATTACTAAACTGGAAGATGGCAAATTGAAGAAAGAAAGTTTTGGAAGCTTTCGCTTTGTACCGATGTTGAAGGGAACGGAGTAATGAAATTTTGAGAAATGCTGTAGTGAACGGGGTGATTCAATTGGCCATTTATACTTTCCTATACCCATTAGATTTAGATAATATTCCAGAGATTTAAGGAATGAGGCCGATATGATAACAGATTGGACTAATGCACCAGAGCATTGTAAAGATCCTTCCGGTATAAACTGTTGGCAGTCAGTATTTGAAGAAATTTTAGGAATAAATAGAATAATTGGTTTAAAAGCCGTATCATTGCAGTCTATTTGGCAATGCAAAGATCAGTATTGTAAGAATTTCTAGGGAGTCAGACTCCTTTTGCGGAACACTTCCTTTCTAAATCTCGCCAATTAATAAATAAATCAAATCAGAGAAAGCAGTCATTACAACAGTTATCTATTGAGCAATTTCTGCGCATTCTCATTAAATCACTAAAAAAATTTATGAAGTCAGTTACGAGTTTTAGGAAGAATGAATCAAGACCATATTCAAACAGGAATACAAGCAGTTCGAGAATCGGGGGAAGTAGAAAAAATGCATCGAAAGATATCGATATCAGCCAGTTTGTAAAAACTGCAAAAGCATTGGAAGAAGTTATTTATACACCAACACGCACTATTAAAGATTTACCGGTAGATTCGGCAATTATTGCGAATCTGCTTAAAAAAGGATACGAATCACCTACAGAAATTCAGGATAAATCAATTGAAGCTATATTAAGTGGGAGTGATTTACTCGGGCTGGCACAAACAGGCACCGGTAAAACAGGAGCATTTTTAATACCCTTAGTTCATAAATTACTCAATCAAAAACCAAATTACCAGGTATTGATCATTACACCGACGAGAGAACTTGCATTGCAAATTGAACAGGAGTTTAAAAGTGTTTGTCACGGATTAAACTTATTCAGCAATTGCCTGATCGGTGGAACCAGTGTAGAACGGGATATTGCAAAATTGAAAAGACCAGTTCACATGATTATTGGTACTCCGGGTCGTATCGCGGACATGGTCAGACAAAAGGCCTTGGATCTTTCATTGTTCACTTTCTTGGTGTTGGATGAATTTGACCGGTTGCTCGACATGGGATTCGCAAAAGAAATACAACGATTGGTTGGTGGAATGCGAAATCGAAAACAAACCATTTTGTTTTCAGCAACAGAAGAAAAAGGACAACAAACATTAATAAAATCATTACTTAGAAATCCGGTTGAAGTAAAATTAAACATAGGCAATGCAACCGGTGATCACATCGATCAGGAAATCATTCAGGTGAAAATGGGTGAAAGCAAAATGCAGATTTTACTGAATATGATCAAGGATGCTGAATTTGACAAAGTATTGGTCTTTGCAGAAACCAAACATTGGGTGAAAAAAGTATGCAGTCAATTGCGTCATGCAGGCATCCGGGTCGACGAAATCCATGGAAACAAATCGCAGAGCTACCGGATTAAAGCCTTGGAATCATTCAAGAACAGGAAGATCCAGGTATTGGTGGCAACCGATGTTGCTGCAAGAGGACTTGATATTGTTGATGTTTCTCACGTCATCAATTTTCAGCAACCCAAGAATATGGATAGTTATGTACACAGGATCGGAAGAACCGGAAGAGCAGGAAAGAGTGGTAAAGCCTATACATTTGTAAACTAAATTAAATGGAATTTAAAACCGTAATTGCATTAAAATAAGAATCAATTCCGGGTAGCGAATTACAAATCAAATTGAATATATTATTTTTTATTTTTTTATTATTATTATCATGAGTGAAGGAATTGTAAAATTTTTCAACGAATCCAAGGGGTTCGGATTTATTAAGCCGTCTGATTCAAATGAAGACATCTTTGTCCATTCAAGCGGATTGAAACACCAGATCAAAGAAAACGATCGTGTGAAATTCAACATTGAAAAAGGAAAAAGAGGACTGAATGCAGTCGACGTCGAAGTAATCAAGTAAAGCAATCGTTTTATTTGAAAGGAATAGATCCGGAAAGATTTTTATCACGGAAAGAAGTAAAATTTCTTTCCGGAATTTTCCAAAACAAAGTATCCAGAATGAGGGATACTTAATGAGCCCTAATCAGATTCCACCATTTATTATTTAAGTCGCGAAACGCCACTACGCCCTCCAAGGGTTTGAAGTAATAATACAGGCTGTCTCCATTGCGGTATTCATAAACATTTGTGTATTGAAAACCATTGACATTAATCTGTGGCAAGATCACAAATTTATTTAACCTTGATTTGAGACTATCGCTCATGCGGTCTTTATTTCCGCGATCATTGGCAACAAACTCGATCGTTGCAACAGCACCACTGATGCTTGGATTGCTCCGGTGTACTGTTAATTTGAGTTCATCATAAAGTACCGGATCTGTTCCGGTCGATTGTTTTGATAAAAAATCCTCATTGATTCCAAGATTGCCGACTACTCTCAATTTGCGACTGGTATCCGTATCAAAATAATTTGCAGTCTTATGTTCCGATATATAAAAACTATCTGAACGTTCATCATTTTCAGGTTCCACACATATATTGGCGACTACAGTCCTGCTGCTGTCATGAATCAAACCGATCTGATTGTACAAATATGCAGTTACCCGAACAAGAGAATCTGGTCTTGTTGTATCCGGTCTGAACGTATCGATTTTCATGAATTCCAAAGTGTCAATTCCATTATAAGGCAAATAGTCTTTACTGCTTTCCACCAGAAATAATGAACCTAAGATCACATCGGGTGGACAAAGATCTTTTTTAGAACAGCTATTTAAAACAAGAAAAAGGAGAATCAAATAGATAATGGATTTCATAAAATTTGAATTTGTCTTAAGACGCGGCAAAAATAACACAATAGAAGATCTTTTGGGAAAGGGGCAATCCAGATTGCCATCGGGAGCAAGTGGCAAGAAGCAATTGTATGGCCCATAATATTATTTTACTTTTCTTTTAATTTTAGGAGTAATCTGTGTTTCACCATGCTTTAGACTTTAAACTATGGCCTATAGCCTACAGTCTTTAGCCTCTTTAAATCATGTCAATTTCCGTATTGTCACCGATATTGAAACTTTGAAAACGTCCTTTGATAACCGCATCATTGCCAATAATCGAATGCTGCAGTACAACGTCTTCCAGGCTTGTAAAATTGCCGATGATCGCATCTCTGAGAATGGAGTTGCTGATTTGACTGTTTTCCCCGATGGATACATTAGGGCCTATAATGGAATGTTTAATCTGGCAGTTGTACCCGATACTCACTGGTGGGATAAAAATACTTTCCTCATAACTCTTGGCCAATGGGCTTTTGTCTCTTCGAGCCAGCATGGTTGCATTGGTGGAAAGCAGGATTTCCTTTTTTCCACAATCAAACCAGTTTTTTACCTCCATCACTTCGAATCGGCTTTGGTTTTCAAGCATGCACATCAAGCCATCGGTAAGGTGAAATGCGCCCCTGGTTTTGCGTCCGGTCTGTATATTCGTAGCCAGGCAATTCAATAACTTCGGCCATTCTTTAATCAGGTATAGACCGACTATAGCGAGGTTGGACTTCGGTATCTGAGGCTTTTCTACCAGTCGGATGACCAGACCCTGGTCGTCGAGTTCGACAACACCAAACTCCCTGGGGTCCAATACTTTGCGTACCGCAAGGGTATTAAACCGGGAATGTTGAAACACCTTAATATCAATATCGAGGATGGTATCACCGAGTTGTATGAGCACTTCCTCTTCATCCTGAAGCAGATCCTTACATAGATAAATGGCCTGGCCCAATCCCTGTCTGTCTCCCTGATACACATAGTGTTTTCGTATTTTTGGATAGTTGTCTTCAAGGAATTCTTTGATTTTTTCTCCCAGATATCCGAGGATGAAAACATATTCCTCAACACCGGCATCTATCAATTGGTCCAGGATATAGCCAATAATAGGCTTGCCTGCCACCGGAATCAATGGCTTCGGTTGAGTATAGGTAAGTGGCCTGAGCTTTGTGCCGGCCCCTGCAACAGGAATGATGGCTTTCATAGAACTCCATAAAGCTGCAAAAAACAGGCCGGAAATGCAACTAAAAATTAAAAATTAAGAATGAAATCTGGCTTGTTGCTGACGGCAACCCGTAACATTTATTTTCATGTATTCAGCCCGTTACGGTGCTTATGGTAAACACGTTCTATTTCAACGTATTCAAACTAGAAATTAGACAAGACAACTCTCAGGGATTCTTTACGTATGGTTAAACATTGATGAGCATTTAAAAACTATTCTAAATTTCATAGCTTAACTTTACTTCTTCATAATTGTAAAAATCTTGCCTACATGAAAAATTGGTACCGTTGCAATTTGATTTTATTGATAGTTATTTTTTCCCAAGGAATTTTTTCTCAGGGTGTAACCTGGCTGAATGAATCAAAAATCAGTACTGGAGGATCCGGTACGAATATTCGTCCAAGAATACTGGCATTGGATGCAGATCATGGAATCATCGTATGGGGAAATGAACATGCTCAAAGCATTCATTATGCACTTTGGGAAAAGGAGGTATTGTCGTCAATATACAATATCAACATGAAAAATACCAAGGCATTCATTACAAGTTGGGCGAGTACAGAAATTGCAGGTAGAAATCAGTATGTTTATATTGTGTATAAAGAAGATCCTGCTGATGTTGGAAAGATTTATTTATTGCGATCAACCGATTATGGAAAAACATTCAGCAATCAAATCATCGTGGTAGATAACAATGGATTTAAAAGCAGATTTCCGGGTGTTGCTATTGATAAAGACAATCAACCGATAGTAAGTTACATGAGATTCAAAGACGACTGGTCGCAACCGGAATATGTAAGCATAAGATCATCTGATTTTGGAAATACGTTCGATCCCTTCACTGAAGCAACGGACAGAACTAAAGGAGAAGCCTGTGACTGCTGCCCTGTAGGGATGGAGACTGATGGTGATCGCATTGCTGTATTGTATCGAAATAACCGGAATAACATTCGCAACATGACAGCTGCTGTTTCTTTGGATAATGGCAAATCCTATACTATAACACAAGAATTGGATACAGCAAATTGGTTTTTGCAATCCCCGTCAACCGGTGGTGATGGTTTTTTCAATGATCAATATTTGTATACAACCTGGAATAGCGGAAGAACGGGGATAACCAAAGTGTATTATTCTAGATTGAATCTGACCACGCAAAAGGTGGATGCATTTCAAATGATGAATCACAATCAAGGTAGAAATCTCCAACAAACCTATCCACGGATGGCAGGTAATAAAGATACTGTTGGTATTGCATGGGCGGAATTGATGAATAACATGGATATCTTCTTTAGTTATTTCACAGGAGATAACTCAGCAGATTTAATAAAAAACACCGTGCGAATTAATAAAGATCTCAATGGCAATCAGGCATCGGCGGATCTGGCTTTTATTAACAACAGTTTTTATTTATGCTGGCAGGATATGAATGACAATTCCATTAAATTCAAGAAGGGTGTATTGAATACGATCACGAAACAAAATGATATTGAAAATGCTGTTGACCTGAAGATCATGAATAGTTCCAACGGAGTTCAAATTATTTCTGATCAGCCGATGGATGAGTGGCAGATATTTAATATAGAAGGAATTGAAATGGCAAGTGGAAAACAGGAACTAAACATTAGGGTTCCTTTATGCATGAAAGGAATCTATTTTATGAAGTATAAATGGAATGGAGAAACTCATGTTGCCAGATTTATATATTAGTTATGCATTCCAAATCAAATCCTTGATTTGGAGTCATAAATGCATTGGGCTGCAAAACGGATAAAACAGGCTGGATATCTGAACAGGAGGAAGCTTCATGAGTTAAAGTTTGATCCCTTTGATAACACTATCGACAATCCATCATTAGGAGATTCATAAAATCCTTATATTGTTACCCTAATTCCTCCTTATGAAATCACATTCTTTTAAAATATTGCTGTTTACAGGTATTGTTTTCAGCTTTTATTCTTGTGACGGAGATGCGGTTGTGGTTAACTCTCAGGGGGAGCATCAAATTACCATTCATGGTTTTATTTCTGACGAAGAAGGACAATCTGTTGAGGGAGCTTCCATTCAATTAGGGACATACAAAGCCACGAGTAATGGCGAAGGGTATTTCGAATTACCAAATGCAAGGTGTGCTCCTGAAGTCTATATTCAGGTAAACAAACAAGGTTATTTCACAGGATCCAGAATGTTGAGTTTGGAGCACTCAAAATCTGCTTATGTCCGTGTGAGTTTGATACAAAAAAAGTTTTCCAATTCATTTCAATCATCAAGTGGTGCAGTTTTGGATATTGAAAGCAAAGTCAAACTCGTGTTTCCTCCACAAGCGATTGCCAATCAAAATGGTTCAACTTATAATGGAAATGTACAAATAGCTGTCAAATATTTAGATCCTACTTCTTCTCTTACCGGGGAAATGATGCCCGGTGCATTAATTGGATTAGATGCTAATGGAGAATTGCGGGCACTCGGCTCTTATGCAATGGCGGCCATTGAATTGCAATCTCCTTCCGGATCATCACTGCAAATAAAAACGGGAAAGGAAGTTTCCATTAAATTTGAAATTCCAAAAGCATTATTGGCATCCACACCGGCGAATATTCCATTATGGTATTATGATGAAAAAAAGGGAATCTGGAAAGAAGAAGGTTCTGCAATGAGGATTGGAAATTACTACGAAGGAAAGGTAAAGCATTTTAGTTTTTGGAATTGTGATATTTCATTACCGTTGATCCAACTTAACGGTCGATTGGTATCGCAAAATGGAAATGCATTGGATCATGTCTTGATCAAACTCACTATGCTAAGTAATAATTTGACGAGATCTGCATTGACAAATGAGGATGGATTATTTGAAGGAAGGGTGCCCAAAGATGAAGTTTTTAATATGCAAATTTTTCATGGCTGTGGTCAACTTTTATCTGAGCAGAAGATTGGACCATTTACTGTAAACACGAATCTTGGCGACCTGGCAATATCCACTGACTTGAGTACTCTTCAAATCCTTAGAGGTACATTGGTAGATTCTAAGCAACAACCTCTGAAATCGGTAGTAATCGATATCAAATCCGAATCTGGACAATATATTAATTCAACCCAAACAAACGATAAAGGGGATTTTACCAGTTACTCAAGATTGTTTTGTGCTTTTGATTCTATTTTGGTGACTGTAACAGATTTATGCGGAGTTGAAGTATTACATCAAGCTGTTGATTTATCCAATTCAAATGGCAATATGGGAAGGATAATAATTTCCAATGGAAATTTTGAAACCAGAATAATTCGTGGAAAACTTTTTGATACCAATAGCAATCTTTTAAATGACACAAAAGTTCAATTAACCTCAGGATCTAAAACAGTTTATCAAACAACAGATCAGAATGCTGAATTTGAATTCTTACTTCCGATTTGCAATGTCCCTGAATGGGCACTCTCAGTAATTGATCGTTGTGAAAACCTGATCTTTGTTCGCAATATATCATTGAATAATACTGAAGGAGATATGGGATCATTAATAGTTCCTTCGGGATCATTTGAATTCATTGCTATTGATGGTCAGATTATAGATTGCAGGAATAATGGCCTTGGAAATATTTCGATTACGATTAAGTCAGGAGAGCGAACTTTTCATACAATATCAAATGATGAAGGAAAATATAGTTTCAATGTTCCTTTCTGTGATCAAAATTCTATTACAATTACGGCATATGATCCGGTAAATTATGTCTATTCAAATTCATTGAGCTACACATTACCCGGGCCGGTTCATGTTTTGCCACTTCAAATATGTAAAGAGAATACTCTGGAATTTCTCAGTGTGCAGTTTTCGGATGGAACCACAATTTCTGAAAAGTACAATCTTGAAGTGGAGGATATTTTCGGTGAACTGCATATTTTCACTAATACCAAAGATCCGTGGTTTGAATTAAAGTGGGAAGGTGCGGGATCTGTGAGTAAAGTGACACCCATTTCCGAAATCACCTATTTCAAATCCAATTCCCAATACATCGCAAAGTATTACAATCAGGATAATGCTTATATCCTGTTTACCAATGTAGCAAGATCAACCGGTGAATATTACCAGGGCGTATTCGAAGGTATCGATATCAAAAAAATAGACATCAGTACCGGAAAAGAACTTGCAGCAAAAATCAAAGCCAGCGGATCCTTTAAGATTAAGAGAGGGTGGTAAGGTTTAATGAATAATTAAAAATGAACAATTAATAATTAAATTCAATATTCGAGGACTTATAGGATAGACCGTAATAGGCAGGACTTGATTAACAAGAGCGAGAAATAGATCTTTGAATACGAGGAGAATCATTTCACCAAATTTCTAAATTATTCAATATGAAATCAACAACGGCATCGATTTGGTTTTTAGTTTTCTTACTTGGATTTACCTTGTCTTGCAGCAAAGATG
>JBGAWX010000160.1:0-8279 GCA_044227375.1 Saprospiraceae bacterium
TCTATACTTATGTTTCCGATAAAGTCCTCTTTTTTATTGAGAGGTTGAGTAGATGTTTTTTTTGTTCCGATCGATGCGATAAAAGCAGAGCCATTTAATAGGATCTTAATTCCGACGGTAAAGAAAAAAACAATAAGAATAACAATGAGGATCACGATAGATGTTACCGTGACTGTATATTGTTTTTGTTTGTGTTTTTCGAGTCTACTCATGAGCCGATGGTCGGAATCGAACCGACGACCTTCTGATTACAAGTCAGCTGCTCTACCAACTGAGCTACACTGGCTTAAATCTATTCTACAGGACATACGACTATACCCTCCAAAAAAGAGATTGCAAAGATATAACTATTTGAAAAATTGAATTGAAAAAAATATCAAGCAATTGTTAATCGAATAAATAAGATATAAATTGCTGATTGTCTTTTGTTTAATAACAATAGAGCATGAAAAATCCTTTGAATATGCTCTAATACTTTTTCTGTAATTTCTTTTTATATCGGATTAGCTGTTTTTTGATTGTAGCCAATACTTCATTCAAAGCTTGCTCGAAACTCTTTCTGGTTCGTTTTGCCACTAAGAGTTGACCTGGCAAAGAGATGATGATTTCGATTACTTTATCCTGAACCTGACCAACCTTTTCCAATTTCAAAATGACTTTGGTTTCTACAGCCTTGTTTTGGACAAATTTAGCCAAATGCGAAATTCCCTGTTCAATTTGTTGGAGCAATTTAACATCGGCATCGAAATGAATAGAATGAATTTTTGTAATCATATCATTGAGTTTACTTTATTTCAATTTATACTTTGGAAAAATGCTTTGTACCAGAATGATTAACCGCAGCACGAGGATGAGCTTGTAAGTAACTTCTTTTTAATTGTTCAATAGAGTTATGAGTATAAATTTGTGTTGCTGATAAGTTGGCATGTCCCAACAATTCTTTAATCGCGCTAATTTCCGCACCATGGTCGGCAAGATGGGTTGCATATCTGTGTCTCAGTATGTGCGGGCTTTTCTGTACAAGACTTGTCCGTGATGACAACCATTTATTCACCATCAAATAGACTGCTTTAGAGTATAACTTCTTCCCGTTAGGAAGTAAAAATAAATAATCCTCATCCACTATTTCAAGAGTTTTACGAATTAAAAAATAACGCTCAAGATTTTTTCTTAGTTCATCGCTAAATGGAATTATACGTTCTTTACCTCCCTTCCCCATCACTTTCAATTGGTTATTCCTTAAATGAATATCTTTTATTTTCAGGTTAATTAATTCAGAACGCCTAATTCCCAAAGAGTACAAAGTGAGCACTATCATCTCGCTTAAAAAGACGCCATATTCACAATCATTTCCAATTGAACCCTCCAATTGAAAATTTAAATCCGACTCCCGCACGGTGATTGGCAATCTCTTTTTAACCTTGGGACTTATGACTTTAGCTACTGGATTAAATTCTACGAGATTTCGCTTTTTTAAAAATTTGAAGAAGGTATTCAGACTGGAAATTTTCCTTCGGATCGACCTTGGCTGAATTCCTTTAGACCGGAGATCAGCAAACCATGATCTGAGCTGATGATGGCTTAATTGAGCAAATTCAGAATGATTGTACGTTAAAGTAAGATAGGCCTCAAATTGTCTGATATCTGATAAATAGGCCTCGGAAGTATGTACAGAATAACGCTTTTCAGCACTGAGGTAATTAAGATATAATTTATGCCAATCCATAACTTAGAACAAATCTAAGTAACAGATTGCAAAGTCAATAAATATTATGAAAATATATTATGCGTTCCTGGAAATATATTCCTGGCGATATACAGCCTTGAGAATTTCCGATCTTCTCTTTACTGAAGGCTTGGTAAAATCTTTGCGATTCCTCAATTGACGTAGGGTCTGGGATTGCTCAAATTTTTTCTTGTACTTTTTGAGTGCCCTGTCTATTGATTCTGCATCTTTTACGTCGATAATAAGCATATAAACTAAAAATTTAGGAAGGCAAAGATAATATTTCTTTAATTCTTAAAAGAAAAAAAGGGGCAATTCAAAAAATTGCCCCTTTTTTAAAATTTAAGTCTGACTGACTTTAAAATAAGATATCGAATTTATTGTTTCTCGAAAGTCCTGACACCTGTACCCCATTGACATAATGCAGCGCCGGTATGAGCTGAATTGGCATTTGCCGCAGGAAATTCATAAACTCGCCATTGCAATGTAAGTGGGGAAGTTGCAGAAATAATTGGTGGATATGATGCGGTATATTCCTTACTAGCCAAACTAAAAGGCGCTGTAGGACCTACTAATTGAAGTCCTCCACCACAAGGATTTATTTGAATAGGAAATACCAATTTATCACCACCACTACCATTATCATAATTATAGAATAAATACGGAAACGGAGGAACGCCTGCACCACCCGGATTGTCAATAACATATACCCCAGAAAACACTTTTTTCAATACGATCAACACGCCATTTGATGTTCTTTTATATGTACCTGCAAGATCAGTAGGACCAGGATTTGGAATTGCGCCAGCAATAACCACATTGGCCCCGGTACTCACTTTATAATTTCCTAAATTGAATTTTTCATAATTAATTGAATAACCTCCAATCGCGCTTAAATCAGGAAATCCACCAATGACGTCACTCTTTTTAATTACAGAAAAATCTCGTCCAGTTTTGCCACCATAACCATCGGCAAAGCCAAGAATAGTGTCTTGAACTATAGCAATAGTATCCGGTAAATCATTCTGTAAAGTAGCCTGACCTTGACCATAAACATAAGAATCCTGCATTCGCTTTTCGTAAATAATCGGCAAAGAAGTAGGTTTTGCCACCGACTTGATTTCATCAGTTTGATTACAAGAAGTAATCACAATGAGTGAAGCGGCAAGAAGAAAAATGAAATTTATATAGTTCTTTTTCATGTTTTAGTTTTTAATTATCCCAAAATACTTTATCAGTTAACACATTTTGTCCAGGAAAACTCTTGTTTAAACTTTCCTCAATATCCGGATAAGGCAATATTGAAGGGAATGTATTTCCACCCAATCCGTTTTTAGTCGGAATTACAAATAATCCACCTGGCGAACTAAATATCGGATTTGATGCATTGTCAAATCTTCTTGTCTCAATCCAGGATTCAATAGATTGTAAACCAATCATACAAACCCATTTTTGAAGAGCGATCGATTTTATTGCATTTGCCGCGTCATAAGCTCCTTTTCCTGCTAAATAGGTATCTGCATCAGCGGCAGCAACTCCTAAATAACTACAGTTTGCTTTTACAGCATCACTATAAAATGCTTTTGCATCGCCCGCGATCCAACCTCTTGCTACAGCTTCTGCTAATAGAAGACTAGTTTCCCAGGAAGACATTAATATCACTGGTGCAGTTGGGCTGAAAATTATCCCACCATTTGCTGCCTTCGCTCCATTTGGTTTTGAATAATCAGCTGATGCAGGAGAATTTTCTACATCTCCATATTTTAATCCTACATGCAATCCCGTTTGGGCTTTATCAAAAAAGAAATCTGTCCGTGGATCTTGAGTTCCCGTTAAATAATCCATTACAGTAGTTGTTGCAACTAAATAATTTCCAAGTGCAGAACTCTTTGCTTCTTGCCAGAAAGGATTGCTCGAAGTAGATCCACCAGGATAACTGATCTTGGCAATTTCATCATTGGTTTGAATAAATTGATCAGCTCCAGTAAATAGTGCAGCAAGTTTTGCCTGTCCATCTGCACCTTGTCTCAGATAAATTTTCAACAATAATGAATTTGCTAATTTTTTCCATTTGTCTAAATCACCTCCATAAATAAGATCATCTGCACCAGGAACTTTAAATCCGGGAGAGCCCAACAAATTTAATGCATCCTTCAACTCCTGTTCAATTCCAGGATAAACCACAGTTTTTGCATTATCATATGCCGGTGCAAAATTAGACCCTTCAGTAATGTCGCCTTTCAAAGCATCTAAATATGGAATGTCTCCAAACAAATCCGCACACACTTGAAAATTATATGCCCTGATAATCTTTGCAATACCTTGATAATTTTTTTCAGAGGTATTGTTCAGGATAAAATTCAAGTTGCTCATACTTCTGTATAAATCTCTAAACAATTGATTGCATTCACCAGAAGAAAGCAAATGCTGATCTTGTTCCCCCAGAGACACCCCTGGACCTCCTGTCCAATACTGTGCCCATCTCTGAGTTGTATAAGTAATACGATCACCAATCGCATTCCCGATATACAGTTGTGCCGTTGATAATTGAAGATCAATTCTTGAAACCGTTGATTGATTCGGATCTGAATTAATGTCGAGATAATTGTCGCATGATGTGACAATCATAACCACAGCAATTATCGATAAGAGAAATTTTATTTTATAAGATTTCATGATTTCTGAAATTTAAAAGGCCTTAAAATGTTAACTTGATTTCTGCACCGAAGCTTCTTGATGTTGGAGTGGTTGATGTTTCAATACCAACAGCATCAGATGATGCACCTACTCCTCCTACTTCCGGATCAGCAAATGTATTTTCTTTTGCAACCCAGTATTTCAGGTTCTTTGCAAATACACCAATGGTGATGTTGGAAAATCCTGAAGAACCTAAAAAGTCTTTCGGCAAACTATAACTCAGAGATATTTCTCTAAGCTTGAGATAGCTTGCATCTAACAGATACTCAGCTGCCGGCAATCCACGGTGGTAAGAATAAGAATTGGTTTCTGTTGTATTCGTTTCATAAACTCCATTATTGTTAAATACACTGTTTTCAACAACGAAGGATTCTCTATTATGTAATGCAGTAGTTGAGGCTGTACCGTTGAACTCTGTACTCAGTTTTGTTCCTGAATAAAACAGGCCACCTTCCTTACCATCAAATAATGCACTAAGTGTAAATCCTTTAATTGAAATATTGGTACCGAAACTATAAAGGAAATCGGGTTGATAAGAACCTAATAATTGCAGCTCATCACTACGTTTTGGATTTCCAACACCATCTACAACCAACCTTCCCTGTGGATCATAAACAAACCCAGTTCCTTTAAACGTACCGAAAGGCTGACCTTCAATAGCTACAAGGTTTAAGGTACCGTGACCTGCAAAATGTACCAGACTTTGATAGATATTCAATTCATCATCATTGGCATCATTATCCAGAATGGTCTTTACTATGTTTTCATTCTTAGAATACGTTCCAAAAACATTCCAGTTGATCAAACTATTTCTAACCGGATTGATTCGAAGTGCAATTTCATGACCTTTGTTTTCCATTCTACCGATATTCTGGGGAATGATCTGAAAGCCTGTAGACCATGGAATATTTACATCGACTATCTGATTTTTTGAATTAATTATATAATAAGTGTACTCAAGTACTAGCCTGTCTTTGAAAAATCCTAAATCAAGACCCACTTCATTTGTGATCGATAATTCAGGTTTTAAATCCGGATTTCCGATGCGGTTTAAACGCTGTGCACCCGGTACGCCATTAAATGGAAACAGAATTCTATAATCATCACCCCAATCCAATACCGTTGGGTTCAGAGAATAATAACTTTCCAATCTGTATAGTGGGGCATCCTTTCCGGCAGAACCGATGCTTCCTCTGAGTTTAAGATATGAAATTGCATCAATACCCCAACTTGGTCTATTTGTTGGAACAATTGAGAGTCCAACGGCCTGATAAAAGAAGTCTCTCTTGCCGTCAGGAAGTGTTGATGAATAATCTTGTCTGGCTGAATACTCGAGATATAACCAGTCTTTATAACCAATATTGGTATTGAACAACACTCCAAACAATCTGTATTTTGTTGATCGGTTTGTTGATTTTGGAGTTTCTGCTGAGTTTGTCAAATCATAAAACCCAGGAATAACCAATCCACCAATAGTCGCACCTCTTACATCCCGGAGTGATTCTTCGATTGAATTAAATCCGAGTGTTGCATTTAATTTAAAATCAGTCCCGATAGGTCTGGAATAATTCGCCTGAAGGTCATAGATCAAATTCGTACTTCTAATAGCGGTTTCCTTGTAAGAACCTAAACTAGAAGCTTCTCTCGGACTGTTGAAATCGCTCAAGACGCCATCGGACCAAGACAAGGTTCTTTCATATGCAAACTTTGGATTGTTTTCAGTAACACTGCTGATGAAAAAATTTGTGCTTACACGACCAGTCAAAGTTACGTATTTGAATGGAAGGTAATTTACTTCAACATTTGCGATGACATTATCAACAGAATTCCTTACAACCTGCTGATCTAATATATAATATGGATTGATTGAATATTGACCATAAAATCCTTTAAAATCATGATAAGGACTGTTGTAATCTCTCAATTCATGAAATGGAATATTCACTGGAGTCTGTAATGCAAAACCATAGGCTGGAGTACCTGAAGAATATCCAAAAGGATAACCTCCTTCAGTAGCACCTCTTTGATTTAATTTAGAATAATTAAATGAAAAAGAAGTATTCAGTTTTTTAGTAAAGGCTGCAGAAACATTCAATAAAATATTGTTTTTATGCAAATTGGTATGCGGCACAATACCTGAATTATTGAAGTTTGTGTACGAAAGAAAATAAGAATACTTTTCAGATCCTCCACTAATAGAAATATTATTCCTTTGGGTTTGACCATCATCAAAAAAGTTTTGAAGATTATCTTCGACTGCACTATATGGCCTGGTTAATTGCTCAATTTTTCCATTGTTTAACGGAATCAAATCACCATGCTCATCTGCCGGTGCCCCGGTCCACGGTAAGATTCGTCCATCGAGTTCGGCGCCCCATGAGAAATTTTCTCCCATGAAGATATCGATACCACCACCGCAACCTCCACAAGTTTTATATCCAGAACCCCAACGCTGTTGTTGTTTAAATATAAGGTAAGCTCTTTCACGGCTAAATGAAGTACTGAATGAAATTTTTGGTTTTGTGCTTTCTTTACCTTTTTTGGTTGTTACCAAAATTACACCTGATCCACCTCTTGAACCATACAAAGTGGTTGCAGCAGGTCCTTTCAAAACAGTTACGGATTCAATGTCATCCGGATTGATGTCATTTGCACGATTTCCAAAATCTACGTAATTGTCCCGATCTCCAAGTTTTCCCGTACCACCACCTCCATCAGCATTAATCGTAGTTGACAGGTACCCCGTCAACTACGATTAATGCATTGTTACCTTGTGTTAAAGAAGTTTCACCTCTTAACACAATCCTCGTTGAAGCGCCAACTGCTCCGGAAGCGCTACCAATTTTAACTCCGGCAACTTTTCCCTGAAGTGCGTTGAGCACGCTCTTGTTTGTCACTGTATTGAGTTCTTCCGAACTTACAGTTTGGTTTGCATAAACCACATCACTTTTGTTCCGCTTGACGCCCAATGCCGTAATTACAGTTTCGCTTAAGAGTACTCCCTCTTCCATCGAAACGTCTACCATGTTACTTGCTCCAAGAGTAATTTCCTGAGTATTGTAACCTGTATAGCTGATCACAACAGCATTCACACCTTCAGGAACATTGAGGCTGTAATTCCCATTGAGATCAGTTATGGTTCCTGTGGTAGTTCCTTTCGCCACCACATTGGCGCCAATAACCGGTGATCCGTTCTTGTCGGTTACTGTTCCTTTAATCATCCGCTGAGCCTGAGTCATTTGCAGGACGACGAAAAGTGACAGAAATACGAATAAAACTTTCTTCATAATTTGGTAAGTTTTAGTTTGCTTAAGATATTGTTAACTCCCAAAGATACTATGGTTTGGAAATTCCAAAAATTTTTAATTAAGATTTTATTAAGATTTTTAGAGTAGAAAAGATATTCAATTTTTATTTTATTTATAATGACTTGCAGTTAAGTCATTTTAATAGATTTTTGTACATTTGAATGGCATTTTCGAGTCCAAAATAAATTGCATCGCACACCAATGCATGCCCGATAGACACCTCTAAAAGTCCCTCAATATTCATTTTGTAATATTTCAGATTTTCCAAATTTAAATCATGCCCCGCATTAATTCCCAACATGCAATTCTTTGCAGCAATGGAAGATTTCTGGTGGTCCAAGATCGCTAGTTGTTGGTTCTTTTGGTAATTCTTAGAATAATCTCCTGTGTAAAATTCCACCCGATCCGCCCCAGTTTCTTTCGCTGCATAAACCATTTCAGGATCCGGATCGAGAAAGAGCGAAACTCTTATTTTGTGTTCCTTAAACTGTTGAATGATCTCAATGAGCTGATTCCTATTCGAAATTACATCCCAACCACTTTCTGAA
>JBGAWX010000161.1:0-8231 GCA_044227375.1 Saprospiraceae bacterium
GATCTTGGGGATATCACCACTGCAATACGTGCTATTAAAATTTTAGGTACTGTTGAAGATTGTTCTGGGAATCCGGTCTCCAATGGTTATTTGAGGTTATGGTTGGAATTTAAAGGGCTTGTCATTTTTATACCGATATCAACCAATGGTACTTTTGAAGGAAATATCATTGCTTGTTTAAATCAGGAATTGAAGTATCAGGTTGTCGATTTAACTAACTTAAAACAATCCAATGTCGCATCAGTGACTCTACCGGATGTGCCTGAATTTAATTTTGGAACCTTGAAAGCATGCGAAGATTTGATTGATATCATTAACGTAATGGCAAATGGGAAAAATACACTCTTTATTAATGCTACTTCAGAAAACATTGGTGGTGAGTTGCGTGTCTTCGGCGTCGGTTCAGGTAGAGACTCTTCTTATGTTTATTTTAAATTGCCATCAATAAATTTGAATAATTTTCAAAATCCGACATCCTTTCAGGTGCTGGGTTCTGATGCAAATTTTTATTACAGCTGTGAACCTTGTGCAAAAATGAATGTAAAAATAACGCAATATGGAGCCATTGGAACCCAAATCAAAGGCGTCTTTACTGGCATATTTAATGATTTAATTACTTTGTTGGAAATAGATGTTACCGGAGATTTCAGTGTTGAGAGAAAGCAATAACTATTTTTAGAACTATTGGAAGAAATTAAGCTCATCGAATCCTGCTTGCGCAATGATCGCAAAGCTCAAAAAGAACTGGTGCAACACTATGCACCGGTTCTTTTGAGTGTTGCACGCAGGTATTCGTTTAAAGTTATCGAACCGGAAGATATTTTACAGGAAAGTTTTATTCAGATCTTTACAAATCTAAATCAATTTGATCCGAGGAAAGGAAAACTATTTACCTGGATGCGGCAGATAGTCATCAATACCAGCCTTAAACATTTTCGTACAGAGAAAACCAAACTCAATGGTTTTGCTACAATTGATGAATTGACAGATGAAATGCATTATGCTGAAGCAGAGCAAATTTTGAATTTTGATGCAGAGCATTGGATTCAGTTGATTCAGAAATTACCTTATCCATATAGTGCCGTTTTTAATTTGGCAGCTATAGATGGATATTCTCATGAAGACATTGCCGGTATTCTTCAAATTGAAGTGGTCACTTCAAGATCGTATTTGCACCGCGCCAGAAAATTATTATTGTCAATGACCCGGGAAGTTAAATTAATAGAACATGGAAGCTAATCAGTTTGATAACAACGCTAAACATCGTTTATCAAAGCACCAATCTCAAATGGATGTCGATGCTTTTTGGAATCAGTTGGAACCCAAATTGCCAAAGGATAAATCGAGGCCAAAATTCATTATTTGGATTTTATTAGCAGGAATATTGCTGTGTTCCGGTGTATTGGGATGGTATTTCTTTGAAAGAAGTAAGCAGCAAAAAGCTGCTGAACATTCTGCAGAGTATCCATTGCAGGCCAATAATCCGGTAAATGATAAAAATGTAATTGAGCAATCTGAAGAATTGAATTCAAAAGAGATTAAAGATCATTCATCAGCACTCAATGATGCTGATGCGGAGAATATGAAGGATAAAGATCTTGTGTTGAATCTTAAAAATAATCATCAGGCAAATTCAAATGATGATCAAAGAGCAAGTAAAAGTAATCTGAATTCAAAAAATACGGTTACGAAAGTCAAAGTTCGGGATCAGAAAAACGGTAAAAGCCAATCAAGCCGTCAAATTGAAATGGGTGACATTAAGCAAAATGAATCTTCAACTCCCATTCAACGTGAGCTCTACACAGACTATCTGACGAAAAACTTTGTATTAAAACCTCAATCCCAATCGTCGGTTCCGGGCGATGAGGAGCGATCTACAAATATTCCGGAAACTGTCAATGAACAGTCAAAGGCGAAAAATGGAAATTCAATAAATGATCAAATTGAAACTTCATATTTTATCAACAACTTGCTGTTGATATTTCAATCTATAAAATTCAAAGATCTCTTTGAGGATGTGGATTTGACATCTGTTCCTGATGTTGATGAATTTAAACTTGCCGTCCCCGCAAAAAAGAATCATATAAAATTGACCTTAATGCCTAGCATTGGGATTGGCTGGTATTCAAAGGATCTAAGTTATTCCGGTACCGATGATCTTGCAAAATATATCAATGTGCGCAAGCAAGCAGAAACCAATTTGGAAGAATGGCTTTTCGGAGTGAATGTAAATCTGTCTTGCGGTCAGATGGGTCTTCTCACTGGAATAGAATATGTCAGAAGAAATGAAAAATTCAATTACGCCTCAAGTAAAACAGAAAATCTTTTTGGAACTACTGAAATTCGTGTAGAGACTAAAGATTCTTTCAATTTGATCTTGGGTACAGGCTGGCATGGCTCAACACAAATCCGGAAAGTCGTGCATCACAATTCAATACAGCAATGGAATGTTCCTTTGGGTTTGAATTATCTTTTTAATTTGCATGGTTTGCAAATGACTGTTGGTGCCGGTGCCCTGTTTTCGATCGCGAATCAGATCAATGGTAAAACATTAGATCACGGATTGAATATTGCAGAATGGAATCGGTCTCCGGACCTGCTTTACAAATCAAATCTCGGAGTAGGATGGTTTAGTGAAGTTAATTTAAGTGTTCCGGTTTTTACGATACTGCAATTCAATACCGGCCTACGGGTGCAAGAGTATCCATCCAGCTACCTTAATGGTCCATTAAGTCTTAGATATCGGTCCTACCTGATCAATACCCGCATCATTCTACGGTTCTGATTGCACAAGTTGAATGAAAACTTTTTGAAAATTATGAGTTAAAATCACCCTCAGGGGTCATTTTAGAATCTTGAATTCTCTCCACCTTTACGAAGTGATTTTTAGTTGTGAAGTATCCATTTATACCCTTATCCTTTTGTTGAAGTGGGAATAAGTTGGATTTCTTACATAACATTTTATTCAACTTTATTAAATGAATAAAAAGTCAAGGTATAAAAGCATTTCTGAAACTTATAAATTCTTATTTATGAAATTTACTTGTAAAAAAGCGATTCGATATTTTTTATGGATCGTGTTTGTTCAACTGGCCTATTCAAATTCTTATGATCGATTTGAAGATTGTGGAGGTGGAAAGATCCGAGTGACCACAGTGGTCGATGGTTATCTTAGAGAATATTTTATACACATTCCGATGAGTTATGACGGAAGCCAGGCGGTGCCGCTAGTGTTTATGCTTCATGGCACCAGTGGTTCCGGGGAAACTTTTTATGACGTACCTGGATGGACGGATTTGAGCGAAACTGAAAACTTCATTGCAGTATTTCCATCTTCATGGCACTATGATATCATTGATAATGGCGAAGCCAAACACATTACAAAGTGGAATATTACACCAGATGCTGATTGGACATTTCAACCCGGCGAACACGGACTCGATGATATCAAATTTTTGAGAAAGGTTATTTTCGAAATGAAAGCCAATTACAATATTGATGCACGAAGAATTTATCTCAATGGATTTTCCAATGGGGGTGGAATGGCTGCTAAATGCGCGGTTGAAATGAGTGACGTCCTGGCAGCAGTTGCTGAGAATGCAGCTTCTTTTTATTTGGATACCATGTATTTCCCTAAACGCAAATTGCCTGTTTTATTTGAAGTGGGGAATGCTGATTATGGTCCCGGAAATACAGGACCTGAAGTGTCATTGGCATTGATGGATACTTTATTAAGTACACCGAATTTGAGTTATCTGGGTGGAAAACATTATCGGATTGCGCACAATCATATCCACAATTTTGATTTAAACGAAAATTACAACCGAACTGGGGATACCAACTCCGTCATGATTGCTACATATCAACCGAATCATCCCGGGCCTGGTACAGGATATGAGTTCAAATTCATTATGGTAAAAGGACTGACCCATGAATACCCCAATGGGCGCAATCATTTTTATAATGCGCCGAAGATTCATTGGAATTGGATGAAGCAGTTTGTTCTTGAAGAAGCAGGCACAAGTGCAAAACATACTCTAACTGTTTCAGATGGCCACGGTGGTGGTCAATATGAAGAAGGCAGTATGGTACATATCTGGTCTCGTCAAAAAGATGGACAAGTATTTACACATTGGTCAGGAGATATCGGTTTTCTGGAATCTCCTGAAGAATACCACACTACGGTTTCCATGCCTGATAAGGATATCTCTGTCAGAGCAAATTATGCCACATTGCAGCCGGAAATGAAACTTACCCAGCTAACCATCAAAGGTGCGGAACGCAATAAAAAAATATGGACTTATTTTCCGGATAAAAATAAATTGAAGGCCGTGGTATGGTTTTTTCATGGCACCGATGGAAATGCCACCAATTTCACAACGGATATTGAAACCCGTCAACTTATCAATTTATTGATGACTAAAGATTATGGAATTATTGGATTGACTAGTGAAGAAAGTGAATACAATCTTGATTTTAACGGTGATGGATATCACAGGTGGACTTATGGCTTTGATTCAACCGCAGTAGACTTCGGTAATATTCGCGCGATTCGCGATACATTAATACAACGGGACATTATGAATCAGGGTACGGAGCAAGTTGCCGTGGGTTATTCGGCGGGTGGTGCATTTACTGAATTTGTTGTCAACGTACTTCATTGGAGAGCTGCTGTCAATCACAATTCCAGCGGAAGTCCAATCATCTCAACGAACAGTTTTATTCCCTATCTGGTATCGATTAGTGAAAACGATAGAAATCCAGGTGTCGGACCGGCGGGTAATGAAGAAGCACGGATGAATATTGACAATTACAGATCCAGGCATGCTTGTGCGGAGCTGCATGAATTTAAAGCGTGTCCTCTTTTCCCTGAACGATTTGACCGTTCAACATATATTTCGGAGCAACTCTCCAAAAGTATTTTCGATGAAATAAAATCTAACAATGGTCTGGATTCCAATAATCATCTGGTAAAATTGTACAATGAATTGGAACAACTCGTTGTCAGCAATCCTTCCAAGTTTCCAGTGATTCTTTCCCTGAACAGTGCCCAAAGCGCCGATCTGGAAAACCAGATTAGTGTCACGAATGCTGAACATAACATTAAAGCGGATATCAACGGCATGACTGTAAAATTCATTGAAGTAATCTGTGGCATTCAAACCGCGACAAATGAAAATCAATCCATCGGTTCAAGTTTTGTGATTTATCCAAATCCTGTATCTGACCGCATCACGTTGCCTGTATTCAGTAAATGGAATATATTCAATTTACAGGGAAAAATTTGCCAAAAAGGCCAGTCATCCATTATTGAAGTCAATAGCCTAGATCAAGGATTTTATCTTCTGGTAACGGAATATGGCAGATCGTCATTTGTAAAATATTAATCAGAGGATTTCATATTATTGAGAACGGCCATGGAGTATTGATTTGCTTAGCCTAATAATATAGCTAAGATTTTTTAAAAGGTATTCCGGAAAAATTTTCAAATCGTTAGGCCTTTCTCCTGACCTGTAATGAGTTGCCGATTATTTAATATTTGAAATGTAGGGAATCAGGTTTTGGTTAAATAAAAGATTGGCAGTATAATTTTTTGTAGTTTTAAGCGGTTTCTATGAGTCGCAGGGTAAGTGTGTGTATTCACATTCTTAAGAGTAAGCCGTTATAGTACGGTGTAATCCTGGTCATTCCTGATCAATTGATTCTATGAAAAGCTTTTTTGCATTCTTTTTTTTGATTCATCTGGGTGTATTAAACCTTTGCGCTCAGAAACCTTTTTTTGAGAAACACTTTAGCAGTTATCAAAGCCTTTGTCAGGCTATAATTAAAGATACCTTGTGGATTGGTTCGACAAATTGCCTGATGAAAATTCTCATTTCGGAAAATAGAATCCTTCAAATTTATTCCAAAGAAAATAGCCCGATCACAAAGAATGTAACCTCCATTTCAATTGATCATTTAAATCGGGTTTGCATAATTATAGATCGCAATACAATTGCTTTGTTATCTTCAGGGAGCTGGACATCCTGGCAAGCAAGTAAAATTTTATCAATCCCTCCTAATGGATTAGTGGATATTACAGATGTTGCTATTGCGGATGGTGGAGAAATTTATTGTTACGAATATTATCAAAAAAAGATTTATTCTTATTCAAATTCCAGATGGGTGGAATTAACAAACATGATTGCGTTCAATGAGCGTTTTGGTAAATTTATACAAAGCCCTGATGGTCATATTTGGTGGATGAATGATACACATTTTGGAAGCGCAGAAACATTTATTACTAGAATGGATACTCTAATGAGAATTCGTTTCAACCAGGGTACCATGGACGTTATTTTCCTTACGGATAGTACATTATATAGTATAGAAGAGAATGGAAGGATTTCTAAAGTTAAAGCCAATGGCACTACAATAATAAAGGCTAAGATTGGAGCTTCATTTTTTGAGGGGGCGTCTATAGGGCTTGGAATAAATGAATCTGTATTTATTTCTGTTGGTGAATTTTTGTATGTATTCAAGGATAAAAGCATAACTCAATTCGCTAATGACAAAATTGATTATGCTTTTGATCCTGCCAAAATTATAGTGGATGAAAGTGAGCGAGTTTGGATGAATTATAATAATCGTCAGCTTGTTAAATTTGAAAACAATGCGTTTACAATTGCCAAATATGGGATTGTTTCAGATCGAACAGTCAAAGCAAATACTGATAAAACGGTCTTGTGGTTTAATACGAATGATTATGTATGTAATTATAATGTCACTACACGCAAACTTCAACATTTCGATCTTCCTGTAGGGATTTATACTTACGAATTCGCGGAAGGGTTGAATCCTGATAATATGTGGTTGGCTACTTCCAAAGGCCTGATGTTTTACGATGGTATCAAGTGGAATGCATTATTCGACTCGTTGAAGCCAATGACAATTTATGATTTGAAGGTATTGTCCGCAACAGAACTGGTAGGAATGATGAGTAATGGTAATGGTCCTTTTCTAGGTGTTTATGATATCAATTCAAAAAAATGGAAAAGTATTGGTTCTCCAAGCCCTGCATTAACTGGTTATAAGTTTTTTGTTGACAAAACAAAAAGGATTTGGGCAATCATAAACAATGGCCTGACTTATTTTGAGAATGGGAAATGGAATTATTTAAACCAAACCAATAGTAGTATACCAAATGAGCAGTGGATACGACTGGCTTTTGATTCAAATAATAAATTGTATGTTCTTTCTGATTCACATTTGTATAGTTATGATGGATTAGAATGGAATTTATTATTGACTTCAGATTTTTGTGATTATATCGGAGATGTTTTTCTGGACTCAGGAAATCGGATTTGGTTGATGTACAGTTGCCCTGGCTTGGATTATTATGATGGTCAAAGTTGGCACCATTTCGATTCGAATAATTCAAGTATTCCGGATATTCAATTTAATAATTTTGAAGAAGATGCAAACGGGAATATCTGGACTTCCACGAATCCTTCTTTACAATTCAAATTAGATTTAACAAATTCTAAAAATACAATACACCACAAAAATGAGCTCATTGTATTTCCGAATCCCGCTAAAAATGTTTTACATATAAAATTTCCGGAAAGTCACGGACAAGTAAATATATACAATTCACTCGGAACGCAGATTTTTACTTCCAAAGTTGTCAATACCAGCTATAACTTGTCACTTGATAATTTTCTTCCGGGTTTCTACACGGTCGTATGTAGAAACGATTCGAATAAAATAATATCAAATCATTTCATCAAAAACTAAGTAGCATGAAAACCCATTTTTGCATTTTGTTTATGTTTGTATATTCGCTCGGAACAACTCAAGTAAGTTCAGTTTCAATTCCCATTTATACATGGCATTGGATCATGAATGGGAACACCATCTGGCAACTCACCGATGCAGGGATATACATTCGAGATGAAAACACGCTCAAAGTACTTGATCATTTTTACATTACAAATACTTTAGAGCAATATACCGATATCAAGAAAGACAAGTTTAATAATATCTGGGTAGGTTTGGATAATGTTGGCATTGCTAAATTTGATGGAATGAATTGGACCATCTGGGATGCTCACAATACAACGGTATTCAGGCAAGGGCAAGGCATCCAAAGGATTGGGGTAGAAGCAGATGGCACAGTTTGGGCATTGGAACACTCGGGTTCAAGCAGGGATACCCAGCAAATACTTACGTTTAAAAACAATGTATGGTCC
>JBGAWX010000162.1:0-8222 GCA_044227375.1 Saprospiraceae bacterium
TTCGCATTGGGGGTATCGGCAGTTGCCAATATTGCTTTAAATTCTGTAGAAGATTTAACCAGGTAATTTTCAAGTTGCCCTTTTTCTTGTGCAAGCGTTCCTTTAACAACTGCGAAGTAGAATTTATAAACCTTGCGTAAAAAGAATTTCTGCTGCAAATCTTTTAAAATGCTCTGTTTTTTTGCACAAATTAAAAGTCCGCCTACGGGTTTGTCAAGCCTGTTGACTAGTTGACAAATCAATTGTTTTTTCCAGGGATAGCTTGTGTGGATGTATTCTTCCAGGATTTGTCTTAAATTTCTTGAACCCGCGGGATCTTCTTCTGACAACAAACCACTTGGTTTTTTGGCAATGATGTAGTCATCGTTTTCATAAAATATTAATTCAGACATATCAAACCCCCTTGGTCCCCCTTGATAGGGGGAAAATGATTTAAAATACTGTTTGTTGCTTTAAGCCTGCCTGTCCGGCAGACAGGCGTCCCCGCTTAAAGCCTCTTTGTTGCTTTAAGCGTCCCCGCTTAAAGCTATTGGAAAAATGAAAATCAGTGAAAATCCCTGCCTGTCCGGCAGACAGATGTATCATTTGTGTCATCCGTGTCATCCGTGTTTTTATCTGATTAATGTAATATCCCCAAACCGTTTTTCTATTTCTCCATTTTTCCATTCTATTTCTATTGTATAAATATAAACACCCGGATTCATATGCTCGTTTTTGCTATCGCCATTCCATCCGAAAGCAGGATCATTAGGTGGAAAATGTTCTCTTGTAAAAATTAAATTGCCCCAGCGATCGAAGATTTGCATGAACCGGATTTCATTGTAAGATTCTTCGGAAACAAAAGGATAAAAGTGATCATTAATTTGATCTCCATTTGGGCTGAATGAATTGGGAATCCAGATATTCCTGTTGACGATTTCGATCCGGATTCTTGCGCTTGCACTGCAGCCATTCGAATTGGTATAGCTCACCAGGTATTCCATATCCCGGTCTATGCCTTTGATGATTGGGTAAGTACAATCTGTACAACTTAAAAAGTCAGAAGGACTCCATTGTACACTGGCAATGGAATCATCCGGTATGGAATACACAGGAGATAAATTGTAATCCTCTCCGGAAGACAATCTGACCAAAGGTATTAATTGAACAGAGATCGCTTGTGGATTGATGATATTGAAAGCAGTATTCAATTCGCAACCATTTTTATCCACAATTTTAATAGTATGATTTCCTGTGATGTTGCCTTGCAGCATCATGTTATGAATTAATGAATTGTCCAGATAAATTTGAATCGGTTTTTCTCCGCCAACAATATTGGTAATTTCAGCACTCCATGAATCACCCGGGCATTGAGGTTGCTGAATGGTGAGATTCAAATTAGAAGGATAATTTGTATTTTCTGTAATAAGAACGGAATCAATTCCATTGCAACCTGTAATGTTGTTGCTGACTACAAAATAATACCAACCGGGTCGATCCACTTTTACTTGTGGTGTATTGGTATTTCCAACAAAATGCCCCTGATTGCTGGTCCAGATTATTTGTTCATTCCCTGCGCCATTCTGAATATTGCCTGAAAGATCTGCATTTTTAATTAGGCAGGTTAGTTCGGCAGATCCTCCTGCATTTACGATCAGATTATTTCTCTTTGTAACCATTACGGAGTCAATACCGGTACATCCAGTCGAGTTGTTAGTCACTTCAAAATAATACAGACCCGGTTTATTAATGGTGATTTGTATAGAATCTGATTTTCCGAGGATATTCCCCTGAGTGGTATACCAGTCGATGGAGTTATTTGATGAATTGCTGATATTGCCTTTTAATGAGAGATCTAGTGTTTGGCAAGTGAGCTCAGTAGAACTTCCTGCATCTACAATGGGTTTTTGCTTGTCTTCCAACACCACTATTGATTGCTGAGCTGTACATTTATTGATGGTATCAAGAACAATCAATTGATAGGTTCCCGGTTTGTCAACGACAATATCGATTAAATTATCGGCACTGATGATTTGTCCATCATTGGTGTTCCAATCATAGGCGATTCTATTTCCACTGCTTGAACCCTGTCCATGCAATGTAACTGTGGATTGGATACAGGTCAAAGTATCCGGTACTGAAATATTTGCATTCGGTATGATCAGATCTTTTTGAATCACAACTTGATCTGACGATTCGCAACCATTCACTAAATCGGTTACCTTAAGCACATACGTGCCCGGACTTCCAATATCAATTTTACTTTGTTGATTGTTATTGAGGATGCTCCCATCTGTTGTTGTCCATTGAAATTGTAAGCCATGATTGCCATTTGAATTTGATCCATCTAAGGTAAGTAAAGTCGTGCTGCAATTCCATATACCTCCCGATCCTGCCAAGGCAATGGGTTTTATAGTGTCAATTGCTACATTGACTTTTGAAGTGGAACTGCAACCGTTTACGAGATCAATGACTGTAAGAATATATTCACCTGCTTCTGTAACCGTTGGATTTAAACTGCCGGCATTTTGAATGATTTGTCCTGATCCTGAACTCCAAGTATACTTGATGGAATCCCCTGTTGGTGAAGAGGCATTTCCAAATAAAATTATTGAAGTCGTTTTGCAGGATAGTGTGTCGTTAATTGCAATTCCACTAATTGGAGTATTTAAATCCGGTTTTACGACGATCATGCAGATTTAATTGTAATGATTTGCGACTGTTGACCTGAATCAATATTTCCATTGCTGCTATACCAGTTATATTTCAATTGTCCGCCTTGTGTCGAATTTGACCCATCGAGAGTAAGTATGCTGTCAGCACAGGTAAAAATTTTATCGGGGCCTGAATTTGCAATTGGTGAATTGATGTTTTGATCAATAAAAACCGAATCTATGTTTTTGCAATGGTTTGTTGTGTTTTCCAGATTCAGGTAATACCATCCGGGAGCATTTACAAACGGTGTTAAAGTGTTGCCTCCTGAAATAATATTCCCAGTTGTCGTGGACCAAAAATAATTTGTGGAATCCAGATTGTTATTAGAGCCATTCAATCCTATGATTTTGTCTTTGCAATTTAAAATTCCACCACTTCCCGCATCGACAAATGGTATCTTTCGTAAATCTTCAATCAACATCGTGTCGAATGCTTCACAACCATTCTTGATATTGAGCAATCGCAAAAAAACCGTACCAGGTTGATTTTCTTTTTTATTTTGAAGTGTGGTTTCAGCGGGTAATGTTCCTGAAGGCAAAGTCCAGTAATAATTGATTGAAGCATTGGGATTGTTTTCAATTGGAAAAATATCAACTTCTGTATTTATACAATCGATTTTTTGATCAGATCCTAAATCGATGTTGGGTTTAACAGTATCGATTGTAACATTCCAGTTCTTAACAATGAAACAATTGTTGGCTTTGTCAATCACTTTTAGAGAAAATGGTCCTGCTGTGTTTGAAACAATACTGTCTTTATTTTTAATCTTACTCAAATCCGGCAACAACCATTCGTAGGAATATTTGGAAGTATCAAATGGATTTCCGGCAATTAAAACCTTGGGTTTTGTACAACTTATGAGGCTATCCCCAGAAAGTTGAAGAGTTGGTTTTAGAGTATCGGATACCACCACATCCTGAATTTCAACTTCGCAGCCGGAATCTTTATCGATGATTACTACTTTATAGACTCCTGCTTCTGTTACATAGGCAACAGAATCATTTTGCCCCTTGAGTATTTTATTTCCGGGAATCCATTGATATTGAAAATTCCCACTTCCATTGTAAGCAATTGCTTTTAATATGATGGTATCTGCATTGCAATTTGCTATACCTGTTACTTCAAGAGTACCTTCCAAATCATCTGAAGCGTCAATGTCGATCTCAACTTCTTTCTCACATTCGGTATTTCCATTTTTATAAATGACTTTAATGAAATATTTGCCGCTTCCTTTTCCTTTTGCGGTCAATCCATTTTGAGAAACGATGTTCCCTCCTTCAGATCGCCATTCATATCTGATGTTTGCACCTGATGAGGATCCCAGTGCATTCAAATCAAAAATATCTGATGCACATCTTGGAAGCTGAGGGACCTGGATCTTTGCTTTTAAATCCACAATTTCAACCTCCACTTCATCAGTGTCCATGCATTTTTCAAACATTTCAATATCATCAATCGCGAAGTCATTGCCGAAACCAATGTTAGAAGTTTCCTGAATGCACATTTTTACAGAAGCTGATGTCGCAGTAAAGCAAGCTTCAAAAGTCTGGCTACAGGGTATACACTTTGTACATAAAAACGAAACAAGTACATTTTGCCTGCTGTAACGGAAACCGTTTGACACCAAATATTTGAATTCGGTGTAGTATGTCCATCAACAATTAATTGGTTTCCGGAACCTGTAGTGTGATCAACACAATTAGTCCAGGCACTATTGTATGCTATAGGATTCATTCCAACACTCAACCATCCCGGTCCGAATGTACCTCCGGGAAATCCATAATTGTAATCATGTGTAAATCCGGAATTCCCGGATTCGAAGTCACCGTTGACAATAAGATTGGTTGTTGTAACCGCTTCTACATTGAAAGTGTATTTATATTTTCCTGGTGGCGCAGTGACCAACGGATCCAAAGCATTGGCATCACTTAAATAAGTGGTGGGTGTCCAATAATATTTTGTGGGCATACCATTAAAGCTTCCCATTAATTGAACAGGCAAGGAAGGATCGCAGGTGAATTGATCCGGACCTGCATTGGCATTCAATCCGGCACATCCTTGAGCAACTATAAAGTCCAAGGAAATCCAGACATTACATATAATAATTAAATAAAGAATTCTACTTCTCATGATTGGCTGCCGTTCACTACAAAAACGAAACACTAAGATACGAAGAGTTCGGAGAAGAAGTGATGGGAGAAGTGATGAGTTAATAGAGATGAACTATGAGTTCTTTATTAGTTCTGGTATTGTCTGATAAACGCTCAGGCTTAGTATAGCATTTTTAATCTTCCGAAATCAAATAAAGAGAATTGTCTTCAACAAGATACATCATCGGTGCAATGGTGATTTTCGGATAGCGCAGTCGCAAGCGATTGGTTTCACTTAGAATGAAGTGCACTTCATTTCCGATTTCATGTATGGGTTCATAGTGATAGAAATGATCTTCTGCTTCTTCTTTAGTCCATCCTGCATTTTTGACAAGTCCATTGATAAACAAATCTCTTCTTGCCATCAGGTTGACCATCCCACAATTGTTGTGACCGATTAATACAAGATGACTTAAATCGCCAACAGCAATGGCGTAGGATACTCGGAATTCACTGTATCTGAGATTTGCACCACCTGAACGAATGATGAAAGCAAAATTATCCGGAATGGTTAAATGTTTGCGATTGTCCATGCACATGCCAATCAACAACTCCGCTTTTGAATACTGTGCAAAAGGAATATTCAGATTATGGTATTCCAGCATTTTACCTATTGGAGTATCGCGATAAATATCCGGAATCTTATTGCGGTCATCTATTTTTATAAGGGGCTTAGACATACGATTACAAAAAACGGGTTTGCAAAACTAACTTCTCAGTCCATTCGGGATAGTATTTGTGTTCGAGTTCCTGAACTTTCTTTGCGAGTTTTTCTGCATTGTCTCTGCGATCTACTTTGCATTTAGCCTGGAAAATTATTTTGCCCCGATCGTACATTTCATTGACGTAATGAATCGAAATTCCACTTTCTGTATCCCCATCGTTGATTACGGCCTGATGCACATTCGACCCAAACATTCCTTTTCCACCGTGCTTTGGTAGTAATGCCGGATGAATGTTGATCATTTTCTGGTCAAACAATTTGACAAGAAACGGAGGCATTAAAAGCAGAAATCCAGCCAAAACAATAAAATCGATATCGTAAAGATTGAGTAATGCAGTCATGAATCCATTATTGGCCAATAAGGATTTGTTGACTACAGATACAGGAACATTATTATCTTTTGCCACCTTCAGTACACCGGCTTTACTTGAATTGGAAACAATCAGTGCAACTTGTATGTGTGGATGGTTTTTAAAATGTTTTATCAATTGGGCGGCGTTGGTCCCATTGCCGGAAGCAAATATTGCTATTTTCCTTTTTTTCATATCCGTGGAATTAGAGATCAGGTCTTGATTATATTGTAAGCGCTGGTGTTTGCAGGATCCAGTTGAGTCATGGTTTGATATACTTTTTGTTTTTCCTGCAAATTTCCTTGTTTAAAAATTTCGATGATTTCATCTTTTTTAGCAAGTGAAAATATTTTGATTAAATACGTTTCGGGATAAGATGCATTGGCCCTTCCAATATCCTCAATAACTCCTGCCAAAGTTGATCTTGCGTTGTTGGCATCTTTAGAAATTAAATCCAATGCAAGACGGTGGTATTCATAATAGGCTCTGCGAAAAATTTTCATTCTTGGATTCAACAAGTTTTCAACCAGAAAATACCGGTTGTTCCTTTTGTCTTTTGCAGCAGACCAGGCGTCATCTCCGGTTTTAACATTGGCAGGTAATGAATTCATCATGTTGTCGAGAATCTGTAAATAAGAAGTGCCTCCTTCAAGACTAAAGCTGTCATAGTCCAATGCAAGGATGTAATATGCATAAAAAGTCAATACCGAAGACAGATTGTCGTAATAAGTTTCTTTGGAATTTTCCAGATTTTTATAAGGATCAAAATGAATCGGAATCTGTTTGTCGTTCAGGTTGATCAAAGTGGTTTCATAACTTGAGTTGAATACCGGTCTCACCGCTTGTACAGAAAGATCTATGAGCAGATTGTTATCTCCACGGTCAGCACTGATAGTAATTTGAAAATTGCATTTAATTCGCTCGTTGGGTTCAAATACATCCTGTGTCCATTTCTGGCTGTTCAAAAAGTAATAATCAAATATTTCTTCATGCTTTTATTCTTTCTGTAATTGCGTCTAAGATATTGATAGCTGCTTCTTTTTTCGACTTTAATTCAAAGGAAACCAATTTTCCAGAATTATCCAAGATCATAATTTTATTGGTGTCGTAATCAAATGCAGATCCTTCATCTTTTGGCGAATTGATAACGATCATGTCCATTTTTTTATTGATCAGTTTTTCTTTGGCATGTTCAAGAATGTTTTCAGTTTCAAGGGCAAAACCACACAGAACCTGCTGTTTGGATTTGTGTGTGCCAATATATGCAGCGATGTCGGGAGTTGGTACCAATTCAAGATTCAGGTGATTGAGTTTGTTTTTCTTTATCTTTTCGGATTCTTTGATTGCCGGTTTAAAATCAGAGACTGCTGCAGCCAGTATAAAAATGGCATTCGATTGCAAGCGTTGTTCAACAGCTTGAAACATTTCATCAGCAGAATGAATCCTGGTGATGTTTAGACGAGCATCAGAAAGGATTGGTTCTTTACTTGGACCGATAATCAGATCCACAGTTGCGCCCATGTTAACCGCTTCTTCTGCGAGCCGTATTCCCATTTTTCCGGAAGAATAATTGCCAACGAATCTTACAGGATCAATAGCTTCATAAGTAGGACCTGCTGTAATTAAAACGGACTTATTGGAGAGTGCTTTTTTTTTATTAAAAAAACTAAAAACAGAATTGAAAATTTCTTCAGGTTCTGATAATCTTCCCGGTCCGGTCAAACCGCTTGCCAGGGCACCCTCTCCAACCGGAATGATCTGATTGCCGTATTCCTGCAGTTTCCTGATGTTGGATTGCGTTGAAGGATGATTCCACATGTCGAGATCCATGGCAGGTGCAATCATGATCGGACATTTCGCAGATAAGTACACTGCATTGAGTAAATTATCAACAATGCCGTTTGCAATTTTTGCAATAGTATTGGCACTTGCAGGTGCAATAATCATCAAATCTGCCCATAATCCGAGATGCACGTGTTGAGACCATTGATGATCTTCACTCAATTTGGAAAGTACAGGTTTGTTACTCAGAGTCGAAAAGGTGAGCGGACCTACAAATTGCTGCGCAGATTCAGTCATAATGACCTGAACTTCCGCTCCGGCTTTGGTCAGAAGTCGCAAGAGCATTGCCGATTTGTATGCTGCAATACTACCCGTGATTCCCAGGATTATCTTACGACCTTCCAGTGAAATGCTGTTGCCGGACACGTATAGGGTTTTTAATTATTCGGCTTCTACCTGAGTATTTTTATAGTGATACTCAATTTTGCCATCGAGAAATTCTTCAATTGCAATGATGGCTGG
>JBGAWX010000163.1:0-8203 GCA_044227375.1 Saprospiraceae bacterium
CCTGCGAACCCTTGAGACCTTTCACCCTGAGAATATGAGTTTCCGGTATGTTCTGGCTTTTAAATCAAATGAATTGGTTGCCGGTTTTTACTTTCAGCTCCTGCCCTTTAATGCAGCGGAGCGATTGCAATTGGAAGCACTCCCAAAGGACAGTTTATTCTCCTGTATGTACAGGCATTTGAAAAAATTTGTTGCCAGAAAAGTCGACTTTGTGACGCTGATTTGCGGCAACCTACTGGCAACAGGAGCTTTTGGATTCAGCTGTAAACCGACCATCTCTTACGATGAATTGCAAAGTGTATTCAATCAGATTCTCAGAACCTTATTTAAAAATGTCGAATACATAAATCATGCTGCGGTATGTCTGGTAAAGGAATTGCCTGTAAGTAAAAAATTTGACGATACCATTCAATCTCAATTGAAATATTTCCATCCGTTTTTTATACAACCTTCAATGGTGTTGAATATTTCTTCAGAATGGAATTCAATAGAAGACTATTTATCGGATCTGCAATCCAAATACAGACTTAGAGTGAGATAGGCTTTACTTGCAGCAAAGACATTGACGCATAGAGAAATTCAAAACAATGAACTGAATTTATACCAGGATAAAATTTACGATTTGTACCTGAATACTGCTGATGGTTCAGATTTTAACCTTGTGAAATTGCATAAAGAATATTTTCCTCAATTAAAATCTGCTTTGGGAGATAGATACCGGATTTTTGGTTTCTTCGAACATGATGAACTCATTGCATTCTATAGTTTTATTGATAATGCTCCCCAACTTATGGGTCACTTTTTGGGAACGATGAAAGAAAACAACATCAAATACCAGGTTTACCTGAATATTTTACTCAAGTTTATTGAACATGGAATTCATGGTCATTACTCCATCATTAATTTAGCTCGTACCGCGATTGAAATCAAGAGTTCTGTTGGTGCCGTGCCCGTAGACATGATTTGTTATATTACACACCGGAATAAAATTTACAATGCATTTGTACCCAATCTTATTCAATACCTGAAGCCGGAGGAAAAATATACCATAAGACAGCCTTTTAAAAAATTAAAAATTAAGAAATGAAAATAAAATACAAAGAATTGGGAATGAAAAATTTGGAGTTAATCGCCTGTTAAATAGTAAATTAAGAGGCTGCAATGTTTTCAATTCAACTATTTTTGTTTCTATATTAAGCTCAACATGATTAAGACATTATATATCAGTATTTCTGTTTTATTGATCGCGGTATTGTGGCAGGGAACTTCGATTGCACAAACCTCAGACCGGACTATTTCTACAATTGATGGAAGCCTGCTGAGATTCAGTGACGGGGATTCATTGCCATTGATGGCTCTGAAATCTTCAGATTACCAATTGATCATTCTGGTTTTTCATGCGGAGGAGGACACCATTGGTATGGATCCCGGATTGTCCATTGATGGAAGATGGCGCGCGATTCATTTGAATAAATTATTAAAGGATATTGATTTCAAAGCATATTACACTACACCTTTCAGAAATAATATTTTAACCTTGCAACCTTTGCTGGATAACAAGCGTGGCAAGTTAAGTTATTATGATCAGGCGGATATACAGGCATTATGCGAAGGAATTAATAAATCATTTCCTTCTCCTTCAATTGTCGTGGTTCATCCGGAAACTGTAAACAACATCCTGGAACAACTCACAAAGCAAAAAATCACAAACGTCATGAATGGAAATTTATCCGAAAAAATGATATTCGTGCAGCGCAGCAATAAATACAATTCATTCTGGACAGAACTAAAATATTCCATCCGTTAAATCGATACTTATGGAATTAGAAAACCGATATGTAGCAAAAGCTATTGAAGCCAAATGGTATGAATGGTGGGAGAAAAAGGATTACTTTACTTCGAAACCAGATCATAGAGAATCGTTTTCAGTTGTCATTCCTCCTCCCAATGTGACGGGTGTATTGCATATGGGACATATGCTGAACAATACGATTCAGGATATTCTCATTAGACGAGCAAGATTGCTTGGAAAAAACGCATGTTGGGTTCCCGGCACAGACCATGCATCAATTGCCACTGAAGCAAAAGTGGTACAGATGCTCAGAGAGAAGGGAATAAAAAAATCGGACATTACAAGGCAGGAGTTTTTAAATTATGCCTGGGAATGGAAAGAAAAATATGGCGGAATCATATTAGATCAATTAAAACGATTGGGTGCATCCTGTGACTGGAATCGTACCGCATTTACAATGGATGAAGTCAGATCCGACGCAGTCATCAATGCATTTGTCGATTTATACAACAAGGGAAAATTGTACCGGGGTAAGCGAATGGTCCACTGGGATCCTGAAGCAAAAACGGTGCTCTCCAATGAAGAAGTGATTCACAACCAGGAACAGGCTCAACTTTTCCACATCTTGTATAAACTTGAAGGTTCCGATACAGAAGGAATTGTAATAGCAACTCAAAGACCGGAGACCATTATGGTTGATACCGCAGTTTGTGTGCATCCTGAAGATCCGAGATATGTTCATCTTCATGGAAAGAAAGTAGTGATCCCGTTAATTAATAAAGCGATTCCAATCATTACGGATACTTATATCGACAGAGAGTTTGGAACGGGTGCTTTAAAAGTAACTCCCGCGCATGATACCAATGATTACGAAATCGGTCTGAAACACAATCTGGAAGTCATCGATTGTTTGAATGAAGATGGGACATTAAATGAGAATGCAAAGATTTTAGTTGGAGAAGATCGCTTCGTTGCACGTAAAAAAATAAAACCACTTTTGGAAGAAGCCGGAGTACTCATCAAAGTTGAACCGTATATGACCAGCATCGGCAGAAGCGAGCGAACCAATGCAGTGGTCGAACCGAGGTTGAGTTTGCAATGGTACGTGAAGATGAATTCTATTGCAGAGCCTGCATTAAAAGCAGTGATGGATGAGACCATTCAATTTATTCCGGATCATTTTAAAAATACATACCGTCACTGGATGGAAAACATCAGGGATTGGTGTATTTCAAGACAGTTGTGGTGGGGGCACCGTGTACCTGCATGGTATTATCAGGATCATATCATTGTCGCACATAACGAACAAGAGGCATTGCAACTAGCCAGAGAAAAAACGGGGAATTCAAATTTAAATCCGGAAGATTTAAAACAGGATGAAGATGTATTGGATACCTGGTTTTCTTCCTGGCTTTGGCCAATTTCAGTTTTTGATGGAGATCGCAACACCAAAGACTTCCAATATTATTTTCCAACCAGTGTATTGGTTACCGGATGGGACATCATTTTTCTTTGGGTCGCGCGGATGATTATGGCTTCGTATGAATGGAAAGGAACATTTCCATTTCATAAAGTCTATTTTACCGGAATGGTAAGAGATAAACAGCGAAGAAAAATGAGCAAGTCTCTTGGCAATTCACCGGACGCATTAAAGTTGATCGATGATTTTGGAGCCGATGGAGTTCGTTTTGGAATGTTGGCTTGTTCTCCTGCAGGTGGTGATTTGTTATTTGATGAAAAGTTATGTGAGCAGGGAAGAAATTTTTCAAATAAAATGTGGAATGCACTCCGGTTGATAAAAGGTTGGCAGGTAAGCCCATCAAAGCCATGCACCGAAGGTGAGTCCTTACTGATACGTTGGATCGATCACCGATTCGATGAAGTCCTTGAAGAAACGGATAAACTTTTTGATCAGTTTAAATTGTCAGAAGCCTTAAAAAATTTGTATTCATTTGTGTGGGAAGATTTTTGTGCTTTTTACTTAGAGGTCGCAAAACCCGGCATGCATGTTGAAATATCCGAAGTGCTTTATCATAAGACTTTGGATGTTTATGAAAAAATTTGTATTGTGTTGCATCCATTCATGCCATTCATTACTGAAGAAATATGGCATGGATTAAAAGAAAGAATAGAAGGAGAAGATTGTATGGTGAGCAAATATCCAATGTGGAACGCTCAAGATAAGTCGATACTGAGTCACATGCAGGAAGTTCGTTCGGTAATTACACAGGTAAGAGAACTGAGAAATAAGAATCAGGTAAAGATGCAGGTTCCGGTACCTTTATTCATTATGCACAATGAACAGGGAAGTTTATTGACTGTTGCAGGTGCGATTGACATTTTGAAAAAAACGGCTGCCTTAAGTGAAGTAAAAAATACGGATTCTGAAATCTCTGGTGCACAATCCTTTCTTGGAATGCGGGATAAATATTACCTGGTACTGCCTGTTATACTTGATGTAGAAACAGAGAAGAATGACTTGCTCAAAGAAATTGCATACAATGAAGGCTTCATAGCTTCTGTCAATAAAAAGCTGGAAAATCCACGGTTTATCAGTTCAGCACCTCCCGAATTGGTTGAAAATGAAAAAAAGAAATTACTGGATGGACAATCACGACTGAAAGCCTTACAGGAGCGATTGGCAAGTTTATAATCCGCTGTGACTAGCCATTATTGATCTTTGAATCAGAGAATAAAATCCATTTAGAAAGTTGATACTTAGGAGTATGGTTGCCAATCTGGTGAGTTAAAAAATCAATTTGCATTTCGCGTTAAATCAAACCTTGAGTATTGAGCATTGAAAATTGCTTATTGAGCATTTGGTTTCTTTTGGAATAAAATGCTCAATGTGCAATGTTCAGTGAACCGTATGAGATACGATTGCAAAAAAAAGGGCTCCTTTCGAAGCCCTTCTTATTTCCGGGTGTAGTACGATTAGATTTTTCATTAGAGCTTGTATTTACATCTAAATACAATACAAAGATCGGATCTGCTCAATCAGAAAACAATCGGTAGATATGAGCATTTTCTCTATGGTGCTTTAGAATCATCAAGCATCCCTGTTTCAGGCAATCCTCATCAATGAATAAGGAATTATCCGGATATGTCCGTGGTGAGAACATACCAATCGCGATACTCCTTTAGCAGTATTGGAAGAAGAAGTAAATTTACTTAAACTCTTTACAGGCAGTCATTTATGAAATCCGAAGCATTTCGTTCTGAGTTGGGCATGATTACTATTCTTTGGTAAATCCTATTATATTTGGAGCGTAAACCATTTTCAATAATCAATTAAAACCAATTTTATGGCATACACAACGAATTCAATGCCTCCAAAGAGTGCATATGATAATTGGATCCCAAGCAACATGTTCAAACCCCAAAAACATTTTATTGATGTCAATGAAGCCAGAGGTTACGAAACGGAATGGCGAAATTTTGTTTCGGATTATGAAAGGCTATTGAATACTCCCAAATGGAATCTCTGGACGATTTACTGCTTGATGAATAAATTAAAAAAGTACAAACTGATCTATTATGAAACTTTCAAAGTCAAGGATAATGAGGAATTCAAGGAAAAACTGCGAAAGATCATTACGGATGCGGATCTACTGCATATAGTTCATGGGATGCATAAAGCCCATCAGGATTTTGCAAATAAAGATTTTATGAATAATGCTACTTTAGTAGCAAGGGATTCTTTAGGTAATGTCTTTTAAATCATTTAATTTAACCCTTTTTATTACAATAAAATTTTAGTATCATGAAAACAATATTAAATCCAGATTCCATAAATAAAAATCCTTTGTATTATTCAGATGCTCTAAATATGATAGCGGAGTACAAACAAATTCATGAAAGTGATGAAGGCTTTCTCGCTTCAGAATATTTTGACGTTGAAGCGATTCATCGGATACTTAAAAATCCACGATGCAAAGGCATCCGCATATTCAATGCAGTCCAGATGCTGGAGGGCAAAAAACAAAACCGCTTAATTTTACTCGGTGTGGATGAAAACGGAAAGGCGATCTTGAATTTCAAAGCGTGTTTGTCTGCGGCATCTGTTGCTAGCGTTGGAGCCAACATCGTATTGGAGTCGATGCCTTTAGAGAATGGCACTCCTTGTCCGCCAATGTGTGGATAGATTTCTCTTTTGTTTCCTTTAATTAAAAAATGTCATGATCAGCTTATTACTGGCCAAGCTCTCCAGTATTTTGGTGTTCTTGCCCATTGTATTGGGAATCTATGCTTATTACAAGTATGGTTCGACCACCAAATTTAATTTGTTGCTCTGCATTTTTTTATTCTGGGGATTCATCGAGGAGATATCGCTATTCCTTGCATTAAAAAAAGGAAGTAATCATCTTTGGTTAAATATTAACTGTATAGGATCCACTATTTTATTTTTAATGTATTACCAGTTGGTTCTTGAGTTTAAGAAAATCTGGTTTTACATTTTAATTGGGAGTTACATGTTATTTACTGTTGTTTGGTTTGTTTTTTATGGTAATCTTTTAGTCTGGGCTATACCCTATATCATTGCATCCCATATCCTGATGATTGCTTTATCGGCTTTTTCATTGATGCAGCTGATCAACAGGGAACAAGAAGACCTGTTTCGGTATTACGAGTTCTGGATACATTCAGGAGTACTGTTTTACTTTACAGGATCTCTGTTGTATTTAAGTATTTTCAATATATTATTAGGTGACCTGGAAACTTCTTTTATTCACAGTTTGGTGAATGTTCATACCATTGTAAATATTATTGCTAATTTGCTTTATACAATTGCCTTTTTATGCAGAATCAGGACTTTCAGAGTCAAATTCAAATTCTTGTCATCGTAGGGACATTTGCCCTGGTTTTTCTAAGCAGCTTTTTTATATTTTTAGTTGTAAAATATAATAAGAATTTGCTAAAGAAGAACAATGAAATGTTCAAAGCGGTGATCGATGCCGGTGAGCGTGAGAAGCTGGAATTGTCGCGCAACCTCCATGATCAGGTGATCCCGTTGTTGGCGATTTCTAAATTGCAGGTGGAATCGTTCGATTACAAAGAATCCCCTGAAAGCCATGAGTTTAAAACCGAGTTGACGGATATTCTTGCAAAATCAATAGCTGAAATACGCGGTATTTGCCACAATTCGTCACCCATCCTGTTCAAAGAACTTGGTCTGCAAAAATCTTTACTGAATTTTTTCAAACAATTGAGTTCTGCAGAAAATGCTCCGCTTATCAAATTCAATTTTTCTGAAAAGATTAAAATGGCACAAGAATCCGAATTGTCGATTTACCGCATTCTTCTGGAATTGGTAAACAACACTTTAAAATACGCGCAAGCACGACATATTATAATAGATGCACAATACACTCCTAAAAATGACATCCTGATTCATTACCGCGACGATGGGCGTGGAACCAGTCTGATAAAACTTGGACATGGTTTATTGAGTATTAAAAGCAGGGTTACCCTGTTGGAAGGAACGGTCCATTATCAAAGCGAAGAAGAAAAAGGATTTCAAGCAGAGATTAGATTGCCAGCAAAACTATTAATATGAACGATCAGAAAATTAATGTTACAATTGTTGATGATCATACCATTTTCAGGACCGGTATGAAAAACATTGTCCGGAAGTTGCCCATGATCGACCACATCTATGAAGCTTCAAATGGAAACGAAGCCATTGCCGTGGTGGAGACAAATGAAGTGGATTTGTTATTGCTTGATATCGAAATGCCATACATGAATGGAGTCGAGACGGCAAAGTACATGAAGAAAAATCATCCGCAAATCCGGATCATCATGATTTCATTTCATAATGACAAAGAACTTTTTCTTCAACTTTATAAAATCGGAGTAGAAGGTTATCTTGTAAAGAACACTTCTCTCGATGATTTGAAACGCGGGATTCAACACGTGATCGAAGGAAATCAATTCTTTTCGCCAGAACTCGGTGCAACTGTAATTCATGGTTTGATTAATGAAAAACTGCAGACGCCTAAAGATCCACAGGACTTACTCTCCGACCGCGAAGTAGAGATCCTCTTGTTGATCTGTCAACAACTGACCACGGATGAAATTGCAGAACAACTTTTTATATCTCCGCTTACGGTAAAACGGCACCGTCAGAATCTATTGGAAAAAACCAACTCAAAGAACATCGTCGGACTCATTTTGTATGCCATCCGAAATGATTTGCTGGATTCAAATTCATTGAAGTAAGTTCTTTTATAGTTTCCGGTATTAAAAATACTTTTCCTGTTTCGAACACTTTTGTGTTTATGGTCTAATTATGAATATTAGTACTTGACTTTCAAATTATATTTTATTGATGTATGGTGTGCTGAATAAAAGGAAGTCAGCTTTGAGTTTATATATGGGAATTCTTAATCGTCCGAAATACAGTGCGTG
>JBGAWX010000164.1:0-8160 GCA_044227375.1 Saprospiraceae bacterium
AAACATCGGCATCATGTATCAATCTGAGCCAATATCTTGTTTCTTTTGCTTCTTTTAGAGCTATCTGAACTTTTGAAATAAATTCAGCTTTAGATATTGCACCCTGCACCTCTTCAATATTGGCGCCTATACTCGTTGAGCTTTTCAACAATTGACGAGAAATAACATATTCTTTTCTTTTTTCTTGTAACATGAAACAAAACTTGACAGCCATTACCGCAAAAGCATATGATTTCTCTACAATAATGATTTCAGACATTAGTTTCTCTTCATTTTTTTATTCTGATATTCTTCCATTTCACTTTCGCTCTAGACAGCTAACGGTATTCATTCAAAGTCCTGTCTGTTCCATCGGAACATTGCATGGTCAACCATCGGTGGAATCGTTCAGAAGTTATTCATTTATACCCTGTTTTACGGAATCTTTACTCCGCTTTAACATACCTTCATTCCTTAATTTTTTCACTCATTCATTCTTTAATTAATTTAGTGTAACGCCCTAATCTTCATCCAAACATTCTCTGTAGGTCTGTCTCCGCGTTCTGTTTTTACAGCTGCAATTTTATCAATGACATCAAGCCCTTCAATGACTTCTCCAAATACTGTATATTCCATATCCAGAAATGGAGTGCCACCTGAATTTTGATATGCAGCTTTTTGTTCCGCAGTGTATTTTATTCCTTTACGATCTTCAATCTGCATGAGATTTTGATCCGATTGCAGATTGCCTTGTACTATATAAAACTGGGAACCTGAAGATTCCTTTTTTGGATTCACCTGGTCGCCGGTTCTTGCAGCTGCAAGTGCACCCTTTTTGTGTATACATTGCACATTGAATTCCGCTGGTATAGTATAACCTGGCCCACCCCCACCAAGCATGGTGGAAGGAGAAGCATTACGTGAATTTGGATCTCCGCCCTGAATCATAAATCCACTGATGACTCTGTGAAACAACAGGTCATTGTAGTATCCTTGTTCAGCATGCTTAAAGAAATTGTCCCGATGCAATGGAGTTTGGTCATATAATTTTGCGATCATGGATCCCAGCGAGGTTTCAATAACTACGTAACATCCATCTGGTGGTAATACTTCAATTTTTTGTTGCATGCTATTCATTTTAGTTCCTTTAAAAGATTTCAGCGTTACATTATAAATACCCGACTTGGTATAGAGGTGCTTCGGATTTTTTTCTATTGATTTGCTGCCATCACCAAATTCCCACTCGTATTTATCTGCATCTGGGGAATTATTTTGAAACAATACTCTTGCCGGTAATTTTACCTGATTGTTTTCAACTGAGAATTTTACCAGGTTTGGAGAACATGAAGCAAATAGAATAAATAAAATCACATAAATGACTAAACGGTTCATAGGACTAAACTTTTAATTTGAATGGTTAGTTAGAGTACTCTTACTTTCATTTTAATATCTTTCACCGGCCTGTTGCTGGCGTCACACTGTACAGCGCAGATTTTATCAACGACATCCAGGCCTTCGACTACTTCGCCAAATACCGTATAATCCCCATCGAGAAATGGTGTACCACCAAGTGTTTCATATTTCTTTATATCATCCATTGAATACTTAACATTTTTCCCCTGAGTCATCATCGGCAATTGACTTCTGTCAATAGGCTGTCCCTGTACAATATAAAATTGTGATCCGGATGATTCGCGGTTTGGGTTTACCTGATTTCCCTGTCGCGCCGCAGCTAACGCACCTTTGAAATGAAACTTGCCGATCTCTGCGGGTATTTTATAATCCGGTCCACCTGCTCCCAACATGGCTCCGGGTGCGGCGTTTTTAGATTGCGGATCACCTCCCTGCATCATGAAATTCTTGATCACCCGGTGAAACAACAAACCATCATAATACCCTTCTTTAGCTAATTTTAGAAAATTCGCTTTGTGTTTAGGAGTGCTGTCGTATAATTTTAATTTAATATTGCCCATTTCGGTCTCAATCAATACTAAACTATCTTTAGATCCTCCTGATGTACAAGCAGAAATCAACAGCGTTGCAAATAAAAAAACGATGGTTACTTTTTTCATGTTCGTATTAATTAAATTCTGTAGGAAATTCTGATTTGAAATATTGTATGACTTTTTCTTTTAGATATTCTTCCTGTTCCTGAACGCCTTTTATTTTAAAAGGTTTGACCAGATTATAATGTGGCCAACCATCCTGATCCATTCCCTGAAATTCATAAAATCCATCAATGCTCAACAACCTGCAGGATGCGATGTGCATCAGATCCGTTTTTTCTTCTTTGGTAAACCGGCCCATTTTGAGCATCCCCAATTCCTGTACCCCGATCATCAGCAAGATCACATTGAGTTCAGGAATTTCTTCCCTGCCAATTTTATCTTTTTCAAAATGACGAACTCTCAACCATTCAAAATCCAATTCCCACTTCTCCATGGGGCGCAAATTTAGTCAATTTATTCTTCTCTAAATAGAGGTAAAACTTCAGCCACTTTTTTAGTTGGCAAAATAGAAGCAATACATCCAATAATCATTACCGTAAATCCTACCAATAAAAAGTCAATCAACCTGATTTGAATGGGATAACGGTCAATGATAAATTCTTCAGGAACACCAATTAATCCGTATTTCTTTTGCAATCCATAAAATATCAGCGCAAGAACTGAACCCAGAATTAATCCCAAAAAACAAATCAGGAGTCCAAGATTTAAGAATACCTTTTTCATCCGTTGATCCGTCATTCCCATAGATTTTAATATAGAAATGTCCATTCGCTTTTCCAATACAATCATCCAAAGTGCACCAACAACAGTAAATGAAACCAATAACAGAGTTAAGCAAAACAGAGCGTAAAACAACCACTTTTCCAATTTCATAATTTTGAGAAACGCTTCATCCTGCTGATATCTGTCTTTAATCATGTACTTGTCCCCTAACACTTTTTTAATTTCATCAGAAACAAACTGAAGCTCCGGCTTTCAATTTGATTTCAATTGAACTGAGTTGTTGTGGTTTTTTCAAAATGATGCGGACCGCGTTGATATCTGTAATGATATAGGAATAATCTCCTTCCTGATGAAAGGTGTAAACAGATTGCGCCTGAAAAGCATATTTTCTCAAAGCGTTTGTTGGATTGAGTTGGTCTTCATGATCGGGTACAAAGACCTTAACAGGTTCTTCAAAATTTGAAATATTAACTCCAAGTTTGTTTCGGATGCTAAGACTTAAATTAGCAAGTGGGACGCCTTCATTTCTGACTTCAAATTTACCTTCAATCACCGCATCATCAATTGAACACACTTTACTAAATCCATGGTCTACTCCTTTTAATATACCGAACTCGTGGGCGTCTCCATACTGAAACATCGCAACTTCCTCCAAAGTCCTTGTTACAAAATCAACTCCTTTGATTTCACTCAATGCCAAAATTTTAGAACTGTCTTCTTCAAAAGTCTTCCCTTCTCTTAATACAACTTTTATATCAGGATTGTATTTACTGAACAATCCTGAGAGCAAGTCTTCAAAACCATTAAATACCGATAACACCAGAATCAATGCAGCAGAACCCACTGCGATTCCAAATACAGATATTCCCGTAATCCAATGAATCGCATTTGAAGACTTCTTTCCAAATAAATAGCGAAACGATATGGTGTTGATGAGATTCATGAAGCAGGCATTAGGAGTTTAGGCTGTAGACTATAGACGAATAGCTTACTTGAGGAATTATGAATGACCATAGATTTAAAAATAATAATTTTCAAATTTCAACAAATAATATCAATTCAATTATAAAAACCGTAAACAATTTAATTACCCATAGCATCTTGCTTGCTCCCAATTTACGCCTACAACATTCCTTTACCCATCGATCTGTAAATCACATCCTGAATACTTTTTCGATAACGGTTCTTGTGTAATAAATTAATTTTCGAATCGGGATAGGTTCTATTAGACAAAAACACATACACGAGTTGATTGTCAGGATCTACCCAGGTACAGGTCCCCGTAAATCCCTGATGCCCGAAGGTTTTCTTAGACGCTAATGAGGACACATAGGCTGTGCTTGTATCCACGAGTTCAGGCATATCAAAGATTAAAGCTCTTCTGGACAACTCCGGATCCCGGGCCGTAAATTTAGAAACCGTGGATGAAGTAAAATATTCTAAGCCTCCATAATTCCCGCGATTCAAAATCATTTGCATCAAAACCGCTACATCCGTTGCATTCGAAAACAATCCTGCATGCCCGCTGATGCCACCCATCATTGCGGCACCCATATCATGCACATAACCCTGAATCACCCGGTGCCGGTAATATCCGTCAATTTCAGTTGGCGGAATTTGCTCCTTCGTGTACTGCTTGGATAAAGGATTGAATGCCGTATACCGCAAGGATAAAGGACTAACGAAATTGCGCATGTAATACTGTTCAAATCGTTGATTGCTCAACTTCTGAACCAGCTTGGGCATAAAGTAAAATCCGACATCTGAATACAAATATTTTTTTTCCTCACTTCGTTTCGAATCCAAAATTTTTTGGAACACCGTATCCCTGTAATCAGATCTCAGGTATAAACTATCACACACTGGTATATTATACCTGAATGAAGGAACCTTTCCGTAAAACCTGTAATCCAATATATTTAAAGTATCCGGAGAAATCATGGTGGATTTATAAAACGGAATCCACGCCACCAACCTGCCCTGATGTAATAAAAAATCTTTTATACTCAGATCCGATTTGTTGCTGGCAGAAAATTCAGGCAAATAATCGGCAAACTTTTTTCCGATCTCAAGTTTATTCTGGTCATCCAACTGCATGATCACCGGCGCAGTACACACCACTTTCGTAAGCGATGCAAGATCATACATGGTATGATCATTCACTGACTGCAAGGAATCATAAGTATAATAACCGAACGATTTCCGGTATACGATTTTATTGTTCTTCGCTATGACAACCTGGCAACCCGGCGCAGCTTTTTGTTGTACCAATTCAAACACCAAAGAATCCACTCTTTGCAAACTATCACTGCTCATGCCTTGAGCTTCCGGCACGCTGTATCCCATTCTGAATAATGAAGGCCTGAGGATTCCTTTTCCCTCTTCAAGTACATCGTGAGTGTTCACAGGGGACATCCCTATAATAGGATCTGTACCAAACAACATTTGCGCTGCAAGATCCATAGTCTGAGGATTTTCTTCATAGGCTAGAAACAAACTGCAGTTTTTAGGAAAATACATACTCACATATGGGCAACCAAAAATTGTAATGATGCATCTCTTATGAGAGATTAACAGGTTTAATGCCTGAACCAATTCGATATTCATTCCATATCGCCTGACACTTTGATAATTTAATTTGTGCAAGCTGACCAATACCAAGTCGGCTTCTTCAATATCTGCAGCAATCTGAGAATTCCATTGATCGAATCCGGATAAAGTATAATTGCAAACATCAGCATAGTCCATTAATCGTTTTTGAAAGGCATTATCCGGTTCACCATTTATACTTATACAAATTATCCTGGAAGGAATTTTTCGAACAGGAACGAGATCGTTTTCGTCTCTCGCCAGAGTAAATGCTTTCTTATATAAGCCTTCCCTGAGCAGGTAGGATCTGAGATTGGTTTGTTTTTGCAAGTTTGAATCAATTTGAATCATGGTTGGTTTTGAAAGTCCGGCCTGATATTTTGCATTCAAAATTCTTTTTACTTTTTCATTCAACTCTTGTTCCGAAATATCAGCATTCGCCAAAGCGTCTTTCAATGCAGTGACTGCGGCAGGTATATCTTCACTCAACAACAACAGATCATTTCCGGCTTTAAATGCCCGCAATGCAATCTCTGCAGCGGAAAAATTTTTTGTTACCCCTTTCATCTCAAGCGCATCTGTTATGATGAGACCATTGTAGTTGTAGTCTTTACGCAATATATTTTTGATAATCGGTGCAGATAAGGTTGCCGGTATATTTGTCGCTGTATCCAATACAGGGATGTTCAGATGAGCGACCATTACAGCCGCAGGATTCAAATCGAGTAAAGCTTTAAATGGATACAACTCTACGCTGTCCAGTCTCCGGCGGGAATGATTTAAAGTTGGAAGGTCTGCATGGGAATCGGTTTCAGTATCTCCATGTCCGGGAAAATGCTTAATGCAAGCAAGAATCCCACCATCCTGCAATCCCTGCATTAAGGCAAATGATTTTGCAATCACTTTCTTTCTGTTGGAACCAAACGAACGCTCATTGATGACCGGGTTAGAAATGTTATTGTTTATATCAAGTACAGGTGCGTAATTCATTTGAATGCCCAGTTCTTTCAATTGCCTGGCCATTTCTCTACCAACCTGATACAATGAATGATTGTCTTCTATGGCACCTAATGTAATTTGCTTTGGCAAACTCAGGACATCCGTCATCCGCATGCCCAGGCCCCATTCTGCATCCATACTCATCAGCAAAGGAACTTTTGAAATCGATTGAAACTGATTAATCAAATCGGCAAGCACCGGAACAGTCCCTTTAAAAAAACAAACCCCTCCAATATGATATTCCTGGATCAGGCTTCTGGTTTTTAACTGCAACTCTTCTTCATACTTTGCAAAAGATCTTACTATAAACAGTTGGCCCAGCTTTTCATCAATGCTCATGGTTTGCATTATACTGTCAACCCATTGCGATTGTTGATTTCTTTGAGCGTAGGAAGCCGAAGAACTTAAGACTATAATGAGTAAGAAGTTTAGGAGCTTCATTTAGTTTTGATTCCGTTTTTTTCAAAAATCTCCGGATCCAGAGATGCAGCATGATTGAACATTGAATCCGCTTGCACTGCATTTCCTATGTTCTGATAAGTGATTCCAAGATTGAACCAGGCTTGTGAATTTTTTGGTTCTAATGCAACGGCTTTATTAAAATAATTTAATGCTTCTGAATAATTTCCTGTCGTTCCTTCCGATATGCCCATCAACATCACTGCTTCCGCATCTTTTGGATTCATCCCCAGTGCTTGCTTTAAATATTCTTTAGCAAGTGTAACATTTCCGCTTTGCATTCCAATTTGTCTTCCCCGCTCTCGTAATGCCATTTGCAAATTTTTAAATGCATCTTCATCTTCCGGAAGGTTTTTTAAAACTATATTGTATTTGGTAATTGCTTCTTCATAATTTTTTTCAAAATAATTGACGTTACCCAATTGCAATTGCGCTTCAGAATATAATGGATGTATGGATAAAGCTTTTTCAAGTTCCACTCTTGCCTTTGAAGTGATGTTGCGGATTTCTGCACTGTCTTTTAATGAAGGTACTTTTTCAAGCAACATCCCCGCGATCCCGTTGTGTATTTTGGCACTGTTCTTTGAAGTTTTAACATCCGTTGTAAACAATGTCAGGTTATCATGCCAGGCCGGATTGCGCACAATTGTTTTAATGGAAAATAAGATGACCACCGCACCAACGGCATAGAGGGCCTGGTTTAGTTGCCATGATTTACTTTTGACGGCCAGGTAGGAAATCAAAATACAGAATCCAACAGAAGGCATGAACAAAAAGCGTTCTCCCATATTTGTACCAATCGGAAACAGAATATTGGAAACTAAAAACAAGGGCAGCAAATAACTCATGATGCTGACCGGGATCACAGGATTTTTTTTAATATTGATTAAAGCCAATAAAATCATGCTGCAATACATCAACATCGCGAATATAGATTTTACTGAAAACAATCCCAATGCCGGAATGTGCTTTGGATAATAATCATGCGTAAGCGGATGTGGAAAAATCAAAAGTCTTAGATACTCAAACAAAGTATAACTGATGATCCCCGCTTTCTCAGAAAAATTCATGGGTTTGCTTACCCCGTTTTCCATTTTGACAAAGGGATTGTTCATCAGTTCATTGGAAAGACTTGTAAATGGATTGAATCCCAAAATTTTCCCTCTTATAAAAATAAAAAAAGCTGCTGCTGAAAAGAGTACCACTCCAATTTTTAAAAGACTTCCCAAATCCCTGACATATAATAAATAAATGGCAACAGGGATAATCGCCAAATAAGCAATTGCATTCTCCTTGGAAAGCAATGCAAAAAGAAAAGAAAGTCCTGCAGCTAACAGAAAAAATAATTTTCTGGTATCGATATATTTTAATGAAGCATAAAACGCCAGTAATGAAAATAACA
>JBGAWX010000165.1:0-8153 GCA_044227375.1 Saprospiraceae bacterium
TAAATAAAACCATCGAGATTCAACTTTCTTTTTTAGAGAATAACCTGGAGTATCATCTTCTTGCAAATCATTTACTGGAAAATTACATTTCACTGTGTTTTGCTTATGTTGTTCTTAATGATGAGATAAAGCAATCTAAATATTTCAAATTGCTACTGCAAGAATTGAAAGAACAAATTTTAAAAGATGGCGCACACTATGAAAGAACTCCTGCTTATCATACCCAAATTTTAATTCATTTGTTGCAATTGGTTTTTTTGATGCGATCGACAAATCATCCAAAGGAGGCCTTGATAGAACTAAAATATAATTGCGCGAGGATGCTCGGGTGGTATTATTCAATAACACTGAATGGAACACAGCTGCCATTATTTAATGACACTGCCGGATCTACTACTCCAACTTATAATGAATTGCAAGAAATGGCAAATCATTGCAACATAAAACCTGAAGTAAATCAATTCAGTGATAGCGGATTCCGGATACTCAGAAGTAAGAATCTGGAATTGATTATTAATTGCGGCAACATAACTCCTTGCTATCAACCCGGACATGCCCATGCGGATATGCTGCATTTTGTTTTGTATTTTAAAGGTGAACAAATACTTGTTGATACTGGAATTTCAACTTATGAAGTTACTCCAGAGCGATTATTAGAGAAATCAACCCGGATGCACAACACGGTTTCCGTTGGTTTGGAAAATCAATCCCAGATTTGGGCTTCTTTTCGGATGGCCAAGAGAGCATGTGCTAGAATTTTAGAAGAATCCAATGAAAAATTAGTAGCTGAAGTCAAATGGCATAATGGAATATTGCATATAAGATCTTTTTCTTTATCGAATGAAAACCTGATTATAGAGGATACCTTAAGTAATTTGCTAGATCAAGAAGAAATGCCAATTGCAAATTTTCATTTTAATCATTTATTAAAAGGCAGGCTTGATATTTCTGAAAATGCTGTATTGGTAAAAGATTGCAGATTAAAGTTTGAGTTTAGCAATCATAAGAAAATAAAGAAGGAAAGCTATCAACAAGCAGAAGATTTCAATAAACAAAACCAGGCTGTAAAAATATCTGCGTATTTTACGGGCCATTTGAAAACGGCAATCACCTGGAATCCTTAGATCACATATTGTATCTTAGTTATCATTACGCTCCTGATCTGAGTGCGGGTTCATTCAGAAACACGGCATTGTCAAAAGAACTGAGCCGTAAACTGGAGGATAAGGCTACAATCCATCTCATCTGCACTCAACCCAATCGATATTCCAGTCTTAGTGAGAAATTACCCGCCGTACAACAAGAAGGCAATTTGATTATTTACCGGGTTGATGTACCACAACATGGAAATAACTTTTTCATGCAACTCCGGTCTTTCTATTATTATCAAAAGGAAGTGTTGAGAATAATAAGGAATATTCCCATCACTTTTATTTTTGTTTCAAGCTCGAAATTGTTTACCGGCTATCTGGCTTACCGGATTTCAAAAAGAAAAAAAATAGCTTATTATCTTGACCTGAGAGATTTGTTTGCAGATAATCTGAGAGAGCTCATCAAAATTCCAATACTGAATTGGTTTACTTCAAAAGTTGTACAACTTATTTTTGAGAAGCCAACACTTTTAGATGCAAAGCATATCAATATCAATTCCGAAGGATTCATAAAAAATATTCCGGTTGATTTTAAAGGAAGTAGAAGTTTCTATCCAAATGGGATTGACGATGAATTTAAGGAATGGCATCAACACAACGAAATTGAGAATACTAAAAAAGTAATTTGTTATGCCGGCAATATTGGAGAAGGACAAGGATTGGATAAAATTATTCCACCATTGGCGAAGTCTCTGGAAGAAACACATCAATTCATCATTATTGGTGAAGGATCTTCAAAGCACAAATTGATTGAGCAAGTTGATAAATTGAAGCTGAAGAATGTTGAATTGCTACCGGCAATGAAAAGAAATCAATTGCTGGGATATTATCAAAAAGCGCATTACCTGTTTTTGCATTTGAACGACTTTCGTTCTTTTGAGAAAGTCATTCCATCAAAAATATTTGAGTATGGCAGTGGAAACATTCCAATCCTTGCCGGAGTGAAAGGCTATGCAAGGGAATTTATTGAAACCGCATTGAAGGAAAATGTTTTTGTTTTTAATCCCTGCGATATGGAAGCAGTTCGAAATTATTTGGTGAATCAACCCTATCGATTGCAGGAGAGAGTTGAATTTGTCAAGAAATTCAATAGAAAGGAAATTACAGGAAAAATGACGGATTCTATTATTCAAGTGATGAATCAAAATCATGCGCAGGCTTAAAATAGCAATTGTTGCAAATTCCTGCTGGAACATATATAATTTCAGATTGGAATTGATCAGACATCTTAAAATGGCTAGTCACGAGATCATTGTTATTGCTCCAGTCGATGAATATATTCATTATTTAAACGAAAATTATTTCACCAAACACATTCCGATTCATCATTTGGATGCTCAGCATATTTCACCGATGAGAGACATTTTATTTTTTAGAGAGTTATACACTATCTATAAAGCGGAAAGACCTGATCTCATTTTACAGTTCACTATTAAACCGAATATATATGGAAGCATAGCGGCAAAGTTTTTAGGAATTAAATGCATTTCAACCTTGACCGGATTGGGTTCAACTTTTGGAAAATGGAAATTTGAATTCATTCTTAAAGCACTTTATAAATTCGCTTTGTCGCGAAATGAAAAAATTGGATTTCATAATCGGGATGATTTGAATTTATTTGTTGATCTGAAATTGGTAGATGATACTAAAGCCATTGTGATTCCAGGTAGCGGAGTGGATACTAATAAATTCAAAAAACAACTCGTAGTAAATAAAAGTGAGCATTTTGTATTTCTGTTTGTTGGTCGCTTGCTTAAGGATAAAGGACTGGTAGAATTTATAAAAGCAGCGATCGAAACACGATCTATAGTAAAGAGTGCGGAATTCTGGGTAATCGGGGAATACAATGCATCCAATCCAAATTCAGTGGACAAGAATGATTTGTTGTATTGGATCGAATCCAGAATTATAAAATATCATGGATATGAGCGGGATGTAAGGAAGTACTTAAACAAAGCTGATGTGGTCGTTCTGCCTTCATACCGCGAAGGATTGCCCCGTGCTATTCTCGAAGCCATGTCCATGGAAAGGCCCATCATCACGACCAATGTGCCGGGTTGTAAGGATTTGGTAAAGAATGGCTGGAATGGTTTATTGGTTTCTTCGAAAAATTTTCACCAATTGGCTGAAGCAATGGTTAGCATGTACAATTGCAGTGATGAACGTCGCTTGCAAATGGGAAAGAATAGCAGACAATTGGTTTTAGAGAAATTTGATCTGAACATCATACTTCATGCTTATGATGATTTAATAGAAGAATTGTTTAGCCAAGAAATATTGTCCAAACAGAATTATCATGATTAAGCAGGTTTCAATGGATCGACTTAAAATCATAGATAATAAAAATTACTACAAGAACAGACTAAAGATACTATTGCCTTATTTAAATCTGCGGGATTCATCCATTCTCGACTTAGGTTGTGGTGAAATGATTTTGTATGATTTGGTTAAGGATCAGATAAAATCTTATCTGGGCATTGATCAGATTTCTTTTTCCGAACATGAGCATTTTATCTCAGGAAATATTTTAGACCATGAAGTCCTGAATGAACGTCAAGCCGATTTTGTATTTATTCTGGGTATATTGGATCATCTGACATTCGATGAGAAAATGAATCTCATGAAATTGTGTAAAGACAAATACCATACATCAATTATTATCAGTCAGAGAAATCCTAAGTCTTTTATAAATTTCTTTTATAGATACAAAGCACCAGTCATTGAAATAGAAACTTATTTTAAAGGCCATTCTATAACTAAACTTCAGATGTTAAAAATTCCCTGGACTAGTTTAGTAGTTGATTTGAGCAAAAGTAAAGAATGGATTAGGAATTGGTGTACTGAAATTGTTTATATCGTTTCTGAAGAATTCAGTGTATCATAGCAACTTGGCAAACGGAGTTTGCCGGACACACAGACGTAGGCTCAGCCTACGCCTAACTGAGAAATTATTTTGCTAAAGTGCAATTGATTGCGAATGAGTCTTCCCGGTAAAAAATATCCAGTCGAAAACAATTGATTGAAATCAATTGTAATTAATCAATTGGATTATTTATAGTCTTAGAACAATTTTCTTTTGACTAAAGTCAATTAATGAATTTGAAAATATTAAATAGAAGGGAGACGGGCATCATTGACTTTAGTCAAGTGTAGAAATTAATATAAGAGTTGCATTTCGTGTAGAATTATTTTTCTAAATTACAATTGATTTCAATCAATTGTAATTGAAGTAATTGAATTGATTAAGGCAACAATAAATCTTGTGGTACCAGTTATGAGTCAATGGCCTGCTTGCAGTGAGCTTGCCGAACTGCTATTTCCCTTTCACAGGATCCTTGATAAAATCTTCAACAATTTCGCCAATTAATTTAGTGGCCAATTCGAGTTTGTCGTTGGTGATCACATAGTCAAAATATTTGGCGTACTCCAATTCCGCTTCAGCTTTTTCAAGTCTTTTTTTAATACTTCCCGGAGTTTCGGTTCCTCGCAAGATCAATCGTTGCTTGAGGACTTCAAGGCTAGAAGCTTTGACATAAATAGAAAGTACATTATTGTCGAAACTTGAATCAACGACATGTGCTCCTTTTACATCAATATCAAAGAGTGCAATTTTCTTTTCGGTCCAGATTCTTTTTAATTCGCTGACCAGTGTGCCATAAAACTGACCTGTATAGACTTCCTGATATTCCAGCATTTCGTTCTTTTTTATAGCTTGTTGAAATTGTTGTTGATCTAAAAAAAAATAATTGACGCCTTCAACTTCGCCTTCCCGAGGTGCTCTTGTAGTTGCAGAAACGGAAAAAGATAATTCTTCAAAACGCTCCAAAAGATATTTTGCAATTGTAGTTTTTCCTGAACCGGAGGGCGCAGTGATGATAATGATTTTACCATTGAGTTTGTCAATCATAATACATTGGCCATTTGTTCCTTGATTTTTTCCAGATCATCTTTCATGTTGACCACGAGTTTCTGAATCGGTTGGTATTGTGCTTTAGATCCCAGTGTATTGATTTCCCGTCCGATTTCCTGGCTGATAAAATTCAATTTTCTTGATTTAATAATTCCTTCTTTTCTCAATTCATCCAGGAAGTAATCACAATGTTGCTTGAGTCTGACTTTTTCTTCCGTGATGTCCAGTCTTTCGAGATAATAAAGCAATTCCTGTTCAAATCGGTTTCTGTCAATGTTTTCACCATCGAAATTGGCATTCAGGGATTTCAACAGCTTCTCCTTTAATAATACAGTACGATTGGGATCGTCGATTTCTATTTTTTTAAGATGATCCTGGATGCTTTCAATGCGAAGTGCCATATCATTGGCAATCATCGTACCTTCTATGGATCTGAAATCATTAAGTTTTTCAATAGCTTCTTCCATGAGATCCAGGGTGTACCGGTATTCTTCATCCGAGATTAAGGTATCCTGGGACATGATGACGTTAGGAAATTTTAGAATCGCATTGAGGATGTCTGAATTTTTCATGTCAATCTCACCGGAAAGGGATTTGATTTGATCATAAAAAGCAAGGAACATTTTTTTATTAATGCTGAATTCTTCTTCTCCGCCTGAATTGTCTACAGTAATGGTAAGATCCATTTTTCCCCGGATGACTTTATCGTTGAGGATTTTTCGCAGATCCAATTCGTGCTGTCGGTAACTGTTTGGAATTTTTAATCTGAAGTCATTGACTTTAGAATTTACGCAGCGGATTTCAATGACGATTTCTTTTCCCTGGAAATGGCCTTTGGAATTGCCAAAACCAGTCATGGACAATAACATATTCAAAAATTGAACCGCTAAGGTAACCATATATTCATTAACCAGCCCGCAGCTGCGGGTCTGAGGTTCTATCTGTCTGATATAGAAAATGTTACAAGCAGTATTTTTAATAAAAAGTGTAAGAAATGTTTTGATACACGCTGAAAATTGCGAAATTTGCCACGCTCTTTAAGGGCCTAGATTCATAACTGTCTAAATATCAAGCAAATGAGAAAAGCGGACTTAGTAGCATTAATCTCAGAAAAATCAGGCGTTCCAAAGGTTGACGTACTCGTTTCCCTTGAAATGTTTTTTAAAGAAGTAAAACAGTCCCTGGCTTCTGGTGAAAATGTGTATATCCGTGGTTTTGGCTCTTTTGTAGTTAAAAAAAGAGCTAAAAAAATTGGAAGGCACATCAAGAAAAATGTGGCTATTGAAATTCCGGAGCACTACATTCCTTCTTTTAAACCGGCTAAAATTTTTACAGACCATGTAAAATCCGGAAAGGAACCAGTAGGCGCCGAATATGATGAAGAAGAAGAGACCGAAGATCAATAATGTTGAATACACCGCTCAGTCTGACTTTACTGTGTGCAGGTCTTCTGTGTCTGGTGTATTTCGGTTTTAACACGGTATCTCCGGATATCAACCAGGCGAATCACTCCAGGATGAAAAACCTTGAGGTGACGGGTCTGGAAAACCTCGAGGAAGAATATTTTTCGGGGCTAAATCCAAATCAGAAAGCTGAATTGGGCCAGTTGAACAAAGAATTAAAAATTGCCAGTACGGATTCAGAAAAGGCTGAAAAAATGAAGTCCATTTCAGGATTTTGGTTCAGACTGGGTATTTATCCTTTGGCTGGAAGCTATGCCAGGAAAATTGCAGAACTAGAAAAGAGCGAACAAGCCTGGCAGATCGCAGGTACCACTTTTTTATATGGATTGGAAAATGAAACCGATCTTAAGAAAAAGAAATTCTGTCAGCAGGGAGCAGTTTATTGTCTTGAACAAGCAATCTCCATGAACACTGCAGAGCCTTCATACCAAATGTATCTGGCTATGGCTTATGTGAAGTTGCCGGGAGACGAACCAATGAAAGGCATCCAAATGATGCTCGCAATGGAAGCTAAATATGCTGATTATATACCCTTGCAAATTCAATTGGCGGAATTGGGGATTCAGACTGGTCAATTTGATAAAGCCCGGGTCAGGTTGGAAAAGGTGTTGGCAAAAGAACCGGAGAATTCGGATGCGAATTGTTTGATGGTTCAAATTATGGAAAAGACAAATCAGGCTGAAGCAGCCAAAAAATATCAATTACATTGTAAATAAAAATTTATGCCTTGCGGTAAAAAAAGAAAAAGACATAAAATCGCTACGCACAAGCGCAAAAAGCGATTGAGAAAAAACAGGCACAAGAAGAAGAACAGGTAGAACAATTATTCTGCGGAACTTAAGCTGTAACAGCTTGAGAAAGAATTTCCGTAATGGATCTCATGGCTTGATAGACAAGAATTACTTCAAATCAATCCGGTATAGGATCATTTAAGAAGAACCTGTTTGCAAATTCCCTTGAACCGAAAATTATTAGAGTTGCTTATTATCAAATGATTCTGATGATTTTTCTGCAACAAAAATGTTTTGCAATGATCATCAATTTCTAAGCAACAGAAATGAGATTCGACTTGTAGCATTTCTTTCTTCTGTTTTTAGGCTTAAACTCCGCATCATTTATATAGATGCATGGAAAAAGAACTCATTATCTCTGCCCAACAGGGTTCGGTAGAGATCGCTTTGCTTGAGGATAGGAAGCTGGTAGAGCTTCACAAGCAAAAATCAAATACACTATTTAATGTTGGAGATATTTTTCTCGGGCAGGTAAAAAAACTTATGCCCGGGTTGAATGCCGTGTTTGTAGATATCGGGCATAAAAAAGAATCCTTTCTGCATTACACCGATATGGGACCGCTTTTCAATTCGGTTGTCAAGTATACTAAGGATACTATTGAAGGAAGGTATACATCCAATTTATTAGAGCATTTTGAAATTCAACCTGAGATAGCAAAAAACGGAAAGGTTTCCCAGATCACTGACAAAAGAACCAACGTCCTGGTACAAATTCTTAAAGAACCCATTTCAACAAAAGGACACCGTCTTACTTGTGAAATTACCATTCCGGGTCGCTTTCTGGTGCTTACCCCTTTTAATAATGCAATTGCCATTTCAAAGAAGATTGCAAATTCAG
>JBGAWX010000166.1:0-8132 GCA_044227375.1 Saprospiraceae bacterium
CAATACCACTTGATCCTGTCAAATGGAAAGTACCACCGGGTGAATACATTTACCAATTGGATAGTGCAGGAAAATCATTTATGAGAAGATTTAATATCTTTTAAATTTTAAAGCCATGAAAAAATTAGTTTATATTTTCATTATAAGCGTGCAATATCTCAATGCGCAGAATTTTATTACTTCTGAACAATTTACGGCATGTTCTTTACCGGATCAGTGGTCAATGAAAACTGATGAAGGTACATTTGGTTTTTCAATTATTAAAAGCAGTCTTATGCCAACATATGATGCAACTTGCAGCATCGTATACACGCAAAGCTCAAAAAATGACAATACATCAAAGAAGTTTTCAATAAGAACCAAAGAATTTAATCTCTTTGCTTATGACCAATATACCTTTTCATATGGCCTTAAATTTACAAAGACGAATCAAAACAGCAATTTAAAATTGTATTCAGTGATCGATGGGCAGAGTGCGTTGCTTCAAACATTTACATCTGACGTTTCTCAAAATGGAATCGTACTTGTTACACAAACGCAATCAATCAATACGTCAGGAACCAACAGGAAACTTCAGTTTGTATTTGAATATTCAGCAGATGGAAATGATTACAACAGTCTGGTGCTGATTGACAACTTAAGTTTATATGGACCGGACAACGACGATTGTACCAGAGCGGTTTCATTGCAATTGGATAAAGCGTGTTTGTCAGGGAATAACACCGGGGCATTCATGACCGGACCTGCCATAAAATGTACCGGGACCTATTACCAGGGACTGTGGTATAAATACACCAGTGACTATTCAGGTTATCTTAAAATAAATACCCTCGCAAATTTTAATGATGCAGTGAGTGTTTTTGAAGGTACCTGTCCTTCTCTGAAGGATATCAATTGTTTTAACACGGACGAATACGGATTTGAAGGAGAACGCAATTTTATTCAGGTTGAACCAGGAAAAACTTACTATTTCAGAGTAGCCCGTCAATACAATTATTATGGCCGCGATGATGTTGGAGATCTTTGTGTCTCTATTCAAAAGTTAAATCCAGTGTACCCGACACATGATCACTGTGTAAACAACATTCCTCTTCAAATTAATGCAAGCTGTACTTCAGAATTGAATATAGCTGCAGATTTTTCAACTCCGGTACCCAGTTTAAATAATAAATCTAGAGCCGACGTCTGGTATAGTTTTAAACCAACTTCAACGCAGCCTCTTGAAATCATCTCTCATGCAGATTTTGCAGATGTACTCACTGTGTTTAAAGGCAACTGCAATCAATTGGAAGAAGTTATCTGTGAAGACCTTGGTGGCAAACTTATACTTTCAAATCCCGTTGTAACAAATACATACTTTATTCAAGTTAGTGGATATTTCTCCACAATAGAAGGCCATCTTTGCATGGAAGTAAAAACGAAATCTTCAACAAAACCAACAAATGAAGATTGTCCAACCGCAAAAGCAATTGCATTAAACCAAGCTTGTCAAGCTTCCTCTACAATCAACAGCATTAAAAGCAATGTAAAGCCAAGTTGTGTGGTCTATTCTGCACCTGACGTGTGGTACAGTTTTGTTGCACCTGCTGAAAAAAATGTTGCAATCAGCATCGAATGTGGATTTTTATACAATTGGGCAATCTATTCCGGTACTTGTACTAACCTTATGGAATTTTCTTGCGGCAGAACACCGGATCCTTGTTCCGGTTATATAACTGTTAATGGATTAATTGCAGGAAAAACTTATTATCTCCAAATACTTGCTGCCGTGAATCCTTTAAAAGCATCAGAAGGAGAGCTTTGCGTGCGCATCGACGAATTGAGTAAAGTCACTCCTTTTGAGCCTCTAAATTTTAATCTGCAAGTAGAATGTCTGCATGGAGTTTTAGGAAAAGTTAGCTATACAGCAAGTGGAGGCAAAGGACAATACAAATATGAAGGCCCTGGCAGCAATGATATTTTTTATCCAGGTACCATTGTCGAAGCATTTATTGAAGACGAATCTGGTTGCCGTGAGTTCGATAAAGTATCTATCGATTGCACACCACCTACCAAATGCAAGACCTCAACTTTAGATCTGGAAGTAAGTTCAGAATGTATTGTGGATAATATCGGTCGCCAAACAGGTGAAGTTATTTTACATATCAACGGTAAAGGCGGAAGCGGTGCTTACTTTATTTACGGCACCCAGGATGGAAGTAAATTAAAACACGGTGATGATTATCAAATCATCATTATTGATACGGATTCATGTTATGTAATTGAACAAGGAAGAATAAATTGTCCTCCATTTGATTGCAGTCAATCCCAACTTTCCATAAGCACCAATTATGTTTGTGTAGACACCTTGCTCAAAGCGGTCCTCCAAGTAGATGTAAAAGGTAACTTGGGTACATTTAATGTTACCGGAAATAAAACCGGAGACCTATTGGATCAAGGGCAACATTACCAAACTGAAGTTGTCGATGAAGCAGGTTGTAGTTCAATCAGCAGTGGTGATATCAAATGCAATTTTGATTCCTGCGCGTATTCAAGACCTAAATTGGTGGTAAGTTATGATTGCATTGTCGATGACAAAGGAAACAAAACCGGAAAAGCAATTATGATTGTGAATGCGGAAAGTCATGCAGGTGGAATTGTAATTAGTGGCAATCAAAATGGCGACACCTTAAATAACTTAGATAAGTTTGTGGTGAACATGATTGATTCTTTTGGTTGTTCGCTAAGTTTAAGTGGAGATATAGATTGCATAATTACCAATAACAACAATCCAAACCATCAACACGAAACGAGTTTTTATCCAAATCCTGCTCAGGATAAGTTGATCATTAACATTCCTCATAATAATGATTCAGAAATTTTGTTTAGCATTTTCAACAGTGAGGGAGCTCTATTCCATAGAATGAAATCAAATCCCCTTTCCAGTAATAACACCATTCAACTGAATATTGAAAAATTTCCATCCGGTATTTTGTATGTGAAGATGGAAGGAAATCAATTTTTTGATATCATCCGTTTTGTGAAAATTTAATAATCAATCCATGAATAAAACTTTACTTCTACTTTCCGGCATTTTGATTTGCTTCCATGTTTCCGGGCAGATTGCCACACCCAATCTGGCTGTTAAACACATCAGTGGATCCAACCAGGAATGGATTCAGATTCCGTCTTCTTCAAACATTAACTCAAAAACTTTTTTTGAAGAACATGGACAACAACTGGGTTTAAACGAAAAATCACTGATGCAGTTGGTTCGGGTGGAACACAGTGCTCATAATTGGAACCATTTGAGATATCAACAATATTATGATGGAATTAAAATTCAGGGTTCTGAATACATTTTGCACGAACATGATAATGAATTGATCTCTGCAAATGGTCGTATTGAAGCAAATCTGGAAATCAATACCCAAGCGGCTATCAATCCTGTTGAGGCAATTGGCATTGCATTAAAAAATGACCATTCCAAAAAATACATTTGGGAAGTTGAACCAGAACATAAACCTCAAGCAGAATTAATTATTATTGACAAGTCCTATCCAGATCGAAGTGGCAATCTGGTACTTGCTTATAAAGTGGAATTGTTTAGCCTGAGTCCAATTCAAAAAACTAGATATATTATCAATGCACATACCGGAGATGTAATTCTTTCTTACAATGCGCTCATATCGTGTTTTGGGGGTCCGGGTGCAGCTCAAACATTATACACAGGAACACAGAATATTGAAACCGAAGAAAGTAATGGCGAACATATATTGCATGATGTTACCCGTGGTGAAGGGATAACAACTCAATCTGCAAAAGGAACCCAATATACAGATTCGGATAATTTTTGGGAAGAAGCTTCCTTTACCCAGAAAGTAGGAGCTTTGGATGCACACTATGGTGCGCAGAAGACTTATGATTTTTATAAAAATTCATTTAATAGAGATGGCATCAATGGAAAGAATGCAAGGATATTATTAAAAATTATTGATACCACCACATACGTAAATGCATTTTGGGAAACCGCCACTCAAACTTTGAATTTTGGAATCGGCGATGGAGTGGACACTGGACCTCTTACCACATTAGATGTGGTTGGCCATGAAATGACTCATGGAGTTACGGAGCATACTTGTGGATTAGAATATCTTTATGAAGCAGGTGCTATGAATGAAGGTCTGAGCGATATTTTCGGCAAGAGTGTAGAACACAAATACGATTCTGCAAATTACGATTGGCTCATCGGCTCCAAATTCTTTTTCAAACCGGATACTGCATTCCGAAGCATGTCCGATCCAAACCGATTTAAAAATCCAAGGTACTATAAAGGTAAAAACTGGAATACCGGGTCGGGCGATAATGGCGGTGTCCATACGAACAGTGGCGTATTGAATTATTGGTTTTATCTTTTGGTCACCGGTCAAAGTGGAACCAATGAAGCAGGTAAAACTTTTGATGTAAAAGCAATGGGGTTTGATGCGACGACTCAGCTCATTTACCAGATGATGACAAATTACCTGATCTCTACTTCATATTATCATGATGCCAAGGAAGCAAGCCTTCAGGTAGCTGAAAACCTCTATGGCAAATGTTCCGATGAATACAAAAATATAGCTGAAGCCTGGAGAGCTGTTGGGATAGGCAATGGTGTTGTTGAAGGCGATTTATTACTAAGCAATTATAAAATCCCCCAGGCTGCTTGTAAAGAAGGTCTCTTTCCTGTCGAGATAAGACTAACAAATCAAAGTTGCAATCAGATCATTTCAAAAGATACCGACGTGCGATTGACTGTATCCGTTCCTCAAAAAAATAAAATCATTGAAACATACACGCTGGAAAATGATCTTTTGCCCGGAGAATCGATATTGTATAAATTTAAAAGTCCTGCAAGAATTGATAAAACCGCAACTTTAATTACGATTGAAGCCATGATGTTGAATGATGCCGATACTTCAAACAATCGGTTCAACATTTCCATCAGTAAAAACAACAACAGCGATCATGATTTTAGAGTCAGTCAGGTCAATGTAAACGGATCTCCTTGTGAATCGAACAATTTACAGGCCACAATCCAGGCATCATACAGCGGCTGCTCTCCGGTACCCGCCGGAACAGAATTGGATCTCGTTTTAAAATATGACAACGAAGTCATCAATAAAAAATTAAAAACAGTAACCACCTTGTACCCAAATGCTAATTACAGATCTACGGCATTTAGCATTGACCGGAATTTCTCAGGATACAAGAGAATTCAGGCAGCTCTGAATTATTCAAATGACACGGTAACTAATAATAATACAGCATCTTTCAACGCAGTCTATATTAATAATTCCAGATTGGGGTATCTCGAACCTTTTGATAATGATCAGTTCGATTCAAGCTTGTTGGCATTAAGAGTCGATTCGTTTCAAACCCTTGCAATTCAAAGTAACGTTTCCAATTCCCCTGCCATGTTGTTTTCAGGAGGTCAGATTTTTGATTCGACTGGAAGGTTTATTCCAAATAATGGATCCATGTTTACTACGTTCTTTACCAGCAATTCAAAATTCACGAGCACAATTTATCTGTGCATAGATACCAAGGATTTGACAAAGGCTTTTCTATCTTTCGATTACATGCAAAAAGTGGGAAATGCTCCTTATGATACCATTTTGGTGAATCCAAATTTTGCAGCAGGAACCCGTGTGCAATTTAGAAATGACCGAGGCAATGTGATTGGATCTCCGACCTATCTTCAAAATGCAAGTACAGAATCCATCATGCGTTTCCATGAGCAGGAAATTCCAATTACCGGAGGGCCTGTGAGTATTGAGATTGCTAACTTAAGCCTTGAAGGAAAATTGGACAGTACAGGAACCGGTATTGATCTTAGTAAAGATTTTGTTTTGATGGACAATATAAACATACACGCTGAAGCAGTAGGCACATCTGAAGAATCAAACAACGCAATTACTATTTATCCTAATCCTTTCAATGAGTCCTTTACAATATACATCAAGGATTCACCAGGAGGTTTTGATTTTGATCTTTATAATATTTTAGGAATAAAAATTCTGGAAGGAAAATCGGATTCTAATGTTCTCGAATTAAAAACAGAACATTTGCCCACTGGAAATTATATTCTTAAAACACACACAGGATTTTCCAAAAACAAATCGTATTCGTTAGTTAAAATGTAATGGGATTCATCTGACAAAACCGGCCGGATAGATTCTAATTTGAAGTGTTTATTACGGCAGCAATGTAAATCCCAAAATGTACTTTGTGTTCTTGTTTTCTGAATTTTGAAAGACTCAGAAGCGGTTCTTTATTAAAGACTTCTTCGAATGGACGTAAATTAATCATCATGCATCGTTCGCAAGGTTTTATGAATTTAAATTCAATGCCATTAATAGTCAATTGCTGAATGCTGTCTTCAAAATAAGCAGATTCAAAATCCAGATAGATGTTTGCACGGAACTGCATTGGATCCAAAGCACAACCACAACGATCAGACAGGTCCTTCACCGATTTTAAATTGACCAGATGAACAGGTGATCCATCCTGAAAATTCATCAAAGAAGTATTTGAAAAATTCTGGAGTTGTTTTAATCGTGCAGGTTGAGTGACAATATGCACTTTATGATTCAAGTATTCTGAAAACCATTCTGCTAATTTATTTTGCGTTTTATATGCAATGAATTCAGCACCCCATAACTTCACCAGAATTTTATCATATAAATCATCAGATTTATTAAAACTAATTTCGGGAAATGACAAATCTGATAAATGAAGCCTGAATGTATCTTGTGCGTCTGCACATTTGATTTTATTTAATTGCGGGAACTCTCTTTGGGAAATCATGCCACCATCTGTATGTACCAGCATCCAATTCCGGTCGTACCGCAAGCCCCTTTCCGTTAATTCAATGGTTTGCATTTCAACTGGACCCACCGATTTTACAGGATAAATAAATACTTCATTCGTTTGATATTGTAACATAACTAGAAGCAGAGTGTAATCATGATTTTAAATAACATTCCTGAGCTTTTCAAATTTTAAACTCGAAACATGAATTCAAGATAGAAGTTGTTATAAATCAGAAATCTACATTGTTTTAGGATCTTTCAATTTCTGCATTTAATAAATTTCCGATACTCAGAAACGGCAATGGTTAAAAAATCAATCTAAAAATAACTACCTTTGTATCCCGTAACAAAGAAAACCAATTCTAAAATCATGGCCAAATATATATTTGTTACGGGTGGGGTCACATCTTCCTTAGGAAAAGGCATCATATCCGCATCTCTCGCGAAACTATTACAGGCGCGGGGCTTTAACGTAACGATTCAAAAATTTGATCCTTACATCAATGTTGACCCAGGCACACTGAATCCATATGAACATGGTGAATGTTATGTGACAGATGACGGTGCAGAAACCGATCTCGACCTGGGACATTACGAACGGTTTCTCAATAAACCCACCTCTCAGGCAAATAACATCACTACCGGAAAAATATATCAAACGGTGATCAACAAAGAACGGGCTGGTGATTACCTGGGTAAGACGGTTCAGGTGATTCCGCATATCACTGACGAGATCAAGAGAAGAATCACATTATTGGGTGAATTTGGCTTTGAGATCATCATCACGGAGTTGGGGGGCACGGTTGGCGATATTGAGTCTCTGCCTTATCTGGAAGCATTAAGACAATTTAGAATGGATTGTGGCGCAGAAAATGTGGTTACCGTCCATTTGACGCTTTTACCATTTCTTTCAGCAGCTCAGGAATTAAAAACAAAACCCACACAGCACTCTGTAAAAGAGTTGTTGGAAGCTGGAATTCAACCGGACATCTTAGTTTGCCGGACAGAGAAACCGGTTACTGATGAAATCCGGGCCAAATTGGCATTATTCTGTAACCTGAAACGCGAAAACGTAATCGAAGCGATTGATGCAGAAACCATTTATGATGTTCCCTTACTCATGCTGAAAGAGCGTTTGGACCTTCGGGTACTGGAAAAACTTGGAATGACTTCGAGGAACGAGCCAGATCTCAGAACCTGGAAGAAATTTCTTGGTCATTTAAAAAATCCAAGTGAACAAGTCAGAATTGGACTTATCGGAAAATACATTGAATTGCCTGATGCTTACAAATCCATTAA
>JBGAWX010000167.1:0-8128 GCA_044227375.1 Saprospiraceae bacterium
GTGAAAAGGAAAATTTTAAATCCTGGGCAGCAGTACAGTTATCAAAACTGTTCAAATTGAGATCTTTTGCCCAAACGGTAACTGTACCCGCAACCGGCATAATGACGGTTACTACTCCATTGTGACAATATGGTGTTGGTTTTTTACAATCTTTCAAATTGAATACCTGATCACAGGTAGAAATATTTCCGCATTGATCTGTTAGAATCCATCTCAATCTATGTACTCCAACCGGAAGTACTCCCGTTGCAACATTTCCATTTTGCACCGGTCCAAAACTTCCATCATTATTTTCGTCTACGCGGTAATTCCAAATCAAATTTGGAATCTCGGTACAATCATCTGTTCCAGCTCCATTCAACACAAAGGTCGCCATACACTGTCCTGTATTTGGATTATGAAATGCATTTTGATCGCAGAGATCCACATCTGAACACGAACTTATTACAGGTGGTTCAGAATTTTTTACAGCAATGATCTGCGTATGTTCCCAATATCCTTTGTTGGTATTGCGGTCGTATTGACACCAGTCAATGACAAACCACTTTCTTAAAATCTTATAACAGGTACTGTCTAATACCGTCAATTTGGTATCATCGTAATTCGCTGCGATTTGTGCGCAAGTTCTATTGTTATACTGTGGGTGACCGGTTTGATCCGGATGTGTCACTACATTGTTACAGGAATAAATTTCCACATTATTTGGCCAAATGATATCATTGCCATCGAATGGATCTGTATTCACAATAGTTATGGTTTGAATAGCAGTATCCACAAGTCCCTGCCCGTCTACTGCAACAAATATTCTTCGAATGGTTCCTATGTTGCACTGAATATCTTTTTCAAAATATTCGGAAATGGTAAAATCGCAATTATCTGTAACGATTCCATCTTTCCCTGCAATGAAATTGGAAAATGCATATAAAGGATCTGCAATAATGATTCTTTTACGGTCCGCTTCATTCAATCGAACAAAACCAAAATTGCTCAGATTACTAAAGTCAATTGGAAATGTACATGAAACGGTTATGTCTGTAGGAGGAATGATTGCCGGTGGTTCTTTATCCTGAACTGTAACTTCAATCATACAGGTGTTTCTATTGCCATAATAATCCACCACTTCTAAAGCAACCATAAGCGTTCTGCCAACATCAGCACAACAAAAACTTACAAATGGACCGAATACATTAGTTCCTGTATGGCAGGTATCGTCCATTCTTCTTACCAAGAAAGAATCAATACCACAATTATCCAGTGAGTGATCATCAAAAGTTTCTGCATAGGCTTTTGCTGTACCATCAATTCCTAAAGTGACCACAGTTTTTTGATCACAAACCGGAATGGGTGCGAGATTGTCAACTACACCTACTTCTATTGTATCTCGTGCTATATTTCCACATGCATCGGTTACTACATAGATTATCCAATTTTTTCCTTCGGGCGCACCTCTCAATATGTACAAATCTTTACCAGCATCGTAAAAAATAAATGATTTGCTTGGCGCGTATGGTAAATCTGTAATTGGATCTTTTTCCAAAGAAAATACATCATAAGTCCAGGTGTTGCAATCAATTACAGAATCTGGTTTAGGTAAAAATCCATCACTTTGACATAAATATAATTGCATTCCAATGGTGATGTCTTTTAGTTTTCCTAATATCGGTGCACGATCATCGGCAACCTTAATAATTTGATTGTATTCAGTCAATTGACCTGTACACCAGTTCAATATGATCCATCTCCGGATAATTTTAAAGGTAACACCACAAGTCAATATTTTTAAATCAGTATAACTTGCTGTCAATGTTGAACAACCAATAGGTACAGGCCAACCTGTATAATCAGGTGATGGATTTCCATTTGCAAGTTTGGGGAAATCCAAATCACAGCTTAAATGCGGCAGATCAAAACCATCATAATGATGCGGATAAACGATATCAGCTTCAGTAGGCCTTAAAACACAAATGGTATCAGCGCATTTTGAAGTATTGCCGACTTCATCAATTGCAGTCCATTCCCTCACAATCTTTCTAAAACATAAAAGATCACACTGATTGTTATATACATAGTCTTTAAAACTCAATTTAACAAGACCGCATGCATCCCATCCATCCACCAAATACTCAGTGGGTGAAATCGAATCAATATGAATCAAATACGCATATGCTATTGGAATTGGAAATCCTAATGAGCTCGGAGTAATCCCCATACTGCATCGGATACTAAAATTCCTGCAAAGTATTTCAGGTGCGTACTTGTCTTCAACTAAGATCTTTCCCCAACACGAATTGCCACTTGGTAAATGCCAAATTTTATAACCATATTTCTTATTGACGTCTGAGTAGTCAAGATTTAGATCAGGCTGCTCACTTCCATTGGGATAGTATAACTTAATGCGATAATCCACCGGACTGCCGATCATATCTTCCAGCAACATATGTGGTGCAACTGTGGCCTTGCAATTTGTATCCAGTGAAATGTGGACCAGATCATTACATGCCATTGGTGGTGGTGCGATGGCTTTGGCATTGCCATGGTTTAAACCTGCACTATGCGCATCATGAGCAACATAGCCGGCCATCCAGCAAATCAACATCCATCTCAAAGTGAAAAAATAACGGTTCATGGGTAAATAGTTTAAGGTTCAAGAGTAAATGCGTGAAGACTTGGTTAGTCCTTCTCTACTCTCAAATTATATACCAATTATTTATAATGTGTTCTTTTTTGCAATATCGGAGCGCAATCAATGCCATGCAATGGGCTATATATCAGTGTTTTATATGGCAAATAAGAAATAATATGAAAAATTTATCATATTTGGTGAATCTAAGAATCCATTATAGATCGGACCGTTCTCAGCAGTTCGGGAGAAATGAAGTTTTGGGATTCCCATCGAATTACCTTAGCCATCAAAATCCAAAGAATTTCTGTCAAAAGGAACGAGTCTTTAAACCGGAAAAACAGTACACTTCTTTAAATACTCTAATCCATTGTTGTCTTTTCACCTATTGATCTTTCAATCGAGCTCTGATAAATGCAGTCAATAACTCTACCCCGCGATCGAAATTCTGATTGTTGTTAATGATAATGTCCAATTCATCTACATAAGGGTCTATGTACTTTTCGTAAGCCGGAGTGACATGATATTGATACCTGTACAATACATCCTCCAAAGGGTAATTCCGTTCTTCTCTATCTCTGTTAATTCTTCTTATAATTTTTAAATTTTCCTTGGCATGAATCAGAATCGTAAGATCCAGCATGTCCCTGGTATCTGTGTGATATAGAATAAACAATCCTTCTACGATATACACTTTTGCCGGTTGAATGCGGATCATTTTAGCGGATTGCAGATCATTGTTGAATGTGTATTCTTTTCGTTCAACAAGAATACCGGACTTTAATTTATTCAAATCTGCAATAAATGCCTCGTGATCTATAGCTTCCGGGATGTCATAATTGACGACACCATTAATATCCAATTTCTGAAGATCGGCAGGATAGTAATAATTATCCTCTGAAATCAAACCGAGTTCAGATTCATTAAATTGATTGCGCAATGCATTGATAAAGGCAGTTTTACCGGCACCGCTTCCTCCGCAAATTCCTATGAACATAGATTTGATAGGCTGTAGGCCATAGGCTTTAGACTATAGACTATAATAAGAAATAGTCGGTAATTTACAATTTGAAAATTTGTCATTGAAAAAGTATCATTTAAATAAAACAATTCTTTCTTTCTTTCTTTCTTTCTTTAATTCCTTAATTTCTCCTCCTACAGCCTATAGCCTATAGCCTTCAGCCTAATTTCCACAAAATTGATTATTTTTTTCTAATTTTCAACTTTTAATAAAAGGTATGAACGGAATAGAAATTCTAAGGGGTCTGATTGGATTGGTTGCAATGGTATTGATTTGTTATCTGCTTAGCATAAACAGGAAAAATATCAATTGGCGATTGGTACTCACGGGTTTGTTTTTACAGATTATGTTTGCATTGGGTGTCATGAAAGTTCATTTCATACACATCATCTTCAAATGGATTTCTGAACGTTTCGTTTCATTAATACAAATTTTCCATAAGGGTATTGAATTTATGTTTGGAAATCTGGCAGATGCCAGTCAACCCTGGGCTTTTGTTTTTGCAATTCAAGTACTCCCAACGATCATTATTTTTTCAGCGTTATCTGCATTGCTTTACTATCTTGGAATTCTCCAAAAAATATGCTACTTCTTTGCCTGGCTGCTTTCAAAATCAATGAAGCTCTCAGGTGCAGAGAGTTTATCCACTGCAGCAAATATTTTTCTTGGTCAAACAGAAGCCCCAATCATGATCCGGCCATATCTCGCTGCGATGAATAAATCAGAGATTCTATTAATTATGGTTGGAGGAATGGCCAATACTGCAGGATCTGTGCTGGGAGCTTATGTACAAATGCTTGGAGGAACTGATCCGAATGCACAATCCTATTATGCCTTGCATCTGCTAACACAATCGATCATTTCTGCACCTGCAGCCATTGTAGTTTCAAAAATATTATTTCCAAATACGGATGATTCAAGTTTGCATCGTCAAATTGAAGTACCAAAAGAAAAACTGGGCAGCAATTTTCTTGATGCCATTTCAATTGGAACCACAGATGGATTAAAGCTCGCGGTAAATGTAGGGGCCATGTTGATTGTATTCACTGCATTGGTGTATTTGGTAGATGCCACATTTTTTAAAATCGGTTCGTGGACGCAATTAAATCCATTAATTTATGATGCAACAAATCATCGATATGATGGCTTGAGCTTACGGTTGATATTTGGATACCTGTTTGCCCCCTTGGCCTGGTTAATTGGAACTCCCTGGCAAGACATGCTTACCATTGGACAATTGCTTGGAGAAAAAACCATGATCAATGAATTTTATGCATATGGTACCCTTTCAAAAATGTTAAATGAAAATGTTTTGGTGCCTTATTCGAAATCCACTTTGATTGCCACATATGCGCTTTCCGGATTTGCAAACTTTGCAAGTATTGGAATCCAAATTGGAGGAATAAGCACACTTGCCGGAAACCAACGCCCAAATTTAAGTGAACTGGGAATTAAAGCACTCATTGGTGGCACGATTGCATGCCTGATGACAGCCTGTGTTGCCGGTATGATGTGGGGAGGATGAGGAAAGTGAAAAGCGAATAGCGATGAGTTATGAGTTATGAGTTTAATTAATTGCACTTATTCCTCACAAATCCAATAAGCCTTCCGGAAGTTTTACGCGAATGTGTTTTTTCTTCTCATCAATTTCTACTATCCAGTCTTCATGAATTGGAATCATGAATTCTTTTGAATTACTTTCTACCACAGCCATTAACTGAGATGGAAACTCTTCCAGATTTTTTATTTTTCCTTTGAATCCGGAATTCACATCTTCAATTTGGAAACTCACCAAAAAATTGACATCATCAAGTGTCTCATCCTCATCACTCAGGTCTTCTATGATAATGCCTTTATCATCAATAAATATGGGTTGGTTACTCAATTCACGTGCCTTTTCCGGAGTATCAACTTCTTTGAACCTGACGAACAGGTCTTCATTTTCCTTTACTGAATTTATAAAAAAAGGCACAGCATTTCCTTCTACCATAAAAAACACTACCCCTGACTTCAAAACATGCTTTCGATATTGTGGATACAAATCCACTACAAGTTCACCTTTGATACCATATACTTTATAAGAATGTCCAGCTTCAATAAGATGAATCATCGGTTGTTAATTATACGAAATAAGATATTGCTTAAGAATCATCCCTTTCTGAGCTTTATCAATGAACGGAATGGAGTTGTCAAAAATCTGGGTATCGAGAATCCATTGTTCTTTATAAATCATACCAACTCCTTTTGCATATTTAACTTCTGAATATCGCTTTTCGAGAGCATTTTCATCATCCACTTCGGTTACTTTGCAAACTTTATCATAAAATGCAGTGTTAACAGTTTCTGCCTGATCTAAATAATCGTAACTGTAATTCCATTCAACAACAAAAGGTTCAAGCCGTTCTCCGTTAATGAGCAATTCAGTTTTAGCTGCAATCCGGTTGTTGCCACTCCAGGATTTATTTCTACGGACAGGAAAAACGAGTTTAATGTACTCTAGTCCGTTTTCAGTTTTGCGAAGCTGGGTATCATCTTTACTAACAAATGAAGAGCTAATCAAATCCCATCCGAGGTTGGTGTCTCTTGCAAAGAAGACATCCAAACGATATGCTAATTTATTTTCCGAATCTCTGAAACTATCCACAACTTCCTCCCGAATAAATGAACTGGTGGAATCAATTTCAATAGTTGCTTTTTGTGAATACACAATAGAGTCTGTTCGATAAACCCATCGCTTGCCTATTTCCATAGGATAATAATCATATCCAAACATTGCGGGATCCAATTCCTCAATTTCATTTTTCGAACATGATTCCAAAAGAAATGAGAATAAAAAAACCGACAAATAAAACTGAACATTCTGCATAAAGTACATTTTCATTTTTAGTTTCTGATAGATTAATAAAACAATTTGCAATCCGTGATTCGTAATGGGTTATCTACAAGAAGTAAAATGTAAGTTGTAAGTAATTCGCTTTGCGATTGATCGGGATGTAACTCAAAATTTAATAAACAAGCCCCATACTATCTATTATCTTTTATCCATTCTCTTTCATCTCAGATCTCAGATCTCAAGTCTCAGATCTCCTCCCTCCTATATTCTGGATTGATAAATAATTCCACCACACACCACATCATCACCTTCATAAACCACAGCAGATTGTCCCGGTGCAATTCCTTTTACCATTCCTATAAAGTCCATATCGAGATCCGGACCGCAATTTTTTATCGTGCATTGATGACCGGCATCTTTGTATCTGATTTTAGTTGTATATTCTTTATCATCAGTTACATGATCATATTTTTGCCAGTTAATTTTTCCAACGAGCATATGACTTCGCTGAAGATCTTCTTCTTCAGTCAGTACAACGGTATTCGTTTCAGGTAAAATTTCTGAAACAAACATGGGTTTGCCAAAAGCCTGGCCCAGACCTTTTCGTTGTCCGATAGTATAAAATGGATAGCCTTCATGTTGACCAATAACATGACCATCTTTATCGACAAACAATCCATTTTTTACACGATCCTCAAGTCCTTCCACTCTACGCTTCAAAAAACCACGATAATCATTATCAGGAACAAAACAGATTTCATAACTCTCAGCTTTTTTGGACAAATCATCATAACCTCGGTCGTGTGCAATTTTGCGAACTTCCGGTTTTAACAATTCAGAAAGTGGAAACATGGTACGCTTCATACATTCCTGGCTTAAACCCCACAATACATAAGATTGATCTTTATTCAGATCCTGTGCTTTGGAAATATAATACCGATCATTCAATGAATGAATTCTTGCATAATGTCCTGTAGCGATGAACTCACAATCCAATGAATCGGCCCGTTTCAACAAAGCATTCCATTTGATATGGGTATTGCATAAAACACAAGGATTTGGTGTGCGGCCGGCGAGGTATTCCTCTACAAATTTTTCGATTACTGCATCTCCAAATTCTTCCCTGAGATCCAGGATAAAATGATGAAACCCGAGATCGACTGCCACTCTTCTGGCATCCTGCAAGGAGTCCAGATTGCAGCAACCGGTTTCTTTCTTTGTTCCCCCTGAGGAAGTGTAATCCCAGGTCTTCATGGTAACTCCTACGACCTCGTATCCAGCTTCATGCAAAAGCAAAGCAGTTACGGTGCTGTCAATGCCACCACTCATAGCCACCAAAATTTTGCCGCGCTTACTCATAAATCACTGTAATACAAAGATAAAAGATATTATAGAAATATTTAATATTAAAATATTTACCAATTGGGAATCAGTTTTAATTTGGGTGAGAGTGTTCTAAATTTATTGTACCCGGGGCGGGTACAAAGTACCCATCCATCTGAACCTATCGGAATTTATATGCATTGAAAATCATTATTTTATACATTTTATATTCATTTAAATTCCTTTAAATATACTATGAATTCCTAAAAACCGCGCCTCAAACGCGCCTCAAATTAACTTTTTTGTGGTAAATTTGAGTACACAAAAATAC
>JBGAWX010000168.1:0-8046 GCA_044227375.1 Saprospiraceae bacterium
GTCTTCCGAATAATAGTATCCATCAAAATTCAAAAAAATCCGTTTGTCTCCATGTGTTAAAATCTTCACTTTAAAATCAAAGATTGGATCACATTCTCCGCTCAGTCCTTTACAAACAACAAATTCATTAATTAATGTATCGTATTTCCAAAGATTGCAAAAATTACCAATCGAAGTTTTTATGAACAGCTCTTCATTTGTAGTTACAAACCCCTTGAATACAAAATCAGGATTACTCACAGGAAAGATTGGAATAGATTTTTCCCATACTATTAAATCTGATGATTTATAAAATACATATTTACCTGAATTGTCTTTTGTTGCCAAGAAAGCCTGTTCATCATAGATACACATATCAAGCACACTATTTATTTTCTGATTTGTAACCCAGTCCTTAATGTTTAAATCATTCCAACTCTCTCCAAAATCACTCGAATATTTTGAAAATGAAGATCTGGGTAGGATTAATTTATCCTTAAGTTTTAAAATCTTTTTCGAGAGTATATTTCCAGAAAATAAATCAGGATCCTTTATTTCAAAAGTAAGTCCATCGTCTTTTGATTTATAAATATGTTCATCATTGGAAGTTAAAATGTAAATGATGCCATCGCTGTATAAAAAGTCTTCAAGATATTTTTCAAGAAAATTGGATTTGCTATTCCAAGTTTTATTTAATAAATCATAGCGTTCCAATGAAGCAGCACTAAGCACAAAAAGGAAAGAATCAGTAGAGAACAATCCACCTGATTTCCCGCCATACATTCCATAATATGATGACTCGAAACTGGTAAACTCATCATTCGTTTTCAATAGACCAACAGCACTTGGATTAGCCATTAGGCTTGATCCTACTCTGAGCACTTCATCAAAGCGAAAGGCTCCATTTAAATCCTTCGCCACAGCTGTCCAGGTCAAGCCCCGATCAGTACTCCTCATTATATTTTGCAAATCATCGTAATAAATAGTGTCTCCAAATTCGGCAATCATTTGCACTCCATTAAATCCATTTATATTATTTGATTGCCAGCTGTTCCCATTATCTATGGACCGCAATCCAGGTTGACGATCATTCAATATAAAAATTAAAGAATCACTAACGTGTAAAGTAGAAATCCAGACCGGTGAATTCAAAATCAGAGACCACGAAGTATCCTTAGAGGATCTCCGGTATAACTTCCCTCCAATTCCTACAAAAAAATAGAGATGATTTGATTTGATAAAGTTGATATAGCTATATGCGATTGGAAAATTGGATTCCGTCCAGCTTACCCCTTTATCATCTGACTCCATTAATTTGTAGTCGAAATCCGCAAGGACGATTCCATTGGAACAGCTCATGCCGGATGCATGCCAATCCGGATTGGGCAATTTTCTTCTAAGCCAATGCGATCCTTTATCATTGCTATAGGCAAAACCATATTCATTGGTTTTATAATCCTGATAACTTAAAAAGACTTCATTTGAATCCGCACAAAACTGGGAGAGCACATAATATTCAGGTAGGTTTTCCCCGAGCCGTGTCCAGTTCTGCCCACTATTATCTGTTCGAAACAATCCATTTGTGGTTGAGACATAACAACTCTTATCAACATTCAAATAACCATAGATCCAACCGCCATAAGGACCTTTAAGCGAATTCCATTGACAACACAAATTCAAAGCAAAAAGTAGAAAACAGGGAATGAATATGGTTTTCATAATTGAATGGATTAGGGATAAAACAAGCCAGGATCGCGTACATAACCTTATCAGTTAGTTTTATCAAATGTAAGTCCGTTATTCTTCAGAAATACAACTTTAACATTGAATAGGCCAATCGGATTTTGGGCTTTAAGGTAAGATGAATGGTAATTTGGAAGTAAGTTTCCATAAAAAAACAAAATCAAAGCGCTGCCATTATCCAAATTTTTAATACCTTTCAACCTTAAATTTTTAAAATTATGATGAATGAAACTGTAGCATCTATTATGGTCAGGGAAGTCGTAACTGTGTCCCCTAACGATAGCTTGCAAAAAGTAAAAGAACTTTTAATCAATAAACGGATTCACCATGTGCCTGTAGTTCAGGATGATGGAAAGCTTGTAGGCATTGTGACCACCTATGATCTGTTCAAGCTCAATGTAGACCACAGGGACTATCCAACTACCAAAGTAGCCAACGTGATGACCAAAATTCTAGCCGTTCTGGAGCCAACCGATAAAGTCGGTACCGCTGCAGAAGTCTTCATGGAGCATTTGTTTCATGCCTTGCCTGTTGTCGAAAATGGCAAACTTATTGGTATCGTGACTTCTTTTGATATCCTCCGGTATGAATACGAGAAAGAGTATCCTCCTAGATATTAATTTACTTCGTCCATATACTTTTTCTGAATATGTAAGTTGCTACTGTTCATTTTTTTTGTAGGTTTGCATGAAACATAAAACTCTAAAATGACCGGCCCTTCTGTATTCATTTTTATATTTTTCGGTGTACTGGTTCTCGCAACCCTTATTACCGCATGGATCCTTACATCAAAAGCCAATAAAGAAGCCAAGTCGGCATTAATTGAAAAGAATGAATTGAAGATCCTTTTTGACCAACTGCGAAAGGAGAAATTCGATCTGGATGAAAAATTATCCCAAATCCAGGGGCAAGAGCGTACTTATAAAGTAGCCTATGAAGATTGGAAGTCAAAGTACAGTATGCTTGAAGAAAAGTATCAACAGCTTAAAAAGGAATCAGAACTTCAATCTCCGGAAGAACTCGTGGTACTGAATAATGAAATAAAAGCCCTGGAAAAAGAGAATCAATTATTGAATGATAAAATCCATGAGCTTGACATCCAGATTGCCAGTTTGAAAACCGGAGCCGCGATTCCTGCCGCAAACGGAGATTCTAAAATTGTTTCTGAATTAAAATCTGTACTCGATCAACACCTCGCCATCATCAGCAATATTATCGGTGACGAGAAGATGGAACAGTACACTCATAAAAATGCACCTGCAGATCCGTTGCATTTAATCAAAGGAATTGATCCTGAAACTTCTGCGAAACTACAGGCGCAAGGCATCAGAACATTTGAACAAATTGCGCACACTTCACGCAAGGATCTCAAGAAATTGATTTTTGAATTCGATGATATTGATGAAAAGCTCATCGAATCCTGGCCGTATCAGGCCGAAGCAATTTTGAATATCAGGTCTGCGACTAGCTAGACTTCTCTTGAATTCGTACTTGAATTTATTCTGCAAATAATGCTTTACGAATTTCATAAACCTACCTACGAGTCTTTTAATTATTTAAAAAGATTTCCGTCTAAGAAAATTCCGCAATTTATATTGATTGACTTTTGTCATGTAAAAACATGACTTCCGATATGCAGACTTTTCTAATCATGTCAGACCTTAGGAAAAAACATAAAATGATGAGAAAATTAATTTTTTTATTGATTCTGGTTTATTCCGGATTGATAAAAGCACAAACATTTGACGACCTCCTTCAAAATTATGTCGGATCAAACAAGGAATATTATATTCAACCTGTTGCGGATTTAATGACAGGTGGATTTAATTGCGGTTGGAACAGTTCAGGAAAATTGGATTCGGGATTGTATTTTCGAATCGGCATTATTGGCATGGTGGGTTTTGTGACGGAAAACCTTAAAACATTTGATGCAACTACACCCTACCCTTTTGAACCAGTTACAAATGCTAAAGCATCCACCATTGTAGGATCCAACAAAGCTATTGAAGTGCAAGGAGTGAATGGAACTTCATATATATTTCAAGGCGGATTAGGATTAAGCATGTTTCCACTTGCAGTTCCTCAATTAAGTGTTGGAGGATTATTTTATAGTGAACTTAACATTCGCTTTATAGCATATGATTTTGGTGGTGACTTTGGAAATCTGCAACTTCTGGGGCTCGGCGCAAGGCATGATCTTAGTCATTATTTCGAAATGGGTGATTGGTTTTGGAATGCTGGTTATGCATTTCAAAAAATTAATGGTGGCCACTTTTTTGATCTGACGAGTCATCTAATCAGTTCGCAAGCTGGAAAAACTACAAAGCATTGGTATTATTATGGAACGCTTGGATATCAGCGAGGCATTCTGGATGCTCATTATAAAGAAGATCCTGATGAAGGCAGCCGTGAGGTCACTGTGAACCTGTCAAATGATTTTCCACTTTTTATTGGTATTGGAGGAGGATTAAAAACAGGTATACTTCGTTTGACTGCAGCAATAAATTATGCTAAGGCACCTTTTGGTGAATTTGGTTTTCAATTACAGTTTTAAAAATAATCTTAAATCATTAAATCTAAAATCATGAAACCCTTATTTAATATCATCATACTTCTAGTCTTTCTCGTTGGTTCATTCTCATGCACTGAGTCAGTAAAATTTACCTATAATGAATCTAAGTCTTTACCTATAAAGGCCGAATTGAATGATTCTAAGATAACAAAATTTGGAACCATCACCCCTCAAAGTTTTTCACAATTATTAAATATTCCTTCTGATGCAAAAGTAACTAACTTTGCAATTACAGGTTTTACCTTTCAAATCAATCCAATCATTGGAACCGAGGCGGATTTTATAGAATATTTGATCTATTTTTCAGATAAAGATGATATCCATTTCGGCACTCTGGCTAGTTCCAAAAGTCGCTTTGTTGCTACCGGTGAAACCATCAATATTTCATCTGAATTGGACCCTCAGAAATTAAGTCTATTAAAGTGCCTTTTGGGAAATCTAATTCTATCAGTACACAACACTAGTTGTACGAATCTGTTGGGTAATGAAGTAAATTATGTTTTATCATTAAAAGGAATGGATATTAATGGAAATCCTAAAATTTTTAATGGCAGCATCACAGGAACATTTAATTTTCAGGTTTCTTATAATGTGTGTGAAGACTTACCAGAAGGACTGTTTTCCGAATTTGAAAAGTGTAAGTGAGTCAGGAGCAATTCTGAATATGTATGCCATTAGCAATTAATTGTTGGTCCTGAAAGTCTTTGCGAGCTGTTGGCAATTAAAAAACCATATGTTTACTCTGAAGAATACTAATTTTTAATCCGTCATTTTTAATTTTTAACTCTTCTTCCTGTAATTTCCGACAGCCCAACCGATAAGTACTACTGCCATCAGAAACATGACGGAGAGATGAGGTAATATATCTTTGAATCCACTGCCTTTCATGATGACCATCCGCATGACCTGTACGAAATAAGCAATCGGATTTAATTTGGTGATAAACTGTGCCCATCCCGGCATGCTGTCTATGGAAGTGTACAACCCGCTGAGCAAAATGAATACCATCATGATAAAAAATGAAACCAACATTGCTTGTTGTTGTGTATGCGCTATGGTAGATATGAGCAATCCTAAACCGAGTATGGCCAATAAGTAAACCGTTGCAAACAAATAAATCATGCTGATGGAGCCCGCAGGTACGATTCCATAGACAAGATAAGCTACCCCTAATCCGATAGTCAACACGACTTGTCCCATAATCCAGTAAGGAATCAGTTTCCCCATAATGAAATGATATTTTTTAATGGGAGACACGTTGATTTGTTCGATGGTACCGATCTCCTTTTCCTTCACCAGGTTCATGGCAGACATATTCGCACCGATCATCGTAAGCAGGATGACGAGTATGCCCGGCACCATAAAATGTTTGTAATTCATATTCGGATTATACCAGTATGAATATTCCGATTTAATAATCGGCATCGGATTAAATTTTGGAAATTGTATCCATTTTAACCGCACCTGATTGTTGAAGTCGCGAATTATGGAAAGCAAATACTGCGAACCCAGACTTGCCCGCTGACCATTCACCGCATTGACCGAAGCAGATATGGTCACTTCATTTTCCCTGATCAACTGGCTTTCAAATCCCGGAGGAATCTCCAACATGATGTCTGCATGATCATCATCCAGGTGCTGAATTCCTTTAGAATATGAATCTTCGTACGAAGTGAGCTGAATGTAACCACTCGATGTAATCTTTTGAATCATCTGCGACACATAACTTGAATGATCATGATCCACTACACACAACTTAATATTTTTAACTTCATAATTTGCTGCCATTGGCAAAAGAATCAACTGAATCACAGGCATCACCAATAGCATTCTGATGTTGGCCTTATCTCTGAAGAACTGGCTGAACTCTTTTCGTATGATGACCAGAATCGTTTTCATTTTATAGCTTCAGTCGTTTATCAAATTTGCGAATGCTGATGATCAACATCAACACCGTCATACCCATCAGGATTAATGTTTCTTTCCAGATCGCAAAAAAACCAAGTCCTTTGATCATTACGGATTTAACAATATAAAAAAACCATTTCGATGGAAGGATATTTGAAATGAGTTGTAATGGTATTGGCATGTTATCAACCGGAAACATAAATCCACTAAACATCAATGTGGGCATGAACAAGCCCACCAGCGTACCAAACATCGCAGCAGTTTGCGTAGCTGCAATAGAAGAAACGAACATCCCCAGAGATAAGGATGTGATGATAAATAATGTACTTTCTGCCAGAAGCAATACAAGATTTCCTTTCACCGGTACATCCAAGACATAATAACTCAACAATAAGATGATGCATATATCCACGAATGACAATATCAGGTAAGGAATGGTTTTTGAAATGACAACCCAGATCGGCTTTAATGGCGAAACCAAAAGCACCTCCATAGTTCCCATTTCTTTTTCTCTTACAATGGCTACAGAAGTCATCAGCGAGCAAATTAAAAGCAACACCATGGACATTACGCCCGGTACAAAATTGTATGCTGCCTTGAGTTGTGGATTGTAAATCATTCTTGCCTCTACCTTGATTGTATAAGGAATTTTATTATTAATCAACAATTCATTTTGATAATCATTGAGAATGGCATTCAGGTAACTGACCAATGTGGTGCCGACATTGGGATCCGAGGCATCCGCAATTAACTGTACATTTCCTTCATGTTGGTGCTCAAGGTTGTGTTCAAAATTCGGAGGAAACACAACGACCATTTTTACTTTTCCCTTTTTAAAAACAGTCTCCAGTTCGTGATCCGAACCCAGCACTTCATCGATGTCAAAATATTTGCTGGCTTCTATTCTTTCTATAAGGTACTGTGTTGTTTTATCTTTAGACTGATCGAGTATCCCGATTTTAGAATTCTTCACTTCATTGGATAATGCGAATCCGAAAATTAATATTTGCGCGATGGGCATTCCGAACAAAATGAACAGCGTCTTTCTGTCCCGAAAGATGTGTAGCCATTCCTTTTGTACAAATACCCAAAATTGTTTCATACAAAAACGATTTTGTTTTGAAGATGTGAGAAGGGAAGAAAGGTATAAAGGAAGTATGGAAGGGAAATAACACAAACGATTAAGTTGATAATCTCCGCTTTCAGGATGATTATTCCATTACTCATACCCAACTCAAATATTTTTAATTGCATGATCTATATTTCAATTTAAAATTTATCACAAATTCATTTATCATTAAACTCCTTTACATCTCATACACACACCCTACCTCCCTTCCTACCTCCCTTCCTACCTCCCTACCTTCTATCTTTCTCTCTATCTCCCTTTCTCCCTTTCCTACCCTTCTACCCTATTTGACTTTCTCGCCAGATTTAAAAAGACTTGTTCAATTGACTTTGTATTAAATTGTTTTTTCAGATCAGCAGGAGAACCAAATGCATCGATTTTACCATCCACCATAATGGAAACTTTATTACAATACTCCGCTTCATCCATATAGTGTGTGGTAACAAAAATGGTTTTCCCTGAATGTGCAGCTTCAATAATAAGCTCCCAGAATTCACGACGCGTGATTGGATCCACTCCCCCTGTAGGTTCATCTAAAAATACTAAAGGCGGATCATGAAAGATCGATATTGAAAATGCAAGCTTTTGTTTCCAACCCAATGGCAATGATTTTACCAATTGATTCTTTTCCGTATCAATGTGCAATAAACTGAAAATTTCTTCAGATTTGTTTTTGATTTGCGTTCTGTTCATTCCATAAATGCCGCCATAAAAT
>JBGAWX010000169.1:0-8035 GCA_044227375.1 Saprospiraceae bacterium
GAAACCTATGAGCTTACAGATGCAATCATCAAAGAAGACCATCAGGGTATTAAAGAAGAGCTCGGAGATTTGCTGCTGCATATCTTATTCTATTCAAGAATTGCAAAGGAAGAACAGTGGTTTGAATTGAAAGATGTCATGGAGTCGATCAGTGAGAAATTGATAAATCGTCATCCTCATATTTATGGCGATCTGAAATTGGATGATGAAGAACAGGTGAAAAAGAATTGGGAAAAGCTCAAGCAAAAAGAAGGCAAGAAAAGTTTGTTGTCCGGAGTGCCGGATTCCATGCCTGCTATGGTAAAGGCTCTGCGCATGCAGGATAAAACCAGGCAGGTTGGTTTTGAATGGAAACATATTGATCAGGTTTGGGATAAAGTGAATGAGGAGATGAATGAATTAAAGGAGGCAGTGGAAGAGAAAAGATCAATTGAAGAAATAGAAGGCGAGTTAGGCGATGTATTTTTTGCATTAATCAATTATGCCAGATTTTTAAAAATCGATCCTGAAACAGCACTCGATAAAGTGAATCTAAAGTTTCGTAAGAGGTTTCAATACATTGAAGACAATGCCGGAAAACCATTAACTGAAATGACTCTTGAAGAAATGGATGAACTTTGGAATCAGGCCAAGCTGATCGGATAATTGAAATAAATTTTAAATCTTATTTTGTAAAAGTTATTGTACCTCCTAAAGCTTGATCCTGTATGATTATTTTTGTACATGAATTTGAAGTCATTTGTCCATCAATAGAATAGGAAAACCCATTCGAAGTTGATTTAAAAACAACAACACTGTCATTAATTGAATAAGTCTTTTTGTCATTATCAGTTCCCAATATCAAATCATTGGGAATAGTACTAAATGTACCGTCGGAATTGAATGTACCAGTACCTGAATTGCTCCATCCAAAAAATTTATATGATATGGACCAACTACCAACAATATTTTCTTTAAAATCTTTTGTGGTGCAGGATTCATCCTTAGAGCAAGAGCACATTGCGGAGATTCCAAATGCCAGGATAAATACTGGGTTAATAAAGTTTTTCATAATTGTACTTAAGTAAAATGATTCAAAAAATTGGTTTTAGTAAAAATAAATATAATGCGCGTTAAATTCTCCTAAATTCAATGTAGATTTATACATCTATGAATTTATAATATATTATTGTCTATGAATGAGTATAATAAATTCAATTGCCAATTCATTCAAGCATTAATAATTTGATTCTTAATTTATTAGAATCTATTATCTTTGCGCCGCTAATAAAGATCTTCGTGATCCCATTTGGTAACTAGATATTTTTTAAAATGAGTGCATATTTAACAAAAGAAAGTAAAGCGGAACTATTTAAGCAGTATGGTGGAACTGAAAAAAACACCGGCGTCGCAGAAGCGCAGATTGCATTATTCACGGCAAGAATTAAAGCACTTTCCGAACATTTGCAAACCAACCGCAAAGATCATTCCTGCAGACGTACCCTTCTTCATTTGGTAGGAAAACGCAAACAATTGCTAAATTACCTACATCAAAGGGACCTTGGCCGTTACAGGACAATTCTCGATCAATTAGGTCTGAGAAAGTAATTCGGTCTTTTTTATTTATTTCCTGCACAGGTTTAAGAACTGTTTTGTACTAAACTTTAGAGAGCGAAAGAGTTCTCTGTATTGATAAACATATTAAGAATTTTAATTATGGGTTTAAAGACGCCTTTTTCTACCTCATTTCAACTTCCAGACGGGCGTGAGGTCATCCTTGAAACCGGAAAACTAGGCACTCAGGCTAATGGCTCTGCCGTAGTAAAATTGGGTAAAACCATGCTCTTCGCTAGTGTCGTATCCAATAAAGAAATTAGAGAAGGCCAGGACTTTTTTCCTTTGTCCGTGGATTATCAGGAAAAATTTGCCGCCGCCGGTAAAATTCCGGGAAACTTCTTCAGAAGAGAAACCAAGCTTTCTGATTATGAAGTATTGATATCGCGTCTGGTAGATCGCACCATTCGTCCACTATTTGCCGATTCTTATTTATACGAAACCCAAATCATCATTTATCTGATGTCTGGTGATGAAGAAACCATGCCAGATGCTTTAGTAGGTCTTGCAGCTTCCACCGCACTTTCATGTTCTGATATTCCTTGGGAAGGACCTATTTCTGAAGTGAGGGTTGCTAAAATTGATGGAAAATATGAAGTCAATCCAAATAGATCAAGTCTTATCAATGCAACACTCGATATCATTATTGGTGCTACCGAAAAGAATTTGATGATGGTAGAAGGCGAAGCAAAGGAATGTGATGAACACGAACTTATTGAAGCCATAAAGATAGGCCATGATGCTATTAAATTGCAATGCAAGGCCCAACTGGATCTTGCGGCTCAACTGGGAGATAAGGTAGCAAAAAAGAGAGAAACACCTGCAGAAGTAATCGATGAAGAATTGAAAAAATTCGTAGAGGAATTTTCATCTGCACGCATAAAATCAATAGCGGAATCTGCTTTGGATAAGCATGCAAGAAAAGATTCTTTTGATGCCATTCTCAAAGAATGTGTAGAGAAACTCAAAACAGACAAAGGTGAAGAATACGTTGATGAAAAGAAAAAAGAAATTGCAGCTTACTATGATAAGAATAAAAAGAACCTCATACGACACATGATTTTGGATAGTGGCAAGCGATTGGATGGACGGGCATTTGATGAGATCAGACCTATCTGGACTGAAATCGATTATTTACCGGCTACTCATGGGTCTGCAATTTTCAACAGAGGCGAAACTCAATCTTTAACTTCCGTTACATTGGGAACAAAAGATGATGAAATGCTGATTGATAATGCCTTGAAATTGTACAATGAGAAATTTATTTTGCATTACAATTTTCCAGCCTTTTCTGTTGGCGAAGCCAAACCGATGAGGGCTCCGGGAAGAAGGGAAGTTGGACATGCGAATCTTGCTGCAAGATCATTGAGACAAATCATGCCGGATGCATTTGCTTATACTACAAGAATAGTCTCAGACATTCTGGAGTCCAATGGATCATCTTCGATGGCAACCGTATGTGCTGGTTCATTAGCTTTAATGGACGCAGGAGTTCCTGTAAAGAGTGCCATATCAGGAGTCGCGATGGGACTTGTTTCTGAAGGTGGAAAAACAAGCATTCTGTCCGACATTCTTGGAGACGAAGATGCTTTGGGTGATATGGATTTCAAAGTTACAGGAACCTATAAAGGAATTTGCGGTACCCAGATGGATATGAAAATTGATGGTTTGTCCTATGAGTTGTTAGAGCAAGCCTTAGAACAAGCAAAGCGTGGAAGGATTCATATTTTGGATGAAATGGCAAAAACGATTGCTGCTCCGAATCCGGATCTTAAACCTCATGCTCCACGCATCGTAGAAATCATCATCGATAAAAGTTTTATTGGTGCTGTGATAGGTCCTGGTGGAAAAATAATTCAGGAAATGCAGGCCAAGACCGGTACTAAAATTAATATCGAAGAAGTCGGGGATAAAGGAGTCATTAATGTAGCGGGTACAAATAAGGAAGGTATGGATGCGGCTGTTGCAATGATTCAACAAATCACATTTGTTCCTCAGATCGGTGATGTTTATGACGGAAAGGTGTCTTCTATTTTTCCATTCGGAGTATTTGTAGATTTTAAAAATAAATCCGGACTGCTCCACGTCAGTGAAATCTCGCACAGCCGGATAGACAATGTAGAAGATGTATTTAAAGTCGGAGATCTTGTGAAAATAAAACTAATCGGTCTTGATCCGAAAACCGGTAAATTGCGCTTATCCAGGAAGGCATTGATGCCCAAGTCTACAGGCAAACAGGAGTAAGTTTAACCTTGAATTAATAGGTTATACAGGCATTAGGTTTTGATTATACCAGACTCTAGACAAACACATTGTCTCTTTTCTTGATTAAAGGCATTCTATAATGCCTATGCTTTTGAATGCACACCTCAATTGGCATTTCGGTCCTTTATTCTTGGTTTACATACTAAAAGAGGGAAAACCACTTTTCATGAGCTTTTACCAAAACTTTTCTTTACTTTGGCTATTCTAATAGACAAAGTTGGATTGGCTAAATGAGGCAATTAAAAATTTCACAGAAGATTACCAACAGGGAAAGTGTTGCCCTTGAAAGATATCTTACCGAAATCGCACGCATTGACAAGATCACTCCTGAAGAAGAGGTATTGCTTGCAAAAAAAATTAAAGAGGGCGATCAGGCTGCTTTAGATAAAATGGTTAAAGCCAATTTGAGATTTGTTGTTTCCGTTGCAAAACAATATCAGAATAACGGTCTCACACTGAATGATCTTATCAATGAAGGCAACGTTGGTTTATTAAAAGCAGCCAAAAGATTTGATGAAACCAGAGGATTTAAATTCATCACATTTGCTGTATGGTGGATCCGGCAAGCCATTTTAACGGCTATTATTGAAAATTCCAGGATGATCCGGTTGCCGTACAATAAATTTCACAGTCAAAAACAGATTAATGATACCTATCAGTCTTTTTTGCAACAATTCGAACGTGAGCCCAGTGCAGAAGAACTCTCTGAAATTTTTGGAATGAAACCTGAAGATGTGAATTCCATTCTTGCTTCATCCAGCAGGCACATATCCCTTGATTCTCCCATTGAAGGAAGCGAAAGTGGTTTCGAGATTATAGACACGATTGGCGATACCTCAATCGATTCTCCTGACCTGGAATTGATGAAAGACTCCATGAAAGAGGAACTAAAATTTGGTATGGTCCATCTGTCTCCAAGAGAAAGTGAAATTCTTACGGTATTGTACGGGCTCAATGGCAACATTCCTAAAAGTGTAGATGAAGCGGCAATTCTATACGGAATTTCTCCTGAGCGAATCCGTCAGGTTAAAGAGCACGCTTTTAGAAGATTGCGAAGGTATTTCAACAGGTATAATATCAAACCTTTTAATTCTTAAGCTCCACTTATTTGTTCTGTTCTGAATATTGAAAAGCTTCCTAAAACCTGATCGTCCTTGATTGTTCTGATTGACGAAACGCAATACAAAAACAAGAGTCATTTTAAGCAACATGTACGCAAACTCAAATTAAAAGCAAAGTCCTGATTTTTCATTATTTAGGAAATAAACGAATTGAATTTAGCAATTCCACACTGGTCTTAAATTAGAATTCTTCATTTTTCAGTATCTTTCCGCCATGACTGTACGCAATACAATTCGCCTCATAGTTTACCGGATTCACGAAAAAGGATTGGAAGTTTTGTTATCAAAAACTCAGGGTTCTGATGCTTATTGGATCCTGTTGAATAAAAAGGAAAACTTAGAACAGTGGGCCGGCAAATCGATGTCGCAATCACTCATTGAACTCAATGGACCTGATGGAAAAGAAATTCAGGCTATTGCTATTGAAGCGGATTGGCATGATTTGCCAAAGGTGCGAGAACTCCTTATGAAAGATATTGATTTTGTGAAAGACACCTTAAAATCTAAGTTCCCGGAGTTGGAAGATTCAGGATATGTCGCAGTCAAGGAAGCTTTTAAAAAAATGCTTCCACAGGAATATGCTTTTTTGAAAGAACTTAAAGAAATCCTGCTGGACAGGAATACAGTCAAGAATATTTGATGAATTAGACTATTGAAGACCGGCGATCGGAAATTAAAAATTCAAGAATGAAAAAATGAAAGAATAGATGATGATTATTGATGCCACTCAAATTATTCATATCGACTAAAAACTCATCACTAATAATTCTTAACTCATAACTTCTCCAAGTGTTTCCTCCAGAACAAGTATCTTTAGTTGCCACAGATTTTAAATTCAAAAATCAACGTGGAAAGTACAAGGGAAAAGTACGAGATGTTTATGACATCGGGGAACAACTGATTATCATTACTACGGATCGCATTTCTGCATTTGATCATATTTTGTCAAGACCAATTCCATATAAAGGACAGGTGTTGAATCAGATTGCAGCGCATTTTCTCAATGCTGTTAAAGACCTTTGTAAAGTGTGGTTGACGGAGTGCCCTGATCCCAATGTTTCTGTTGGATTAAAATGCAAACCCATTCCAATTGAAATGGTAGTGCGTGGTTATCTTGCCGGACATGCATTACGAGAATACCATAGTGGCAAGGAAAGGATATGCGGAGTAGTATTTGAGAAAGGATTAAGGGAAAATCAAAAATTCAATGTGCCGATCATAACACCAACAACAAAGGCAGATTCAGGTCATGATGAAGATATTTCTATCGCGGAAATCAGAAATAAAAAAATAGTCTCTGATGAAGTACTTGATAAGATGTGCGCTACGGCCATTCAATTATTTCAAAGAGGTACGGAAATGGCTGCCGAAAGGGGATTGATCTTGGTGGATACAAAATATGAATTCGGTTTGTTGGAAAATGAATTGGTTTTGATGGATGAAATACATACGCCGGATAGTTCAAGGTACTTTGAAAGGGAAGCATACGATGTGAATTTTGAGAAGGGTTTGCCGCAAGTTCAATTGTCAAAAGAGTTTGTTCGTGAATGGCTCATGGCACATGGTTTCCAGGGGAAAGAAGATCAAATCATGCCCGAAATGCCGGACCTTTTTGTGTGGCATACTTCGGAACGATATATTCAATTATTTGAAAGAATTACCGGAAAAACATTTCAAAAATCACCCTCAGATGAGTCGATATCTGACAGAATAGCAAAGAACCTCTCAAAATATTTTTAAATTCTCTGAACGAATTTAATCTTTGCCTTGTTAATTACTTCCTTAAACTAAAAGTAGTTTTCATTAAGTGATATAATAAAATATCCAAACCCAGATCCATAAAGCACCCTCACTCACCACCCTCATCACTCATCACCACACCCAAACTCACACCCACACCCATGCCGAATTGGGGTTGTATTGGAATCGACAGGAAATGTAATGGGTTGGTAAGCATGTCGTAGGATGATAGCACGCTACGTTAAAAACGGTTATCAAACAATAGAAGGCAATACTTCTTTTGCCGTTGCAGCTTAATTCATTGAATTAACTTGCTTCTGTGCCCCGTTATGGACGTCTGATAAATTACGGTCGGCGCATCAAACAAACATCAGGCTGGTTTGTCAATGGTCCCTTTTGACAGACGAGACAATACGGGAATAAGGTTTTGAAAGCTCGTTTCTTAAGCTCCTCATTACCTGACAATCAAATAAGAAACTAAACATGTAGAAAGCTAATGTATTCTTTCTCTGGACGCGGGTTCGACTCCCGCCAGCTCCACAATCCGGAGCGGGTTTGTGTGTTTGAGTGAGTGTGAACTTTACACTTTCTTGAATGAACTCTCTCCTTAAATTTAAAAGCCATGCTTGAACATGGCTTTTTTTATTAGAGGAAAAGATGTGATATTTGTTTTTTTTAGAACCAAGGTTTGCGGTAATCTGCGATAGCTTTACGTAGGTAAAATGATTTACAATTCAGTAAATATTTCGGAGTTTTTTAAAACAATTGATCTGAAGCTGTTGAACGCTCACTGGTCTTAGTAACTCCTAAAGGTTTCAAAAAATATACAACAACTTTAAAACAAAAAATATGTCGTTTCAATCTGGTTTGAATAATTTACAGTCGCCGTATCAATCCACAGGTGTAAATACTCTTTACAATATGCTGTTTTGTGACAATATGGAATTGTATAAAAAGGATAAGAAGAGTAAGGAAGTGTATCCCTGGGATATTTTAATTTCAGATAAAATTGATTCACCAGGATTGCAAAAAATTATTAAGGACAATGATCTAGAGTCCAGGATGAAAATACTTGCGTATCACAAACTGCCAATCGAAGAACATGAGAATGAAGATAAAGAATTACTTGGTGTAATCGTTGAAGTTGGCTTGGACGAGGGGCTTGATGTTTTGGCTTCTTATAAGGACGGTACAGCAAGGTATATTAACTACACTGAGAAAACGATTATTTGGGATGCCAAAGATGCTCAATCAAATTCATTAACTGAAGATCTCTTCAGCCATAGTATGAATATCATCAAGCAAATTGGTCCATG
>JBGAWX010000016.1:0-23292 GCA_044227375.1 Saprospiraceae bacterium
TTGTGCAATGAATGGAATTGATGTGGAACACATCATTTCAAAGGAAATAGGAGAATCGAGAACATTCCGAATGGTAATCAATTTTGCAGGCAATCTCATTTCCCCCAATGTAACCAAAGTCACGTTTTTCAATCCACCAAATTACATTGCATCTCTGGACGATTCCAGAAAAGAAGAAGCAATCGAAATTTCCGATGCATTAACCTCCACCGCTCTTGATACAAAATCTGTGACCTCTTTTGAATTGCTGAGATATGTCTGGGAAAAATCCATTCTCAATTCTTCCTTAAGTGCATTATGCGCATTGGGTAGAATGACTATCAAAGAAGCTATGAGTATACCGGATACTTTGGAATTAATCGAACAGGTTATTGAAGAAGCATTAGAAGTAGCCGAAGCAGAAAAAATAAAATTTGAAGATGATTTTATACGCAAGTGCATGCGTTACCTCAGCAAGGCGGGAAATCACTTTCCGTCACTCGCTGTCGACTTGCTCAACAACCGTCCAACAGAAATTGATTTTCTAAATGGTAAAATAGTTGAATACGGAAGAAAGCATTATGTACGCACATCGCTCAATCTCACTTTTACCAACATGGTGAAAGCCGTCTCCAATAAAAGCCACAATACAACGGTTCAGACTGCAAACTCAGCCATTTTGCAAAATGAAATATCAAAAGACAAAATGCCTTTGCATCAAAGAGGTGATTCGAAAAATTATTTTCTGGGAATTGATTTAGGTTCAGCGTATACAAAATTTACCATCATAGACGAACACGAACAGGCTTGTTTTCAGACCGCTCTAAAGACCTTAAACCGGGACCGGGTTACCATTCGTCATGTATTGAATGTCTTGAGAAATGAATATAATATTGTACAGATCTGCGCAACCGGTTATGGAAGAAAACATTTACTCGATGCAGATCTTGTAAAAACGGAATTGAATTGCGCAGCACTTGCAGTGTCGAAGTATTATCCCGGAGCTAAAAATATCATTGATATCGGAGGTGAAGATATTAAAGTGATCAAATGCAATGAAGAAAATAATATTGAAAATTTTTATCTCAATGATAAATGCGCAGCGGGAACAGGATCTTTTTTAACTGAAGTTGCTGACCGCGCTGACATAAATATCACTGACATGAGTGACTTGGCATCTAAGTCTTCTTATTCTAAAGAACTCAACAGTTTCTGTACTGTATTTGCTAAAACGGAAATCATGACCTGGCTGTTTGAGGGTTTACCCGTAGAAGACATTGCCAAAGGAATCTACATTTCCATATTAAACCGCATAGCAAAACTGCGCATTGATCCGATGGCTCCGGTATTTTTAATCGGTGGCGTCATTGCATATCATCCTTATTTGAAAACTCTGCTTCAGGAACGATTTAAACGGGAAGTGCAAATAGTGGATAAACCTCAGTATATAGTTTCATTCGGGGCGAGTTTGTTTGCAAAAAAAACCTGGACCAAAGAGATTGGATCAGAACCTGAAAGTTCAGGTGAATCTAAATTGATAAAACATGAAAGGGTTTCATAATAATACTAAAGGAATCGGAATTGTATTTGATGATATATTTTTGGTCAATGGAATGCGCACGCCATTTGGAAAGTATTGCGGAACACTTTCTCAGATATCTCCAACTGATCTTGGTATCATTTCTTCCCGTGCCGCGATGGAAAAATGCAGGGTGCAAACGAATGACATAGACCAATTCATAGCTGCAAACATTGGTCAAAGTTCTTATGATGCGTATTTTCTTGCAAGGCATATTGGATTGTATTCCGGTTTGCCAGTTGAAGTTCCCGCTTTGATGGTACAACGCATCTGCGGTTCAGGATTTGAAACTTTGATTACGGCGTCAGAACAAATCACTTTAGGAAAAGCAAATTGTGTATTATGTACGGGAACAGAAAACATGTCCCTTTCACCAACGGTCTCCTTCGGAAACAGAATGGGCTACCCACTTGGAAGACCCGTCTTTAAGGACATGTTGTGGGAAGCTCTCGATGATACAGCTGCGGGATATCCTATGGGTTTTACCGCAGAAAATGTAGCCAAAAAATATGACATTAGCAGAGAAGATGCTGATGTCTTTGCCAATCTTTCATTTGAGCGTGCCATCGCAGCGATGGAACATGAATTCTTTCAAGATGAAATTACTCCTCTAAATTCAACTCGGTTTGCAATTGATGGATTGAAAGCAAGAAAAGTAACTCTTCCAAAAAATGTTGTAGACTTTAATACGGATGAACACGCGCGTCCGACTTCGATGGTGACCTTGGCAAAATTACCACCTGTTTTTAGTGATGTCGGAGTGCTGACCGCAGGCAATTGCAGTGGTATTGTCGATGGCGCCGCATCCGCAGTGGTTGCCAGCAAAGAATTCATTCAACAGAGGAAACTGAAAACGCTTTCCAAAATTGTTGCCGCTGCAAGTAGTGGCATTGATCCAAAATTTATGGGATTGGGTCCTGTACCTGCAATCCTTTATTTAATGGAAATGACCGGATTGAAAATTTCTGACATTGGATTGTTTGAAATCAATGAAGCATTTTCAGCACAAGTCATCGGTTGTGAACGCGAATTGCAACTCGACAGAAATCATTTAAATGTAAATGGGGGAGCTATTGCAATTGGACATCCTCTCGCTGCAACCGGTGTACGATTATCCCTCACGATTTCCCGGGAAATGCAAATCAGAAAAATAAAATATGGAATTGCATCTGCCTGCATTGGCGGCGGACAAGGCACAGCAGTATTACTTGAAAATACGGATTTATGAATAACGGAAAAATATATCAATGGCAAATGAATGCAACAGATCGTGAGTTTGCATGTATTGAAACTGCATATCCTGAAATTGAAAAAGGTAAGGCCTTAGTAAAGGTTGCAGGTTGTGGTGTTTGTCACACTGATATAAGTTTCTGGCATCATGGGGTACAGACCAAGCACGCGCTTCCTCTAACCCTGGGTCACGAAATAAGCGGTGAAGTCATCGCTGGAGATGAGCAATGGATTGGAAAAAAAGTAATCATTCCCGCTGTTCTTCCTTGCGGAGATTGTGAGTTGTGCAAGAAAAACAGAAGCAACATTTGCAGAAATCAATTGATGCCTGGAAATGATTTTCATGGTGGATTTGCATCACACATTTTAGTACCATCAAAATTTCTTTGCATAGTTCCGGATGCCGTTCTGCCAAAATACGCTCTCGAACATTTAGCAGTGATCGCCGATGCAATTTCCACTCCATTCCAGGTTATAAAAAAATCAGAATTGGAATCCGGCGATCTGGCCATTGTGATCGGTGTAGGTGGTGTTGGTGTTTATGCTGCACTCCTTGCAAAAATATCCGGAGCGAAAGTCATCGCTCTGGATATCAATGATGAGAAACTGGCATCGGCTAAAGATCATGGAATTGATGCCATCCTCAATGTAAAAGGACTTGATACCAAAACAGTAAAGGAAAAAGTAAAAGAACTAACTCTTGCAATGAAAGCACCAAGGTATGGTTGGAAAATCTTTGAAATGTCAGGTACAAAATCCGGACAAGAATTGGCGTTCAACCTGATCACCTATACATCAACCCTTTCGATTGTTGGGTTTACCATGGATAAAGTCGAATTACGACTCAGCAATCTGATGGCCTTTGATGCCAAAGTAATCGGAACCTGGGGTTGCCGCGCTGAACTGTATCCTGAAGTATTGAATCTCATAGCAACCGATCAGTTGAAAATAACACAGTTCATTCAAACATTTCCCATGTCACAAATCAATGAAGTATTTAAAAATACCCTGGATCATAAATATACCAAGCGGCCTGTTCTTGTTCCGGATTTCAATTAAATTATAATATATGAAACAACAATTAAAAAATCACAACCTGGTGGAAGTAGAATACCGTCACATCATATTCGAACATCGTCCATGCTTAAATTTTGATGGAACCCCGGTTAAAAATTTATACAATAGCTGGATCATTTTAAACAATCCCAAACAATATAACTCATACACCACGGATGCCATCAAGGAAATCATACTTGCTTTGAATGAAGCATCCAATGATAGAAGTGTGGTCGCTTTGGTATTAACTGCGGTGGGGGATAAAGCATTTTGTACAGGAGGCAATACCAAGGAATATGCGGAATACTATTCCGGAAATCCCCAGGAATATTCCCAATACATGAGATTGTTCAACGATATGGTCAGCACCATATTAAAATGTGAAAAACCGGTGATTTGCAGAGTGAATGGAATTCGCATAGGTGGCGGCCAGGAAATAGGTCTTGCTTGCGATTTCAGTATTTCAAGCGACATGGCGCGCTTTGGACAGGCCGGACCCAAACATGGCAGTGCAGCCATTGGAGGAGCAACAGATTTCCTTCCATTGTTTGTCGGAGTGGAACGAGCTATGGTTTCACTAACACTGTGCGAACCCTGGACCGCACACCAGGCTTATTATTTTGGGATGCTCACAGAAATTGCACCCGTTCTTAAATACAATGGAAAATTTATTGCAAATCCAATGGTCATTACAGACAGAATGACAGATGAATTCGGAAAAATTATTTTTGGGAATTTAAAAACAGGTGACGAATTAAAGAAAGCTAAAGAAATCATTTCGAATTCGGAAAACGATTTTACACTTTTGGATCAGACCGTCAATTTGCTCATTGCGAAAATACTTCACACCTTCCCCAATTGCATGAACAAAACTATTAGCGAAGTCCGGAAATTTAAACTGGAACGCTGGAATCAGAACAAAGAATCCAGTCGCGAATGGCTGGCATTGAATATGATGACAGAAGCTAAAGCCGGCTTCAGAGCATTTAACGAAGGTCCAAAAGAAAACAGGGAAGTTGACTTCATCAAGTTGCGTCAATTCCTTGCAGAAGGACATGAGTGGAATGATGATCTCCAAAGAACCATTTCTCCTCAATTTCAAAACCAACTCATCGGATAATGCAAAACGTAACCATAACATTCCCCAATGAATATTCCGTAGCCAGAGTAGTATTCGGCGATGGCAAGGGAAACATTTTGGATCATGTATTGATAAGCGAATTGCAGAATGCATTAAATTCATTCGCCAATAATTGCGATTTAAAACTTATTGTATTCGAAGGAGCCGGAAAACATTTTTCATTTGGTGCAAGCGTCGAAGAACACAAACGGGAGCATGCTGCTGCGATGCTGCGAGGGTTTCATCATTTGTTTTATAGTTTAAGAGATCTGTCCATTCCGACGCTTGCCAAAATTTCAGGACAATGCCTGGGTGGTGGATTGGAACTCGCTTTAATGTGCAATTTTATTTTCGCAGATCAGACTTCCAGATTTGGTCAACCAGAAATTTGTTTGGGCGTCTTCCCACCTCCTGCATCAATTCTTCTTCCGGAAAAAATTGGTTTGGCTAAAGCAGAAGATTTACTCATCACCGGGAAAACAATTTCTGCAATGGAAGCAAAAGCCATCGGCCTGGTGAATGAAGTATTCATAGATGCTGCAGAACTGGAACTCGAAATGGAAAAATGGATACAATTAAATATTCTGCCAAAAAGTGCGTCATCGCTACGATTTGCAGTGAATGCATCACGGATTAAATTCAATCATGTGCTGAGTAATTTTCTTCCGCAGTTAGAATCCATATATGTTAATGATTTGATGAATACACATGATGCCAATGAAGGGATCAGTGCATTTATTGAAAAAAAGAACCCGGTTTGGATAAACAATTAACAAAGACCTGAAATGAAAACTATTGAACGTGTCGGAGTTGTCGGAGCAGGAACCATGGGCGCTGCTCTTGCGCAAAAATTTTCACAGGAAGGATTTACGGTCATTCTTGTGGATCGGGATATCAATATAGTAGATAAGGGATTGAATAGTATAAAAAAAACGATTGATGAAGGACTGCAACGCGGCATGTTTAATCAGGAACAAGCCTCTAACATTCTCATAAAAATTCATCCTTCATCCGATTTGAATTCATTAAAAACTTGTGATTTTGTTATCGAAGCCATTTTTGAAAACTTTGAAGCTAAAATTTCACTCTATAAAAATTTAAGCACCATTCTAAATTCTGATTGTATTGTTGCTTCAAACACCTCTTCTTTTTCTATTACGGATCTTTCGAAAGGCATTTCAGTTCCTGAGCGATTTATTGGAATGCATTTCTTTTATCACGCTGCAAAAAACCGCCTTGTAGAAATCATTCCCGGAGCAAATACTTCAAATCAAACTTTTGAATCCTGCAAAAACTTTGCAACACTCATCGGAAAAGATGCTATAGACTGCAAAGATTGTTATGGATTTGCAGTGAATCGCTTTTTTGTACCATGGCTCAATGAATCGGTACGGATTGTGGAAGAGGGACTGGCTACTATTGAAGAAGTGGATAAAATATGTCTGGACATGTTGGGTATCGGCATGGGTCCCTTTGCATTGATGAATGCCACTGGAGTAGCAATAGCATATCATTCCGAAAAAACTCTGGAAGCTTTTGGAAAACTCTATCATGCAGCCGCCCTATTGAAAAATCAAGCGGATTCAGGAAATCCCTGGAACATCCCCGGAGATGGTTTAATTGAAATTGATTCCGTGCGGGAAAAACAAATTCGTGATCGGCTGTTTGGAGTACTCTTTTTTATATGTACACAAATATTGGATGAATCTGTTTGTTCCGCCACACATCTAAACCGCGCAGCCAAAATTGGTTTGAGATGGAAAAGGGGGCCAATTGATTTAATGAAATCTTCCGGTCTTGCAGAAGTAACACGCCTGGTCGGTTTGATATCGAAATTGTATGGAATGGAATCCCCTTCATCCATAGGAGATGCCTTTTGGGGAATGCATGCAGTAAAATTAACTAAGAATGAAAATTCTGCAGTGATCACATTAGATCAACCGGAAAACATGAATACTCTGAGTGAAAGTACAGTCAACGAGTTGTCAGAGATATTTCAATCGGTGGAAAATGATCCTGAAGTCAAAACCATTTTCATTACGGGATCCGGAAAAGCATTTGTCGCCGGAGCAGACATTAAGTTTTTTATCAAAAACATTAAATCGAACAAATTATCCGAGATAGAAACATTCACAAAATTTACACAAAACGTATTTGACCGGATTGACAGATCGTCCAAAAATGTGGTGATGATAGTCAATGGCCTTGCACTTGGTGGCGGCGTAGAGTTTGCATTATGTGCTGACGTTCTCCTTGCGGTTCCAACTGCGAAGTTTGCTTTTCCGGAAACCGGCATAGGCATTTACCCAGCCCTCGGAGGTACCCAAAGAAGTGTTCGAAAAATCGGAAAAGGACTGAGTAAATTTCTCATCCATACGGGAACGATGCTTACTGCAACGGAAGCAGAAGAAATCGGATTGGTTGATAAAATCATTACAAGGGAAGAAGGAACGAACATCCTGTCAGAAATACAACCTACACCCTTGCCTTTCAAGAAAGAGCTCGATGCCAAATGGAACTATATAAAAGATGTATTTGAACATAATTCATTAAGTGAATTGCAAACCAAATCATTCAATGAACATGTACAACTGGCAGAATTTATAAATAAAAAAATTAAATCCATTTCATATAAAGCGCCTGCAGCCATCCGGATTGCAGATAAATTGATTGATGAAGCAAGAGGTTGTGACTCTGAACTGGATCACCTCAATGAAATATTTTCAACTTCTGATGCTTTACTTGGCCTGACATCAATCGGTCAAAAAATTCAGTTTGAGGGGAAATGAAAATTCAAGATGACATTTCAGCCGTTATCCTGTCCGCGGGTTATTCAACCCGGATGAAAGCTCCTAAAGCATTTTTACAATTCAATCAGACCAAAACGTTTCTTGAACATATTCTCGAAACCTATATACAATGTGGAATTTCAAACATTGTTCTTGTAATTAATTCATCTATCCTGGAAAAAGTTGAACAACTTATTTTAAAAAATAAATTCGGACGCAATATTAAATTGGTAATTAATCATTTCGTTGAACATGGCCGGTACTATTCCCTTAAACTTGGTTTGTTCAACACGATTCACGACTACACATTTCTGCAAAATATTGACAATCCTTTTATTTCCACCGGTCTTCTGGATTCAATGATAAACCTCTCCTGTCCCTCAGGATTTGTAGTTCCGGCTTATCATGACAAAGAAGGACATCCCGTATTATTGAGCAGGTATATCGTGAACACTTTATTAAATCATCATGGCAATGATTTTAATTTAAAAAAAGAATTAAACCAGGGATTGTACAATAAAGTAAAACTAGATTGGCCGGATGAACAAATTTTACTAAACATCAATACCGTAGACGACTATCATAAATACTTTTATACATGTTTGACCTCTATAGAATATTAACTGAAATCCAGAACTCCGGGGATTCAGCGGCCCTCTGTGTGGTCATAGCAACTCATGGCTCAACACCTCTTAAAGCCGGTGCAAAAATGATTGTGCTGAAAAATAAAAAAACCTTTGGAACAATCGGCGGAGGAAATCTGGAATACAAAGTAATAGATGACGCAATTTCAGTGATCGAGAATAATATTCCACAAAATTTTGAACATCACCTCGTTCAGGATCATCAAATGTGCTGTGGCGGCAGTGTAACCATTTACATCGAACCGGTTATGAAACCAAAAAAACTTTACGTCTTTGGTGCCGGGCATATTGGAAAACACGTAGTCCGTTATACCATGCCCCTGGATTTTCAAATTCACCTTATTGATGAACGCAAACCTATTCTGGAAACTTTGCAAGATCCAGGCATTGCTGTTTACAATACGAATCATTCAAATTTTTTATCACAGATGTCATTCCAAGATGAGCCATTTATTGTCATTTGCACCCATCTGCACGAATATGATCGTGAAATACTTGCTCATTGTATCAGGAAACCCTTTGCATATTTAGGTATGATCGGAAGCAAGAGAAAAGTTGCCGTAACAAAAAAAATATTCTTAAAAAATCAAACCGCTACAGAAGCAGATCTAGCTAAAGTAGATATGCCTATGGGTTTTGATATCGGAGGCAGCAGTCCTGCAGAAATTGCCGTCAGCATAGTGGCAAAACTAATCGCTGTAAAAAATAATCGCAATCAGGGTCTGCCGCTCATGAATTCAAGAAGTACCGCAAATGAAGAAATTAAATTAGAATACAATGATGCGAAAACGGATAGCCATAGTAACCGGTGCTGGTAAAGGGATTGGCAGAGCCATTTCTGAGAGACTTGCAACAGAAGGAATTTTTGTTGTACTTGTCGATCTGGATGCAATGAGCATTGAAAAAACTTTTAATCATTTAGGGAAAAGCAATTCCGCAGTCTACGTTACCGATATCAGCGACGAACAACAGGTGGGTCTTCTCTTCAGATCTGTAATCGATAAGTACAGAACAATTGATGTGGTTGTCAATAATGCCGGAATTATCAAAGATCAATTAATATGGAATATGACGGCAAAGGATTTTGATGACGTAATTAATGTCAATCTGAAAGGCACCTGGTTGATGTGTCGTGAAGCTGCAAAAATCATGAAAGAACAACAGCATGGGCGCATTATCAATATTTCTTCAAGGGCTTGGTTGGGAAATAAGGGTCAAACCAATTACTCCGCTTCCAAAGCCGGCGTGATCGGTTTGACAAGATCATTGGCCCTTGAGCTCGGTGCATTTAAAGTCAGTGTAAATGCAATTGCACCAGGATTGATCGATACCCCTTTAACACGTGCATTAAAAAAAGAAACTATGGAAAAACTTATACAAGCCCAACCAACAAAAACAATAGGAAAGCCTGATGATGTGGCACAAGTAGTTTCGTTTCTGGTTTCTGAAAAAACAAATTTCATTACAGGCCAAACTCTTTATATTGATGGAGGCAAAAGCATAGGAGCAGGATGGTAAGGGAAATGTTAACGCTGAAATTTATTTCACACCATTATGAAAGCAATTAAAATCAAGGTTAATAATACAGAACATGAACTGCTGATCGGGGAGCACGAAACTCTTGCGGGCCTGCTTCGTAATAAAATTGGATTGACCGGAACAAAAGTCGGATGTGAACAGGGAAGTTGCGGAGCCTGTACCGTATTAGTTGATGAAAACGCTGTACTCAGCTGTATCACGCCAGCGATGCGTTGCCACAATGCCAACATACTTACCATCGAAGGATTGGCTCAACATGGTGAATTGCATATTTTACAAAAAAAGTTTGTTGAAAAAGGGGCCATACAATGTGGATTTTGTACTCCGGGAATGGTAATGACTTCATTGGATTTTATCAAAAAAAATCCGGATGCAAATGCAGATGATATCAGGGAAGCATTATCCGGTAACCTGTGCCGGTGCACCGGATACAAAAAAATTATAGACGCCGTAGCAGAAGCTGCACATGATCAGTTGAATTTAAATATGACTTCAATTGGCGATTTCAATCACCATAAACTTATTGGAGTGGGGCGCCCGTATCTCGATGCCGTTAAAAAAGTACAGGGTACTGCAACGTATGCGGATGATGTAGTAATGAAAAATATGTTGTACTGTAAATTTGTAAGAAGTCCTTATCCCCATGCAAAAATTGAGAGCATCGATTTATCAGCTGCTGAAAAAATTCAAGGAGTTAAGTACATACTTACCGGATCGGAGCTGCAGCAAAAATTCGGAGTGCTTCCTATTTCACAGGATGAAACCGCACTTGCAATTGACAAAGTAAGATATGTTGGTGAAATCATTGTAGCCGTAGCTGCAGAATCAGAAGAGCTTGCGCAACAAGCGTGTCAACTGATCCACATTAAGTACAATGCTATTAAACCTTTTTTTGAAATAGATGAATCCCTGAACGATATTGGGGAACATGAAAAAATTCATTCCCATACCAAATTCAATAATAATATCCACAAAAAAGCGGAATTGCGTTTTGGCGATCAAAATTCAGAATTATCGCAATCTGAATTTCGCAGTAAAATGAGTTTTGAATTTAGTGGAGTCAATCATGGTTTTACAGAACCCCATGCCGCCATAGCTTATTGGGATGAAAATGGATTGACAATTACAACTGCAACACAGGTTCCACATTATCTGCATCGTGCCTTGGCGAAAGTTTTAGAAATTCCGCTATCCAAAGTAAGGGTAATCAAACCCTGTGTTGGTGGTGGATTTGGCGGAAAAAGTGATCCATTTCCACATGAAATTATCATTTCTTACTTAGCTAAAAAAACAGGCAGACCTGTTAAAGTCAGATTCAGTCGTGAAGAAGTTTTCTTTTGCAATCATGGAAGACATCCTTCAAAAATCTCAATGGAAATTGGTGCAGATAAAAATGGAAAGCTGCTGGTTTTAGATGCTGACATTGCGATTGACGGAGGTGCTTATGGAAGTTTTGGGGTAGTGACTTCTTATTATAACGGAGTGTTGCTGCAAGCCCCGTATCAAATTGACAATCTGGGATTCAGAACCTATCGCGTTTACACCAACAAACCCCAAAGCGGGGCTATGCGGGGTCATGGCGCTGTGAATTCGCGATACGCAATGGAATGCCTGATGGATGATTTAGCGCAGCAACTCCATATGGATCCCTGCGAACTCCGGTTGAAAAATTTTATGCCATCCAACGTATTTACCGTGGGGCAGTTTCGGATCACTTCCAACGGCAGCAGGGAATCCCTTTTAAAAGTAATGGAACAATCCCAATGGAAAACGCGGTATGGAAAATTACCTTATGGCAGCGGACTTGGTGTAGGTTGTGGATTTTTTATAAGCGGCAGTGCTTTACCGATTATCCGGACTGAACTTCCACAATCAACAGTTCATCTTAAAGTCGATTTTGATGGAAGGGTTGTGTTGAGTTCCGGTGCAAGCGATATTGGTCAGGGCAGTGATACGGTGCTGGCGATGATCGTATCCGAAGTACTTGGCATTTCCATTGACAAAATTTTTGTGGTTGCAGCAGATACCTTGCTCACTCCTGTTGATCTCGGAAGTTACTCTAGCAGAGTAACTTTTATGGCGGGTAATGCTGCAAAGATGGCTGCAGAAAATTTAAAACTTGAAATAGTAAAAGCAATTGCCGGTGATCATGAAATCCAGAATGAAGAATTTAATTTTTCAGAAGATCGAATTTTTACCCATGATAAAAAAATCGATTTGAGTTGGAATGAAGCTATTGATTGCACGCTTTCCGGGAAGGGAGCCATAACGGTTAGCGGCAAGTACATTTCACCGAAACTCGGAGGAGATTTCAAAGGTGCCGGTGCTGGGCTCAGTCCATCGTATAGTTTTGGTGCCGCAATAGCAGAAGTCGATGTCGATATTGAAACCGGAGCTGTTAAGGTTGTCAATATTTGGGGTGCACATGATTGCGGTAAAGCCATCAACCCACTCGCGGTCGAAGGTCAATTGGAAGGATCCTGGCATATGGGTCTGGGCCAGGCCATGAGTGAGCAAATGAAATACTATAATGGATTGCTTCTGAATGCTAATTTCTTAGATTATAAAATTCCAACATCATTGGATACCCCATCTATGCAAACTCATATTATTGAAACTATAGATCCGGAAGGTCCATTCGGTGCAAAAGAATGTGGTGAAGGCGCATTGCATCCGGTGATACCCGCCATTTCAAATGCAATTTTTAATGCTGTCGGTATTCGCATAACAAAACTTCCGATTAGCGCGGAAGATGTCTTACAGAAAATACAGAATAAAATAGAAATGGCTGTTTCACATAACCAGGACTGAAACGAACATTGAATAAAAAAAATGAGTACCGAAAAAAAATATTTACAACCCGGTTCAATCAGTGAAGCTGTTGAGATGGCGATTGCTCATGAGCATGATTTTCGCTTTTTAGCAGGAGGTACTGATTTAATGGTGAACCGGTTTCATGAAAATGATATTTCATCCTGCCTGATTGATTTAAATGGCATCGATGAGCTGAAAAAGATCACAACGAAGGGAGACTTCTTATCCATAGGTGCGTTGACCATTTTAGACGACCTGAAACATGTCCCGGTTATCGTGAATGAATTTCCGGTTTTGATCAAAGCAGCTCATGCGGTTGGTTCTCCGTTAGTCAGAAAATCTGCAACTATAGGTGGTAATTTATTATGTGAAAACCGATGCATTTTTTACAATCAATCCAAATGGTGGCGTGATGCAATCGGCAACTGTTTAAAATGTGATGGTACAATATGCATTGCAACAGGAAGCAAAAAACATTGTTATTCCGAATTCATATCCGACACTGCAGTTGCACTCATCAGTATGAATGCAATGATTGAAATAATTGACAAGGAAGGCGAACGCAGATTACTGCTTGAAACTATATTTACAGGTGATGGAGTTCGTCCGGTAAATCTTAAACGATCTGCACTGATAAAATCCATTCTGCTTCCTTTAAATGAACGATTCCATTCGGCATTTTACAAATTGAGACAACGGGAAAGTATGGATTTCACATCACTGACTACCGCAGTGACTTTTAATAAACATGGTGAATTAAATACAGTACTCGGTGGTGTTGATCCGAAACCAATTCTTATCAAAAGTAACATGGAAAGTGACCGGGCAGATCTGATCAACCAGGCCATCAAAAAATCCCGTGCCATTGATAATGAAATGTTTTCGAGAAAGTACAGAAGACAAATGATTAAAGTGTTCTTAAACAGAAGCTACCATCAACTTGAATCCGGGAATTAATATGGAGATAAACTTAATCATCATTCAATAAAATATTTCTATTCAATTTGAAACTTAAAGAACCTATACATATGGAAACCGAAATCCTTCTTAAAAATAAAAAAGCAGAACAAAATATTTCTACTGACAGCGCCATTATCGACGGCAATGAAGCCGCTGCTTATATTGCATATAAATGCTGTGAAGTTTGTGCAATTTATCCGATCACTCCTTCCTCTGCAATGGGGGAATGGGTCGATGAATGGTCATCTGAAAAAAGAAAAAATATTTTTGGAGAAATCCCTACTGTAATTGAAATGCAGAGTGAAGCAGGCGCAGCAGGAGCCCTGCATGGAGCTACACAGGGAGGAGTACTCGCCACTACATTCACCTGTTCACAAGGATTGTTGCTGATGATTCCCAATATGTTTAAACTGGCCGGTGAACTTTCCCCTGTAGTTTTTCATATTGCAGCCAGGGCATTGGCAACACATGCACTTTCTATTTTCGGGGATCATTCGGATGTGATGTCAGTCAGATCAACAGGATTTGCCATGTTGTTTGGAAACAATTCCCAGGAAGCGCATGATCTTGCTTTAATTGCCCATGCATCTGCATTGCGTTCCCGGGTTCCATTCTTAAATGTATTCGATGGTTTCAGGACTTCTCATGAACTTTCGCGAGTTGAAATCATCCCTGATGAAATTATTAAATCTTTGATTGACCTCAATGCATTAAATGAATTTCGAATGAGATCGCTTTCCCCGGATCGTCCGGTGATCCGCGGTACTGCACAAAATCCGGATGTCTTTTTTCAAAGCCGGGAAGCATGCAATTCTTTTTATGATAATGTGCCCGGTATCGTCGGAGACATCATGAATCAATTTGAAAAAGCTACTGGCCGTACATACCGTCCTTTTGAGTACTATGGTTCACCTGAAGCAAAACACATTATTGTATTAATGGGATCCGGTTGTGGTGCTGTACAAGAAATGGTTGATTATTTAAACGGCAAAGGAGAGCAAACCGGTTTTGTTACTGTACGCTTATTTCGTCCGTTTTCAATTTCACATTTCATAAATTGCATTCCCTCGACAGTTGAAAAAATAACCGTTCTGGATCGCTGCAAAGAACCTGGAAGCATCGGGGAACCACTGTACATGGATATTGTCAATGCCATGAATGAAGCATGGAACAGGTCAACGTCAATGCCAAAAATAACCGGAGGACGATATGGTTTAGCTTCCAAAGAATTTACCGCAGGAATGGTAAAAGCCGTTTTTGATGAAATGAAAAAAGTAAATCCACTAAATCATTTTACCATCGGCATACATGATGATGTAACCCACCGGAGTTTGAGTTGGGATCCATCATTTTCTCTTGAACAACAGCACTTGTTCCGGGGTATTTTTTTTGGCCTCGGTGCAGATGGCACGGTAAGCGCCAATAAAAATTCAATTAAAATAATCGGGGAGCTCACAGATTATTTTGTTCAGGGATATTTTGTTTATGATTCTAAAAAATCGGGATCCCTTACAGTTTCACATCTTCGCTTTGGCACGCAAACGATACGGTCCACCTATTTAATCAGATCTGCAAATTTTATTGCCTGTCATCACTTCCGATATCTTACAAAGTTTGAAATGCTGAAATATGCGGAAGAAGGAGCTGTATTTTTACTCAACACAAATTTTGAACCAGATGAAGTTTGGTCTCATCTTCCAACGAAAGTTCAGCTGCAAATAAAAAGTAAAAATCTGAGATTTTTTATTGTAAATGCTTCCAAAGTAGCACGTGACACCGGAATGGGATCTAAAATAAACACCATTTTACAAACCTGTTTTTTTTCCATTTCAGGAATCATCCCTGAAGAAAAAGCAATTGCATATATAAAGGAGTCCATACTGAGTACCTATTCTAATAAAGGAGAATTGGTGGTTCGCAAAAATTTCGAAGCAGTAGATCTGGCTTTGGAGAGTATGAAAGAAATACATTACTCAAATTTTGAAATAAGTACTATTGGAACACATTCGTTAATTCCTGAACGCGCGACCGAATTTGTAAAAAACGTCATAGGAAAAATTATTGCTGGTGAAGGTGATGAATTGCCAGTTAGTGCATTTCCTATAGATGGAACCTATCCGACATCAACATCGCAGTGGGAAAAACGAAATATCGCGGACATCATCCCGGTTTGGGATGAAGAACTCTGTTCTCAATGTGGAAAATGTTTTATCATTTGTCCGCATGCTGCCATTCGAAGTAAAATTTATGACAAATCACTACTTGCCGATGCGCCTTCAAGTTTTAAGTATACTGGTCCAATAGGGAAAGAATTCAATAAAGAAAATGAAGCCTATACTTTACAGATCTCTGTTGAAGACTGCACAGGATGCAAATTATGTGTAGAATATTGTCCTGTTGAAAGCAAAACCCAACTAGGGCATAAAGCTATAAACATGGTGGATCCGCAGCCCCTCAAAGAATCAGAGAAACTGAATTGGGAATATTTCTTATCTCTTCCCGAAATTGATCGCACAAGAGTGAATATGCAATCAGTAAAAGGCACCCAATTGTTGCAACCTCTTTTTGAATTTTCCGGTGCTTGTTCAGGTTGCGGTGAAACGCCTTACCTGAAATTACTTACTCAGCTTTTTGGTGACCGGATGCTTGTTGCAAATGCAACCGGATGTTCTTCAATTTTCGGAGCTAATCTTCCAACAACTCCTTGGACCATTAATCATGAAGGACTAGGACCTGCCTGGGCGAATTCATTATTTGAAGACAATGCGGAATTCGGATTGGGGCTCAAACTTGCTTCAGATAAAATGCGGGAACAAGCCTTCTCTTTGTTACATCAACTGCGGGATGAAGTAGGAATTGAATTAGCGGAAGCCATATTAAACATTACGGAGTTCAATGAAAGCAATTTAATACAACTGCGAAAAAATATTTTCTCATTAAAATTAAAGTTGTCTGAAATAAACACTGAAGCTTCTAGAAATCTTTTACCGATTGCTGATTACCTGGTGAAAAAATCAGTTTGGATTGTAGGTGGTGATGGATGGGCCTATGATATTGGATTCAGTGGCCTTGATCATGTGTTGTCCACAGGAGAAAATGTAAACATTTTTGTTCTGGATACAGAAGTATATTCCAATACAGGAGGTCAAAAATCCAAAGCTACTCCTATGGGTGCCTGTGCCAAATTTGCAATCACAGGAAAGTCTACGTCCAAGAAAAATCTTGCAATGCAGGCCATCGCACACGGCAATGCCTATGTTGCACAAATTGCAATGGGTGCAAATGATGCACATACCATTCGAACGATTCGTGAAGCCGAATCCTATCCGGGTACTTCTATCATTATAGCATACAGCCATTGCATCGCTCACGGTTACGACATGATGTTGGGTTCATCCCAGCAAGAGCATGCAGTGAAGTCCGGTTATTGGCCGCTATTCCGGTTTAATCCGACAAAACCAAAAGGTGAACGATTTACTCTGGATTCTAAAGAACCTTCTCTTCCTGTATCAGAATTTTTGAATCACGAAAACCGGTTTAATACAACTATGAAAAACGATCCGGAAAATGCACCTGACTTATTACACAAGATTCAAACTGATGTGGACGAGAAGTGGGAACGATTGCTGGTTCTCAAATCATTGTAAGAAACAAATTTTATACCTACTATCTACGTGCTCTTATATAAATCGAATGGGCATTAATCAATCGTAGATGGCAACTAAGACATCAGGACTCAACATTTGACTTAGGTGACCATAAGATTAATTTCTAATGACAACCTCCAATCCTTCAGAGTGGATATCTTCAAGAGATAGTTTTTGATGATCGCATTCCAGGTTTTCCAATGTTGGAGTATTATTCAGGAAATTTTGCACATAGTAAATTCCCCTGTAGTTCTTTTTTTTCAGATAGTTCATCATTTGTTCTACAGTTTGCGCATCAATTAATTTGGTATGCACGGTCGTGCGTACTTCAAATGGCAAGTCGGATGAAATCAAGAGTTCCAAAGATTTTTCAAATTTATTGAATAGATCGGATTGAGTAACGAAATAAAATTGATCCGGCAATGCCTTAAAATCAAGAGCAACATAATCAATCATTTTCGCTTTGATCAACTTGTTCAGAATTTGCGGGTTCGATCCATTAGTATCCAACTTGACTAATAAATTCCTGTTTTTGATTTCACGGATAAAAGATTCAAGACCCTTATGCATGGTACATTCACCTCCACTCAACACCACACCATCAAGAAGATTCTTTCTGGAATCGAGAAATTGAAGAATCTCTTCAAAGCTCATTTTTCCTTTACCTCTGACGATATCAATATTATAACAATACCGGCAACGCATGTTGCAGCCGGCAAACCATACGATACACGCTGTTTTGTCAGGATAATCCAGCAGTGTGAAAGGACTGATTTGATAGATGGGATTACTCACATTTCTTCTCTATAAACGCAATGCGTTCTTTATGCTCTCCCTTTTTTCCGATATTGAAACTTTCGACAGGACGGTGATATCCCATGACTCTGGTGTACACAAGGCACCTTGTCCTTTTCTCTGCATGCAGATCCAAAAGTTGTTGTTGTTTTGTATTTTCCATATCAATTATTTTTTTTGTTCGGTTGAAATAGATTTTAAAAGGATGTCATCACATAAAGGACAAAACTCATGTTCTCCATTCAGGTATCCATGGACATTACACACACTGAATGTAGGGGTCACGGTAATATAAGGCAATCGGAAATTTGAAATCACTTTGCGAATCAGATTCCTGCAAGCTTCAGGTGAACTGATTTTTTCTCTCATGTAAAGATGCAGCACGGTGCCTCCGGTATATTTACATTGCAGTTCATCCTGAAGAATCAATGCTTCAAATGGATCATCTGTATAATTAACAGGAATCTGTGAACTGTTTGTATAATAGATATTATCTCCAAATCCTGCCTGGATGATGTCAGAGTATCTCTTCTTGTCTTCTTTTGCAAAACGATAGGTTGTACCTTCTGCAGGAGTAGCTTCGAGATTATAAAGGTTTCCGGTTTCTTCCTGAAATTGAGTGATTCTCTTCCGGATGTGCTCCAGGATGATCAATGCCATATTGCTTCCATCGGGATGTATGATATTCAGTTTATCATCCGAAAAGTTGCGGATCATTTCATTGATACCATTTACACCGATCGTTGAAAAATGATTTCTGAAATGCGGAAGATACCTTCTGGTAAACGGATACAAACCCCTTTCCAATAATTTTGCAATGAAGCTTCGCTTTTTTTCGAGACTTGATTTAGCCAATTCGAGAAGCTGATCCAAACGCTCCATGAGTTTTTCATGCTCTCCTTTATATAAATATCCCAACCGAGCCATATTGATGGTCACCACACCAATGCTTCCGGTCATCTCAGCACTTCCGAAAAGTCCGTTACCCCGTTTTAACAACTCGCGAAGATCCAATTGCAAGCGACAACACATGCTGCGGATTGCATTGGGTTTATATGCATATGGATTTTCAATTTTATTTCCATCATGGTCATAGGTAAATTGACTTCCGATAAAATTTTGAAAATAGGAGGATCCTACTTTTGAAGTGTTTTCAAACAAAATGTCTGTATTTTCTCCATACCAGTCAAAATCTTCAGTAATATTTACTGTTGGAATCGGGAAAGTAAATGGCTGACCATTGGAATCCCCTTCAGTCATCACCGTATAATATGCTTTATTGATCACATTCATTTCCAACTGAAAATGTTTGTAACACAATTCACTTAAATCATCCACACCACGAGCCCTTGCTTGTTCAAGCAAATCCGGACTATTTACATCCATAAATAAATGAACATTTTTTTTGGTAGGTATTTGTTCCTTTAGATCTGCCGGCACTACCCAATCCAAGGTAATGTTTGTAAACGGTGATTGTCCCCATCGTGCCGGAACATTCAAATTGTATACAAAACTTCGTATGGCCTTTAATACTTCTTCAAAGGTCAATTGATCTTTAAAAACATAAGGTGCAAGATAGGTATCGAACGAACTGAATGCCTGTGCACCTGCCCATTCACTTTGCAGGATTCCTAAAAAATTAGCCATTTGTCCAAGTGCTTCCCTGAAATGACCAGGAGGCCTGCTTTCCACACGACCCCGCACTCCATTGAAGCCTTCATTCAACAACATGCGCAAGCTCCATCCTGCACAATAACCCGTCAGACAATCCAAATCATGTATGTGGAAATCTCCATTTCGATGAGCATACCCTTCTTCTTTCGTATAGACTTTATCCAACCAATAATTTGCGATCACTTTTCCGGCAACATTATTGATTAATCCGGCACTGGAATATGAAGTATTTGCATTCGCGTTGATTCTCCAGTCTTTTTGAAATACATATTCATCAATAGTCTGGGTGCAATCAATATAAGTCGTGTCTTCATTCAATCCATCCACATGTTCTCTTTGAAGTTTGCGTGTATGTCTGTGCAACATAAATGCACGCATCACTTCGAAATACTTTGCGGCAAACAATTCCTTTTCGATGATGTCCTGAATTTCTTCTACACTCCAAACATGTTTTGCTTCAAGCTTCAGGAATACATGATCGATCAGTTTTTCATCCACCTGAGTATTCTGACCCCGAAACGCTTTTTTAATAGCATCTTCAATTTTGAATGGCAGATAAGGATGGTATTCTCCATTTCGTTTGATCACCCATTTATTCATTGATTTTTGATTTTGAGTTTAGGTAAGTATTAAACTTTGCTTCGTACACTTTATACCTGATGAGATTTCTTATTTACTTGTATTGAGATCTTATATAAGACATTTTTATCTTAAATTAAATTAAAAAAAGGGCTTTTAAATTCTCATTTTTTTGGTATTGACTCCCTTAGCTAAAATAGCAAGTGAGGTTTCCTCAAATTCCTTTTGCAACGACCCTTTTACATTTTTCCAGAAGCCATGTACCGGGCAGGGTTCATGGGATCCACATCCGGGAAGGCCCAGAAGGCATTTCTCAAAAAAATCCTCACCTTCCAGGATATGAACAATATCGATCAGGAAAATATCGTCAATCTTTTTTTTCAACATGACTCCGCCATGAGGTCCGCGATGAGAATCCAACAATCCTTTTTTGGTCAGGATTTGAAAGGTCTTGGTTAAAAAATGAAAAGAAATATTAAGCTCTTCTGAGATCTCTCCGATGTTTACATACTTATCCTTTTCGTTTTTAGTTGCCACATAGATCAATGCACGCAAACAGTATATTGTCGATTTGGACAGAGCCCGCATTATAAAAATTCTTATTTAAGAGTTATAAGTCCCAAATATATGAATTTTTTATAATTTGTTATTTTTATTTTTTCAGCATGAATTTTATCTGTTCAAAACCTTTTTTAAAAAACCCTCTACCCAATTGATAATCACCTGGGTTAAAAATCTTCCGGAATCCATTGAGATTATTTATAAAAAGGATGTCTTTCAAACCAGAGCGATTTGGCAACTCCGGAATGAAAGACATTAGCCTTTTTTCTTTTCAGGGGTTTCAATCGAACCCTAATGTGGTGCAAACCTAAATTAATGCGGGTTCTTCAACTTCAACTTTTTCTTCAATTCCTTTTAAAAGCTGGACATCCATTTCATTGATATCGTTTGCTTTTGATTTTAATGAATTAATCCGGGTAACAATAAAGTAAGTAATTGGAATGACACCCCCAAAGAAGAACACCGATGCGCCAATTCCCCTTAACCAGGTCAGTGATTTGAATACTCCATAATCCACAAATTCAGAAGAGCGACCAAACCACAATCCCTGTTCGACAACCGCTTTAAACTGGATTGAACCGGCAGGAAATAAATCCAAGACAACCATTAGCATCAATCCTGCATTGATTGACCAGAACGAAAAATTGACAATCTTTTCATTCCATCGATTGCTTTTTATCATAAGTCTGGAAGCAAATAATAATGCGGCCAGTGAAATGTTGCCATATACTCCCATCAATGCGGCGTGAGCATGATTCACAGTCAGGTAAGTACCGTGTTCAAAATAATTCATGATGGGAAGATTGATGATGATACCCAACACCCCAGCACCAAAGAAATTCCAGAAGTTGACAGCAACCAGAAACTTAAATACTTCTGGAAATCCGAAATTATTGAGTTGTGTATGTTCGACATCTCCCACTGCAATCTTTGGCATGTTTTTAAATCTCCATGCTTCAACGGTTAAAAGAATAAGGGGAACAAATTGCAATGTGGAAAAGACACTACCCAGTGCCATTGTTGCTACTGGTTTCGCATTCCAATAAAAATTATGCGAAATCCCCAGCAAGCCTGTTCCAAGAAATAGTATCGTTGCAAAATAAACAACTCGTATCGCAGCCTGTCTGCTTACCAATCCCATGAGTACCATGAGGTAACTGACAATTACTGTAATGAATACTTCGAAGAATGCTTCGACCCACATGTGAATTACCATCCATCTCCAGAAATCAGCAATTACAAAATTGGTTTCAGGTTTGGCAACAAATCCTGATAGAAATAAAAGGGGTATTCCAATTACCGAATACATAATCCAGTTGGGAAGATTCCAGGGTTCCCCTTTGACAAATGCAGGTTTGATTCCTCTATAAACTACAGTTCCCCAAAGCACAAAGATACCCATCAACAAAACCTGATAGAATTTACCAAAATCGACGAATTCCCAACCTTGATGTCCCAGAGCATGCCACCATTTTCCCATGAATCCCAAGGGGCCCAACACCATTCCCAATAATGATCCTCCAACTAATATGAAAAGCAAAACAAATAAGGTATTGACCAATCTGAGCTGCCCGGGTACTTCCTGCTTTGAAAGAATGGGTAAAATGAATATAGAAGAAGCAATCCAACAAGTTGAAATCCAATAAAGAGATAGCATCAAATGCCAGCTTCTGGAAATTGTAACCGGCATATCATTCGTAATGTGGATACCCAGGTAGCTCAGCCAATTTAAGAAGTCATTTATGGTGATCAATCCACTGGAGACCTGAAGGAAAAATAATAATATCGCTACGAAAAAGAATTTATAAGTAGCACGCTGTGTCGGAGTAGGTTTAAAGGAAGACACTCTTGCAATATTGAATAAATCTCGCTTCGGAGGTTTAAAAAATTTATTTGGCAATTGATTGTATTGACCAATAAAATACAACACCACTCCGCAGGCAAGAACAAATGCCAATAAACCCAATACACTCCACAAGATCACTGGTGAAGTTGGTGTATTCCCAGCACTCGGATCAAATGGCCAGTTGTGAGTATAACTAAAAGTTGAACCCGGTCTTTGCGTGACACAAACCCAGGCTCCCCAGAAAAAGAACGCCCCTAAATCAGCGGTTTCTTCACGACTCTTGATATAATCTTTTGGAGGAAATCCCTTGCCATCATTTTTATCAATAAAGACATCCGTATAATATTTTTTTAAATCTTGTAAGGCATACACTTCAGCCGGAGAAAGTGTAACGAGTTTATCAGAAGTATTGAAGTTGTTTTTCTTGAGTTCAACTTTTACCCGCTCATTGATCTGCTTCATTTGGTTTTCATCAGCTGC
>JBGAWX010000170.1:0-7963 GCA_044227375.1 Saprospiraceae bacterium
ACATAAAGTAGTAACCAATGATCTAGTTTGTTATAATTATTGTGTAAGAAATGACATTACCGGATATCCGGGATTTGTTCCAGGTGCTCCACCATCCAATCCACCAGCATGGAATAAGGCATGCGATTATTACAGGGTTTATTTCGATACTTCGCATCCTGAAAGAAAGTATGAATTGGTTTGGGGATTTGACGGAACCGTATTAGGAACATGTGGTGTCAATTACTCAATTTCTGTAAATGATAATCGCGAATGTGGACAAGGTCAACTCACAAGAACTATAGTAGCGCGTGGTCTAAATGGAGTTAGTGTAACTGCTACTCAAACCATTTGGGTTGTTGACTGCGATCCTTTCTACATAAACAGAGCGGACGATTGCGATGCTTTGGATGATATTACCTGGCCAGGCAATTGTGATGGTCAAGCTACCACTATTGATGGTTGTGGTGCAGACATCAGCCCTGATAATCCAATTTTAGGAAGACCGGTTATTGAAAACCATGCTGATGATCTGTGTTCACTGATTAGTATTGAGTATTTCGATGAACTGTTTACAGTAGAACCTGACGCTTGCTTCAAAGTATTGAGAACATGGGTTGTAATAGACTGGTGTCAATACGATCCAAATCTCGATCCGACAAGAGGAAGATGGGAATATTTGCAAATCATCAAAGTACATGATACAGACAAACCTGAAATTAGCGTATCAATAGGAAATTGTGAATCTGCATTTAAAAATCAATTGGATCAACTTTGCTATGGCCATATTTCCTTGACAGCAGATGCCACAGATAACTGTAGTCCTTTGGACTGGTTGTTCTATGATTATAAAATTGACATCTACAATGATGGAAAAGGAATTCACTCTGGATTTGACTATGCTGTAGGTCCTTTGACAAGAAAAGATTTTGCTGGAGGTAAGACGCCTATAAAACATCATAATCCACAAGCCGAAGATGAGAACAATCCATTTGATGCGAGTGGCACATATCCGGTTGGTGTACATAAAATTTGCTGGTATGTTGAAGATGGTTGTGGAAATCTTGCAGCAAATTGCCAGTTGTTTGAAATTAAAGATTGTAAAGCTCCAACTCCTTATTGTGAATTAGGGGTAATTACTACAGTAATGCCTTCTACGGGTTGCATAACCATTTGGGCGAAAGATCTTGACAGAGGAAGTTTTGACAATTGCACAGAGAAAGATAATTTAAAGTTTTACTTCGATGGCGATCCTTCATTGACAAGCATCACTATTTGTTGCGATGACTTTACAGCAGCAGGAGTGAATGATGAATTGATTAAAGAAGTCAGACTATGGGTTGAAGATGAAGAAGGAAATACTGATTTCTGTGTAACTGCTATTCTTGTACAGGATTATCAGAATGTTTGTCCTAATGTCGGCACCATTGCAAATATTAGCGGTGAATTAAAAACTGAATCCGATCAGACGACTGAAAAAGTGGATACCAGGTTGTATCACTCAGGGGTAATGATGAAGCGAATGACTACAAGCACAAATGGATTTTACTTCTTTGGTGACTTGGCTTATGGTTCCTCTGCAAGTTATCTGGTTCAGCCAAAGAGAAATGATGATCCGCTCAATGGAGTTTCTACTGCGGATATTGTGAAAATACAAAGACACATTTTGGGTATTGAAACATTAGATAGTCCTTATAAATTAATCGCTTCCGATGTAAACAATACTAAGAATGTTACAGCAGCGGATGTATCCGAAATCAGGAAACTGATTCTGGGTGTTACAGACAGATTTGCGAAAAATGAATCATGGACGTTTATTCCATCTGATTATGTATTTCCTGATAAATTGAATCCATGGAGTGCGCCAAGAGATGTTCTTGTTAATGTTACGGATCCAATTGCATATCACCAGAATTTTGTTTCGGTGAAATTTGGAGACGTTACCAATAATGCAAGGGCACATAATCTGGACGGAACCACTCAACGGTCAAATGGTAAACTTCATTTTGAAATTGATAATGGAAAAACGGTCGCAGGTGAATTGTACAGAGTCGAGTTTAAGTCAAGCGATTTTGAAAACATCATAGGCTATCAGTTTACACTCAAGTTTGATAATAAAAATCTCAGGTTTGAATCCATTGAAGGCGGAGCCTTGAATGTGGATCAGGCTAATTTTGGTACAAACCATACAGAGAACGGAATTTTAACCACAAGCTGGAATCATAAGACAGCGCAGTCCATTGGAAAAGATGCAGTTTTATTTTCTGTGGTGTTCCGTGCATTATCAAGCGAATCCATAGGTGGATTGATGGCAATCACGGGTGATGTTACTTCCGCTGAAGCATACGATTCTGATTTAAACATTAAGGATCTAAGCTTGAGCGTGCGAACAGATAAAGGGGTTGTGGAAAGTGGTATTTTTGAATTATATCAAAATACTCCAAATCCATTTGATAAAGAAACGGTGATCCATTTCAGATTGCCTGAGACAGGTGCTGCCAAGTTGAGTATTTACGATATACACGGCAAAGTCATCCGGATGTATGATGTGGTTGGAAATAAAGGAATGAATTCCATCAAAATTGACAGATCTGAATTGAATGTGTCTGGTGTATTGTATTATCAATTAGATGCGCAGAATCATTCAGCGACGAAGCAAATGATTTTGATGAATTAAGACCGAAATTTGCTAAACGATGAGTTAGAATCTCAGATCAAATTTCAAATTAATGACAATAAAAAAGTAAAAATGAATTCCATGAATAAGTTAATAATGAAATTAGGAATCCTGTTGTTTTTTAGTTGCTTTTTAAGCATGGGTTCAGTCTTTGGTCAAAATGGCCAGGTGCCTGAATTGGTAGATGTCGTTACTGCAACAAAATTGCTTTCTGGTGAGATTAAGCAGCTTCAGGACGATATATTAATTGTCGAGCAATCAGGAGGAACTGTTGAGCAGAATATAAAAGACAGACTGAAATTGTATACTGAAGTGAATGATGTCTTGAAAACAAATGCCGTGGGCTTGACTACTTTTCTCGCAGTTTCCGGCAGTTGTAATTATAAAGGATTAAAAAATGACGACGAGGCTTTTCGGGATTTATTGAATGGTAACTGGGATGAAAATATGAATGAATTGATCAACTTGCTAACCAAATAAAGAAAACCGGTTTCTTCTATAATGACTGATCAAAAGAGCAGTCAACAAATTCAAAACTTAAGGTACTTTCTCTAATGGGGAAGTACCTTTTTATTTTTTGGGAGAGATTGATATTGTTTCCTTGTAATGTTTATATAGCACTAAGTTTGTTTAACTAGTGGGTTCTGATTAATTTTATCTTTTAAATGCTGCCTGTTTATGTCACTTATTGATAAATTAAAATCCGTATTCATCGTGCCGGATTCAGGGTCTGAATCATCAGGCGAGAATATTGCGGGACAAGAAAAAACTAAAGGAGGCAAAGAGGAAGAGGTCAAAATAAAAGTAGTTGATGTCCCGATGGAGTCCAGTGAGAAATTTATAGATATTCTTTCAAAAGTTCTGGAAAGCAATAATCAACCCGGATTTGATTATTTAGAATACAAAAAAGCAGTTCAGTCTATTGCAAAATTGCAAAATCTGGAAGAGAGTGCTCAATTTAAAACTGCATATGCCGCAGCCATGTCCATGAATGTGCAACCGCAACAATTAACAGACTCAGCCAAGCGATATTTGATGATTCTCGAAACAGAATTTACCAAATTCAACCAAACTGCAAATCAATTTCTTCAATCCCAAGTTGGAACGAAGGAGCAGGAATCAGCAGAGCTTAAAAAATCCATCCTTCAAAAGGAAACCCAGTTAAAACAACTTCAACTAGAACTTGAGAAACATCGCAAACGAATGAATGATATTGAATCAGAATTGGAATCGACAAAAATTAAAGTTGATACGAATAAAGCGAGCTTCAAGCTTGCCTATGACCAATTAGTCGGTCAGATTCGGACAGACATCCAAAAAATGGAACAATATTTAAAGTAAGCAGGTTATAGACTCATTCTTATGGAATACAATTTTCAACCAAAGAGTTTTTGGAAACGGCCTGAAGGAGTTACAGGAGCAATAATTCTTACAGGAATTCTTTTTGGAGGTGGCTATTTATTAGTTAAGGCCCTACCGTTTCTTATCAGTCTCACTTCCAATCTGATTTACCTTTCAGGCATATTGCTTGTATTAGGGGCCATTATATATATGGTTCTCGATCCGCGAATGCGGAATATTTTTTGGTACATGTACAAATCTGCAATGCGATGGATTACCTCCTTATTTGTCAAAATTGATCCTATCGGCATCCTGAAATCATATGTCGAGGATCTAAAAGACAATCTTGGAAAAATGAACAAACAAATTACCAGGTTGAGGAGTCAAATGCATTTGTTGAAAGAGCAGATTCATAATAATAAAAAGCAGATTAATGAAAGCATCAATCTGGCAGAAGAGGCCAAACAGGAAAACAAACAATCTGTATTGGTACTCAAATCAAGACAAGCCGGCCGATTGAAGGAATCGAATCTAAAGCTCGAAGATCTCTATAGAAAAATGAGCATACTGTATAAAGTTTTGGCCCGGATGTATGAGAATTCAGAAATCATATCAGAAGATATTGTCGACCAGCTAAAAATCAAGGAACAGGAACGTGCCGCCATACATGCCAGTCATTCAGCCATGAAATCAGCCATGAGTGTGATTTCAGGGGATAAGGATAAAAGAGCTTTATTTGATGAATCCTTGGAGGCCCTTGCAGATGATATCAGTGGTAAAGTTGGTGAGATGGAACAGTTTATGGAATTGTCAGAAAATTTTATGGCTTCCGTAGATTTGCAGAATGGGGTTTTTGAAGAAGAAGGATTAAAAATGCTTGAAAAATGGGAAGTTGAAGGCGTTTCAAAAATTCTCGGTAAAGAGAAGCAGGCATTGGTTGCAAATGATCCAATATTGCTGGGTAAAGAAAATGAAAAAGTACCCGAGCAATTGGAAACTCCTCTATTCAAATCCCAGTATGACGAAATATTTAAAACAAAGTGATTTCAATAAATAAGAAAATGTTCTTTAAAAAATCCATATTTAATTCATCCTTTGCATTTCGAATCTCATGGTTCTCATTCGCAATTTTTAATTCATAATTTTTAATTCATTCAATATGTTCTCAAGATTAACTCCGTTCTCAAAATTTTTACTTACCGTATTGATACTTGCAGGTATTTTTTTTCTTGGAAAGTATTTATTGAATAATACTTCCTATGGCCTGAAGATTAAAGAGCAAAGTGAAGAGGTCAAAAAAGAAGGTGGCATGGATAAAGATTCAAAAGGATCTTCATCCGGATCTATGACAGACCTGGAAAAAAGTGCAGTAAGGGTAGGTGTTGTGACCTGGGGAGGATATGCCGGGGGACAATATTTTAATGAGGGATTTAAAGCCAATACGAATTCAAGATTCTACAAGGAATACGGATTTCCGGTGGATTTTAAAATTCTGGATGACGTTCCGGTCTCCAGAGAAGCATGGAAAAATGATGAAGTCCATTTATTATGGTGTACCATTGATGCCTTACCAACCGAAATAGGAGGACTTGCTGATTTTGATCCAGTAGTTGTATTTCAGGCAGACTGGTCCAGAGGAGGAGATGCTATTGTGGCACGAAGAGGAATCTATTCAGTCAATGATTTAAGAGGTAAGAAAATTGCTGTTGCAGAAATGACTCCTTCACATTCTTTTTTATTATGGATGTTGGATGCCGGTGGTTTGAAAACAACGGATGTCGAAATTATAAAGCAGGCATCAGCTATAGATGCTGCTCAGGTTTTTAAATCTCAACAAGTAGATGCAGCGGTAGTCTGGAGTCCTGACGATTTAGCATGTTTGTCAGCAGTACCCGGTTCGAGGATTCTTGAAAGTACTCGTTCGGCATCGCATATTATTGCTGACGCGTTTATTGCCAAGAGATCCTGGGCAGATGCGAACAGAGAACGGTTGGCAAAATTATATGAAGGCTGGATGCGGGGTGCTGCAGAAATCAATTCAAATGATGCAAACAAAAGAAAAGCTGCAAAAATTTTGACTGAAAATTTCAATGGCTTTACAGAAGAAGATTCTTATGCGGCGATTAATAATGTACGATTGGTTACTCATGGAGACAATGTCAATTTCTTCGGATTAAATCCGGAGTTTAAAGGAGTAACCGGCGAACAACTTTACACCAAGATGACGAACACATATAAAGCTATTGGCTATGCCGAAGGTAAGATTCCAAATTGGAGAATCATTAGTGAAGTATCTCATATACGAAATTCAACTTTAAGCGGGAATGAGCATCAGGCCGAAGGGCAAAAAGCATTTACGAAGGTTTCTGAATCGGAAGGCAAAGCCAAAGAAGCCGTTGCAACCAAGAGAGTCTCCATATCATTCAGAAGTGGTGAGTTTGTGTTGGATGAAAATGCAAAATACATTATCGATAAAGAATTTGTGGAAATTGCAAAGGCGTTCGCAAATTCAAGAATACGTATTGAAGGGAATACAGACAATGTCGGATCAAGAGAAACCAATTTGATCCTGTCCAGAAAACGTGCTGAATCCGTGGTAAACTATTTAGTCAATACGCATAAAATGAATCGCAACCGTTTTTTAGTTTATGGAAACGGACCCGATAAAGCAATAGCGCCAAATGATACTGAAGAGGGTCGTGCAAAAAACAGGAGAACAGATTTTGAATTGGTCGGAGAATAATATTTGATAATGATTAATACTAACTGGTTTGCGTTGCGGGGTAAATTGCAAAGTTCAACATCGTGGGTCTTTACGATTATTGGTTTTTTATTGACCTTGGCAGTTTGGTGGATCCTTGCTGAATTGCTTTCTACAAAGAATCCGGTGGTCAGCGGTTATAATCCATATTTACCTTCAGGTTTGGATTCAATGAGCACGTATGCACGTGACTCTATCCTAAAACAAGATTCATTAATTCTAGCCAATGCTACCGAATTCAAAAAAGTTTATCCACTATTGCCCAGGCCGGACCATGTCCTGTTTTCATTCAAAGATCTTTATCAAAAAGACAAAGTCGTTTCAAATACTTTACATTCAATTTGGCTTAACGTACAGGGTTATTTCTGGGCGATATTGATATCCCTCATCTTCGGAATGAGTTTGGGTTTGTTTCCTGTGTTCAGATCACTTTTTAACAAACAGGTAGATGCTTTGAGGTATCTTCCATTGTCAGCACTCACAGGACTTTTTATAACATGGTTTGGATTAGGGGATCCGATGAAAATTGCATTTCTTGCTCTCGGAATTTTAGTTTATTTATTGCCCGTGGTGATTCAACGATTAGATGAGGTCGATGATGTGCTTGCTCAAACCTCCTACACTTTAGGAGCTTCAAAATGGCAGCAAATCAAAACGGTATTTTTTCCTGCTGTGATTTCAAAAATCACGGATGACATTCGGGTGCTTACAGCGATCTCATGGACCTATATCATTATTGCAGAATTGCTCAACAAAGGTGAGGGAATTGGATCACTGATTTATACCAAATCCAGACAAGGACAGGTGGATAGAGTATTCGCCTTGTTGGTGATTATCATGTTGGTTGGCATGGTGCAGGACAAACTTTTTATCATCATCGATAAGATTATCAACCCGCATAAATATTTTAAAAGTCAGGTGGATGGTTTGGAAGAGGGAAGGATAGGATTATATGCCGTATTGACTGCATTGATTTTAGGAATCCTGTGCAATTATTTTGTAAAAATATCATTACTCTGCACAGTAAGTTGGATTGTGCTCGCTGCTGGAATGATGACACTGCTTTACGCTTTTTTCAGAACACAAAATTCGAACCCGAAATGATCAAACAGAAGGATTCAGAATTAAAGAACATCATTGAGTTGAGAAATATCAGCCAGTCATACGATGGCGGGAAATCGTATATTATTAAAGATTTGAACCTC
>JBGAWX010000171.1:0-7927 GCA_044227375.1 Saprospiraceae bacterium
GGCGCAGCAGGCTGCTGCGGCCAATAGTCTTCGTGCAGCGGGTACCTCCGATCGGTCTCTGTCGTTTGGTAACGCGATCGGCTCGGCCACGAGTTCTCTGGGATCGATGCTGTCGAATCAAGCGCTCCTTGGTGGATATACTTTTAAATTGTTTTTCATCAACAAATCATGCTTCACTTCTCCGTATAAATGCACCATTGCAATATTTGGATTTAAATCAATGATTTCCTTAATATTGAACACACTATCTTGTTCTTCGCCGAAATAATTTCTGGATTCATGGTAATCTGCCAAAAAAAGGACATCCAGATTTTTTAATTTGGATTTTAAAGAATCGATATCTGTTGAACAAATAACTTCCGATGCACCTGCATTCTTAAGTGAGTCGGTAATGACTTCTCCAAAATGATCATTGCTCCACACAAAAATTTTATTCTGCCAGATTTCAAAACCTGCTTCATAAATCATTTTCTGAGCGAGATTGCCAGCAGAATTAAAAATGAGTAAACTCTCGTGATTTTCATAAGTTCCTGCAACCCTGATGTTATTTTGTCCGCAAAAATCCACATCCACGTCCTCTTTTCTCAGTTCCCATTTTTCATACATTAATGATATTACCGCATCTTTATCCATTTGTGAAATGAACTGCCCGTCAATAGGTCTGATATGAAAGGAATTGGTAACAATATTTGCCTCACTGATCTGATTGCCGGGTTTTGAATTTATGGCAAATTCAAAACGACTGGAATCAAGCCGGAGATCGGATAGAACATTTTTGAATTCAGAGATAATGTGTTTTGCTTCACCATATTGGCAATCAGAACACCATACAAAAATTTTTTTTGCATTAGCTTTTAATGCGATGATCGGAAGAAAGGAATAATAATTGGAACCAACATCTGTAAGAATAGTCAGACCGGTCAGGTCAAGGTGTAATTGACTTATGATCTCGTTTATGAGATGGTCCGCTCTGAATACAATCGATTTGTTCATTTGACTATTCTTGTATCATAATATTATGACGCGTTCAATGATGCTAAACAATTCCCTGGGTTGCAATTCTCGAAAGTATAAAATTCCGGGCATCGAGAGTAAGGTCTTTATCAGGACTGATCCAAACAAAGGAGATGCCGCGGTCGATATGTACAAATCCTGTTTTTTTGCGTTGCTCCAGTTCCTGTCGAGCATATTCATTGTGACTGAAATCCATGGCACGGATTAAATCCACTTTATGATTTTGTCTCAATAGTTTTATGGCTTGATTGAGTAAAGCTGCTCTCTGCCGCACATCAAGAGACTTTGAATACAAATCATTCAGCAGGTACCAAATCCCGGGTTTGTGTTCATTAAAGAAGATGCTTGCAATCGTTTTGTTTTGCGATGCACATCGAACAGCCACAATAGTTTCATGATAGGGATTGTGTTTTACCCGCCAGTCAAGGTATTTGTCATCCTGCCTGATCGCGAAGTATCCATGAAAGGAATCCTTCCATACTTCGGTGTTGTCTATGGTCTGGGATTTGTCAGTAACCAAAAATTCTATATTGCGGATTTGTGAATTTCCTGAAAACAATCGGGATTTTAAATCGACAAGTTTTGCTATACAACACAGCGCAAAGATTTTAAATTTAGATGCAGCAGTATTCTTTGTATTTAATCCGGATAGATAACGATATGCCGGCCAGGTTTTAAAAACTTTTAAGGATTGGCTGTGATCAAAGGGTATCTCAAATCCCAATTTTAAAAACGGTTTTTTGGCAGAAGTGAATCCCCACAGATATTTTATTCCTGCTTTCCTGCATTCATCAAACAAGAGCTTGTACATGTTCTCAAAAATGTTTAAGCCGCGATATGCCGGATCTACCAAAGTGTCTTCTGATTTTGCGGTCAATACCGTTTTTTCTTCACCTGTAATCAAAACAATGGGAATCGCGCATTGAGTCCCTACGATTGCTTGCGTCTCCGAATCTTTTGCAATGACATAGATTGCCGGTCCTGCAGCGGCATTCTTAAATTCCCAATCAAACTTTTCACGGGTTCTGTTGGAGTTGTAAGTCCGGTTATAAAATCGAATGACCTCATCGATGTCCTCATCTTTCAGCAAGCTGATGTCTATTTGCTTATTTGCCATTTGTGTATTCATTTATTATTTCAGAAGGGGTGATGGATTCAATGCCGGCCTCATGCAGGTAGATCAATATTTTTTTGTATTCCTTCAAATAACCGGAGTATTTGTATTCAGTATAAAATGTATTATGCCATAGTATAGAAAGAATGCAATGCGACTTGTGCTGTTCTATAAAATTGATAATTGTTTCAGCCGTCTGATTTACGGGAACATTCATGTAGCCCTGCAGCGTGCGGTCCATGATGTGTAATGGCACTTCAACAAACCGGTATGGAGATTGCTTGTCCAAATTATATGGAGGGAATGGCAGACCGTAAGAGTTCCTGAATCCAAAGTGTTCTGCAAATCCGAGGCTGGCATCAAAACGAAGCCTGGAATTCTGAATTTCTTTCCATGCACCGGGCAGTTTAAATTTTAAAAAATGATAGCGGTTCAATTCAGTTTGAAAAGGAAGCATATCCAGTTCTTCATCGATGCTCATGGGACAACAACTCTTATGCAATCCATTACTTTCAGAAATGCGCGTATCATCAATGATTTCGCGGATGTCGTAGTCTGCGTTTTTAATTCCGTTGTCAGCTATTTTATTGGTAGCGATCCAGAAAAAGGTCGATTTTAAATCGTGTTCCGTATGCAGTTTTACGATTTGGTCAATGTTTTTCCAATGGGGCTGTGCAAGAAATTCATTCATGACCAATTTTAGAATTATGTCAAAGCGCCCTCTGCGCAAGGCCCACAATCCATCCTGGGTGAAGGATCCATGAATGGTATCGATGTCGTGAGAAATAAAAACTTTTGTTTTTGATTTTCCCGCTGTTGCATACTGATTAAAAACTTCATGAGATTCAGCGAACTGATCGAAGCAGTTTTGAACAATATTATTTTCGATGCAATCAAATTTCTTTTGATAAGAAGCAGCATAACTGAATCGACCATACTTGTCTAAAGATTCAGGAGACTTTTCTGCATGATATTCCTGGAATGCATTAATCAAATAAAAAGCAGAGGCCAGATAATCACGCTTGTCCGAATTCAGAAAATGGATGTAGGGTTCATTTCTGAAATAGGATTCGTGATTATAAATTTTATGATTGATGAGTGAATCGTAAAATGAAAGATTTACCGGTACCGAAGAAGAATGATGGTGATCGAAGATCAGGTTTGCTTCAGTGACGGAATTTACAAATGATATGGGAATGGATTTATTTTTGGAAAACAGGTTAAGGATATACTCGAGAGGCTTCGAGTAATCCTGGTTTGGTTTGATAAATATGTTGATCACTAAATTGGAATTCTTAATAGAAATAAATATCCGGCAAAGATTGCATATTAATTTAATTTTTTTTCAATCCGTTTAATGATACTTTAGGAAATCAGAAGGTTTTTGTCATTGAACATTATGGTCCGTAACAAGAAATGTACTGCAATAATTATCATTCCCGGATTTGACCAATGTTATTTCATAACGGCTTAACTTCTTATAATTTGTGAGACAAACTATCAATCATCTAAATATGACATCCGCGATTTTAAAATTTACAGGGAACAGGCCTATTGAACAAGAGGATACCATTCAGTCAAATTGGCAACGGATTGTTTTACTCATCATCCTTGGCTATGAAGCTGCCGGTTGTCTTGTGGGGGGCGGCCTTCTTGTCGCTGCACCTGATGGCAGGTATATGGATATGCCTGTTGACATTATGCATGGAACCTTTCAAAATTTTTTAATTCCCGGAATGATTCTATTTGCTTTGGGTATTTTGAATGCATTCGCATTTATTGCGGTTCTTCGCAGAAAACCTTCAGATTGGTTGATGTCCGGTCTTTCTATGGGAGGTTTGTACATCTGGTTTGTCGTTGAAATAATCATTTTGCGGGATCTGCACTGGCTGCATGCCATGTGGGGAATTCCGGTTTTAATAGGATGGGTGGTGACTGTTCCTTTGATTGCGTGGAGACATCAGACCACGATGATGCGAACCATTTTATTGAGCTGTGGAATAGGTTCCACGCTTTGGTATTTACTCATAAATATTTTCGTCCCCATGCAGGATGATGCCTATAGTTGTGTCACTCAAACAGTCAGTGAACTTTCTGCAATAGATGCACCTACCAGAGTCTTGTGGGTAATTCTTGCAACCCTGTATCCACTTCTGTATATGGCCTTGGGATGGGGAGTGTTGCTGTCTGCTCATGGGAAACGGTCCCTTCATTTTATGGGAACTTTAATTATCGTTTACAGCGTACTGAATTTTTATTGGCCCCCGATGCATTTACGTGAAGTCATCGCTGCTGGTGGTGGAACATTAAGCGATACGTTGCACATTGCATGGGCAATGATGACACTGGTGGTAAATATCATCTTGTTGGGACTTGGGGCCATGGCCTTTGGAAAAGGATTCCGTTACTTTACTTTCGCGATACTTGCAATATTTATAGTATTCGGAATATTGATTGGAATGGAAGCACCGGGTATCGATAAAAATCTTCCAACCCCGGGAATTGGAATATGGGAACGAATCAATATTGCTGCGTTCATGCTTTGGATCGCAGTTTTTGCATTCCTCTTGATCCGAAAGGATAAACAACCAGTTTCATCTATCAGATGATATCAACCTGAATTGATTGAGCTGAAAAATCATCAATTCGTAGTTTGTCTTCAAATTCAGAAGCGCAAATTAATTATTATTGTAGCTTAGTGTCGCCCAATTGAGCAAGCGACTTTTTTCATGTAATAATCAACAATAAATCCTATGGCTAAATTTCTTTATTACCTCATTCTTGGAGCAACCGCATTGTTACTGTACAATTGGTTTTTTGTTCCAGGAAAGATCATGTCAAATGGTCAAAATGAAAAATCCGGTTTCGGTACCATCACGATCATAGCATGTCTGATTTGTATTGGAATCGGCTATTTGTTTTATACTGGAAATGTGAGATGGGCCAACATTGCAGTGTATTCTATTTTCGGCATTGGACTGATCTGGTTGGTGTATTTGATATCTCATGTTCGTTGGAATTGAAAAAGCAAATTGCAACAACACGTATTGTCCAAGCAAAGTAATTAAGTAATGAACTTTTTAAAATTCATTTTATTCGTTGTTTTGATGTTTCTGATTTCTTGTAGCAAGGAAAATAATCAGAGTGAGTATCCTAAAACATTTGTTTTTCACCACTCGACGATTACCGGTGAACAAGGCTTTGTATTTGGAGATGCTGAATCCTATGTGGTGATCAATTCCAAAGCAGGGCATTTGGATTCATTGAGATTTTATGTAACAAATGATTTATACCATTACATCCGGGATCAGATGTTTGGTTACTATGTAGAATCATTTACCATAACCAGTAAAGACACTGTTCAAATCAAGGCCTGGGAAAATGGTCAAACTATAATATACAGCTTGCCGGCATTTGTTAACAATCCGAATGGTGGGATTCTCAATAGAAATGATTTTGGTACAGTGCTCCTTTACGACAAAACCAAAGGGGAACTTAAATTTTGCATCGCAGTTGCTTTGGGTATATTCAATCTGAATGCTAATTTCTATTATGATTTGGATTATGAATTTTGTCTCGCCGTTGATCCTCAGCAAGAGTTACAAAATTTCATTTCCAACAATAGCTATCAGAAAAATGATACCCTAGGGATCTATATGCTCGAAATGGTGTACAAGGAATAATGGACAGTAAGCAATAAGCAAGAGGCAATCCCGATGGTTATCGGGAGCAAGGAGCAAGGGGATTTCATATTAAAAGGTGCAAGTTGAATCCTTAGTAATATATTTTGATAATGTAATTATCTATTAATTAAAATTTTAGAAAAATCTATAAAAGTGGATTTATAAAAAGCAGAAACAGATAATGACTATAACAGCGTTCGATGGCCGGCTATTAATGGACTCTCCGCCATTTAACAAACATCATCACCCTTCATGATTTTCATCAGCCAGGTTTAGAGGATATTTCCCCCAATTTGCAGAAAAATAGATCATGCCTGTTTATCATCGCGTGGGGAAGCTGCCATTAAAGCGCCATATCATTTTCCGTCAACCGAATGGAAATCTTTATCATGAAGAGCTGTTTGGAACAGAGGGATTTTCCGGAGTTTCTTCTTTGGTATATCATTTGAATCCTCCGACAATGGTCAAGCAGCACGGCAAACCATACAGCGTACGGCCGGAAATTGCAGTTGAAGACAACCTGCAGGCCAGAAGTTTTCTTGGTTTTAATATTAAACCGGAAAAAGATTATTTAAAAAGCCGCAAGACGATGTTTGTAAATGATGATTTGCAGATAGCGCTTGCAGCACCTGTGGAAAGTACGAGTCAATACTTTTTTAAAAATGCAGATGCAGATGAAATGATCTTTGTGCATCGTGGCTCCGGCGAATTAAAAACCATGTACGGAACCGTGGATTTTGAATACGGGGATTATCTCGTCATCCCCCGCGGAACGGTTTATCAGATTCATTTTGATACTGCTGATAATAAATTACTGATCATCGAATCGCACAGTCCTATTGAAATACCATCGCATTACCTCAATAAGTACGGGCAATTTGTAGAACAATCTCCATTTTGCGAGCGCGATTTTAAATTGCCACATTCGTTAGAAACTCACGATGAACATGGAGATTTTCTAATCAACATAAAAAAACGCGGACTCATCTATCCTTATGTTTATGAAACCCATCCATTTGATGTGGTGGGATATGATGGCTGTTCGTATCCTTATGGATTTTCAATCTTCAATTTCGAACCCATTACCGGTCGTATTCACATGCCTCCGCCGATTCACCAACAGTTTCAGGCAAGAAATTTTGTGGTGTGCTCATTTGTTCCCCGTCTATACGATTATCATCCAGAGGCCATCCCGGCACCGTATCATCACAGCAATATCGACAGTGATGAATTGCTTTACTATGTAGATGGGGATTTTATGAGCAGAAATAATATTCAGCAAGGACAGATCACATTGCATCCGGGAGGCATTCCGCATGGACCGCATCCCGGTGCCATTGAGCGCAGTATCGGTAAAAAAGAAACCAATGAACTCGCAGTCATGATCGATCCGTTCAATCCGGTAAAAATTACGGAAGAAGCCATGAAAATTGAAATTGAAGATTATTATCATTCGTGGATCAGCAAACCCAAGGAGATGGAACTCGCAAATAAAAATTAAAAATTGTTTTTAAAACTCATCACTAATATTAACCCCTTTCGCAATTAATAATTATAACTATGGATAATCTAACTGCAGTAAAAAACTTCAACTATTCCGAGACCAAAAAAATATTTGATAAAGCTCAGGATTTTCTTCCCATACTCGGTACCGATTATGTAGAGCTGTATGTTGGAAATGCAAAACAGGCTGCACATTGTTATAAAACGGCATTCGGATTTCAGGATCTCGCCTATGCCGGATTGGAAACCGGTGTGCGCGACAGAACTTCTTATGTACTGCAACAGGGAAAGATCAGATTGGTACTGACAACTCCATTATTACAAACCTGAGAGATAGCAGAGCATATTAAAAAACTTTGAGATGGTGTCAAAGTAATTGCACTTTGGGTGAATGACGCCTTTGATGCATTCGAACAAACTGTAAAACGCGGAGCAAAGCCATTCTTAAATCCTGAATCCGTTTCCGATGCTTATGGAGAGATTCGCAGATCGGGTATTCATACTTATGGAGATACGGTACACCTGTTTATTGAAAGAAAAAATTATCTCGGCTTATTCCTGCCCGGATACGAACGTTGGGAATCGGAATATCATCCAACACCAACAGGTTTGA
>JBGAWX010000172.1:0-7838 GCA_044227375.1 Saprospiraceae bacterium
AGACATCAAACCCATTGTCATGGATATGCCGTTTGTGCCTGAAACACAGAATGTCTATGATCTGATGCTGCGGATGAATAAACTGCGTCTTTCCATTGCATGCGTTGTTGATGAATTTGGCGGCACTTCCGGGATCATCACATTGGAAGATATCCTAGAAGAAATATTTGGTGAAATTGAAGACGAACACGACAAAGAAGAATTTATTGAAAAACGAATCAGCGATACTGAATTTATTTTTTCCGGTCGTCTCGAACTCGATTACCTGAAAGATGAATACGGCATCATTTTACCGGAAGGAGAATATCATACCTTATCGGGTTACCTCACTTCTGCAGTTGGATACATTCCGGAACAAGGAGCTGAAATCATCGAAGATGGATATAAATTCATTCTTGAATTAGTGAGTGATACCAAGATTGAAACGATTCGGATGATTAAGGAGAACAGTTAGTAATTTGCAGTTGATTTTTATTCTTTGATATTTTATTCCATTTCTTAATGTTGAATCATCTGAGATCTCAGATCTCAGATCTCATAGTTCCTTAATAAAATTTAAGGTTCTAATTCTTCTTCGCTTTCAACCGTTTTATCCGTTTCCCTTTTTTATCAAACCACAATTCATCCTTGCAATTGGGATCTCCATGATAATTGCATGTGATTTCATCGCCTGCTTTGATTTTTTTTAAGGCAACGATCTCAATGACATCTTCGTCGAGGTCATAGATGTACTCTGCATTAGGCTTGTAAGAATGATTGTATAAAGAACCGTATCCAAGAGCAATTGCACCTTCGTCTTCGTCTTCTCCCCATACAAAATAGTAATCATGCAGATCGGTTTCATGAATGACATCGACTTCATGCGCAGGAATGCGGATGATAGGACATATTTCGATGATGGATCCTTTGGAAATATCTTCAGCGGTAAAAACTCCGCGACCTTTATTTTTTATCCTGGCAATAAAGAGGCCGTGGATTCTTTGCATGGTGATTGTTGAATTTGACTGCAAATGTATTAGCTTTGCCTTACTTTTTTTGGTAAGTATGCAGGATGTAAAATTGTTTTCCGGAACCTCCTCCAAAATTCTGGCAGAAAGTATAGCAGATTATTATGGTTATTCACTGGGCAAACTGGATTTATTAAAATTCAGTGATGGTGAAATGCAACCGGTAATTAATGAGTCGGTTCGCGGCATGTTTGTTTTTTTAATTCAATCCACATATTCTCCATCTGAAAATCTTTTTGAATTGTTGCTGATGATCGATGCAGCCAAACGTGCATCAGCATCATACATCTCTGCGGTGATACCATATTTCGGATATGCCCGCCAGGATCGCAAAGACAAACCGCGAGTACCCATTTCAGCAAAACTGGTAGCCAATCTATTGCAAGCTGCAGGTGCAGACCGGATCATGACCATGGATCTACACGCCGATCAGATCCAGGGATTTTTTGATATCCCGCTGGACCATTTGAAAAGCGAGGCCATTTTTATTCCTTACCTCGAAGAACACATTCACGATAAAGTAGTCTTTGCCTGCCCGGATGTAGGTGGTGTCAAAAGAGCACGGGCATATTCCAAACATTTTGGTTGCGACCTGGTCATTTGTGATAAATACAGGAAAAAAGCCAATGAAGTGGAAGGGATCACGGTAATCGGGGATGTAAAAGACCGGGAAATTATTTTGGTGGACGACATCGTAGATACTGCCGGAACACTGGGAAAAGCTGCCGAAGCCCTCATGGACAAAGGAGCTGTAAGTGTAAAAGCAATCTGCACACATCCAGTACTTTCAGGAAGGGCTTACGAGATCATTGAAGCTTCTAAAATTTCGGAGATGATCGTCACCGATTCGATTCCACTTAAGAAACAATCTCCCAAAATCAAAGTCCTGAGTTCAGCCAAATTATTTGCCAAAGCCATTCGCAACACCCACGAGCATCGCTCTATTGAGGCGCTTTTTGTGGATAAGATTTAGGAAGAGAGATAGAAAGTCAGAATGGCAGAAAGACGGAAAGTTCTTATTACCAACCTCGATTTTTGGAAACTCCTTCTATGACACTGAAAGGTCATATTACTCTCTTTCTCCCCATCTCCACTTCTCCCTCCCCAACTCCTAATTTCTAATTCCTAACCCCTCTTCCCCTCTTGGCTTCTACCCATCTACCCATCTCCCTGCCTTCCTCCCTACCTTTCTCACTACCTCCCTTACTCCTCCCTTTCCCAATAATATTTTGTAGAAACCAGACTAAATTCTATCTTTGCGCTCCCTTTCGGGAAATCAATTTCAAAAGTATTTGACATGGAATCAGTTGTAATCAATGGAACCGCAAGAACCAGTTCAGGTAAAACGGCCGCCTTGCACCATCGTAGAGAGGGTTTGGTACCCTGCATTTTATACTCAAGGGAAGAGAATATCAGCTTTAATGCAAATCCTTCTGAACTAAGGTCTTTGCTCTATACCCAGGACTTCAAAGTAGCTGAAATCCATTTAAATGGCAGCGTCCACCGCTGTATTTTGAAGGATATTCAAGCTCATCCGCTGACAGACAAAATCATACATATCGATTTTCTGAAATTGGTTAAAGGCACTCCTGTAAAAGTATCTGTACCCTTAAAGTTGAATGGTGTTGCAGCTGGGGTAAAAACCGGTGGTAAAATGGTACAAAGAATGAGGACTGTGATGATTAAAGCCGCTTCAGAAGACATCGTATCCGAAGTAAGCCTTGATGTGACTGAGCTTGAATTGGGACAGACCATGCGGATCAAAGACATCAAGCCCATAAAAGGTGTGGAAATTATCAATCCGGGAAGTACGCCTGTGGTTGGTGTTGAAGTTCCAAGAGCCTTAAAGACTGAAACTCCTGCACCTGGTGCACCCGCCGCCGCTGCTGCTCCAGCTGCTGCTGCCGCTGACAAAGCAGCTCCAGCTAAAAAAGAGAAAGCCGGAGGCAAAAAATAAAAACATCATTAAACACAAATCATATCAAAAGCCGGTCTCTCAACCGGCTTTTGTATTTTTGGAAATATGTCATCACTAAGACTTTGCTTGTGCCAGTTTGATATCATTTGGGAAAATGCCCAGGCCAACAGGATGCTTCTCAATGAATTAGTTCATGGGCTTCCGGATAATCCTTTGGATTTAATAATCCTTCCTGAAATGTTTACCACAGGATTCAGTATGAACTCAAAACAACTCGCTGAACCAATGGGCGGCCCTAGTGAAAAATGGATGCACGAACTTGCAAATCGAATGAATTCTGCAGTTTGCGGTAGCGTGATCATTGAAAAAGAAGGAAGATTTTATAACCGCCTGTTATGGGTAGAGCCGGGAAACCCGGAAACTAAACATTACGATAAAAAGCACCTGTTCACCTTAGCCGGAGAGCAAAATCATTATGAAGCCGGTAAAACCAAACTCCTTATCGAATGGAAGGGCTGGAAGATTGTACCCTTCATCTGTTATGACCTCAGATTTCCTGTATGGTCCCGCAATGTTGAAAATGCAGATTTGATGATCTATGTGGCCAATTTTCCTGAAAAACGGGAAAAAGCCTGGAACAGCCTTTTGCCGGCAAGAGCAATAGAAAATCAATGTTATGTCGCAGCAGTCAACCGGATTGGTGTAGATGGAAACGGCATTCCACACCGGGGAGATTCGGCGGTTTTCGATTTTGAAGGCAACAAAGTCCTGGACCTCGGGCGAAGTCAGCAACTTTCCAGTATTGAATTGAATTATCATTCTCTCGAGGTTTATAGAAGAGCCTATCCGTTTTTAAAGGACCGGGATGCCTTCCATTTTTCCCAATAAATTGAGCATTAAACATTGCGTATTGAACATTTAATTCAATGAGCAATGCTCAACACTCAATTTTCAATGATCAATTCAGGATTATCCATTTTTGAAAAACTTGTTAGATTCAATGATTAATTACCATTGACTTCAGTCAATGGCTCTTCCCAATGGTCACTCATTAGATTTTTCATATTATAAAAATTTATAATATGAAAATTTAGTCATAAATTCGCAGTTCCTTCGTTTAGGAAGTTCGGCTATGAAAAAGAAATTCCAATACCGGTTTCTATACAACCCTTTGTTTGCATTGGTGATAGGAAGCTTTGGCATTTCTTGCGGACCTGCCAGGCCTTCATTATCGGCCTATCGCAAGGAATCCAATCCACCGGTAATGAGAATTAAACAAACCGGGAAGCTTGCTGATCTTCGGGAGGAAATTATTGATTTCTCTCGATCGTATTTAGGTTGCAAATACAAAGTGGCCGGGAAAGATAAAAATGGTTTCGATTGCAGTGGATTTGTCGGCTTTGTATTTCATGCTTTTGATATTCCAACAGCTTCAAGCGCTCACCTTCAAGCGAAACAAGGAAAGATTACTGAACTCAAAGATGCAAAAGCAGGAGATCTTATTTTTTTTGGAACAGAAAAACAAATCACTCATGTAGGAATCATTTCTGCAAATGAAACTAAAAACTTGAGCATAATCCACAGCAGTTCTTCAAAAGGAGTGATTGAAGAAAATATTCTTAACTCAGATTATTGGTTGAGGAGAATTCAGAAAGTGACTAGTTTGAATTCGTATGTGAAGTTGAATGAAGTGTCGTTCAAAAATTAATTCTTACTCTTTATATATTTTTATTACTCTTCCCCCTGATTTCGATGATGCTCTGAACATCCCTTCCGAATTAAGCGGCATTGCAATATTTCCAAATTTATCTACTGCAATCAATCCACCTTCGCCACCAGCTTCTTTTAATTTTTTATTAATGACCATATCACTTGCTTCTTCCAAACTTAATTTTTCATACTTCATCATTGCACATACATCATGAGCTACAGCATAACGAATAAAATATTCGCCATGACCGGTGCAGGAAACCGCACAACAGGAATTATCAGCATAAGTTCCTGCACCAATAATTGGTGAATCCCCGATACGGTTCCATTTTTTATTGGTCATTCCCCCGGTGGATGTGCCTGCACTTAAATTCCCATTTTTGTCAAGTGCTACACAACCTACTGTTCCAAACTTTTTGACATCTATACTCTTCCTTTGTTCAATAGAATGATTTTTTAAACTGTCTTGCTCTTTTGCTTTTAATAAACTCTCCCATCGCTCTTGTGTATAAAACCAGGAAGGTGAAACGGTATCGATACCTTGTTCGATAGCAAACTGTTCCGCACCCTTGCTCACCAAAAATACATGCGGTGATTTTTCCATTACTGCTCTTGCCAAACGAATCGGGTTTTTTACATTGGTTACACTTCCTACTGCACCGGCTTTCAAATTGGATCCATCCATAATGCTTGCATCGAGTTCATTTATTCCATCATGAGAAAACACTGCACCGCGCCCTGCATTAAACAATGGACAGTCTTCCATATACACGATTACTTTTTCCACAGCATCCAATGAACTCCCTCCTTCCTGAAGAATTGCTTCTCCAATTGACAATGCTTCCGACAATGCTGCCCGATACAAAGAATCTTTTTCGTTGGTCATCATGCTTTGACGAATGGCTCCTGCACCACCATGAATTGCAATGGCCCAATCTGGTTTATTGATATCAGTATTCTTACATTGCAAATGCAAAATTGAAAAGCACGTGAAAAAGATAAATCTAAATTTAAAATAATCGAAATACTTCATTTTAATTTGAATTGATCAGCTCCGAAATTTACCTTTGATAAAGTTAATTAAATAATTTCTATTATATACAAGGATGATGTATGAATTATAATTCCAGATTTTGATCCTGAAACTCGTAATAATAATTAGTTGTTTGAATATGTTCTACATCTTAAATCATGATTCCTGCCCGTCCCGGCAGGCGGGCGTTAATCATTATTCTTCATTCGCATTCATTATTTGGATAATCGGACCTAATAATTTCGATTTTAATACCAAGATGAAATGTATCTTTGCACCTCAATTTTTTTTATGATTCACCTGATTTTGTTTGGTCCTCCAGGAAGTGGGAAAGGCACACAGGCCGTTAAACTTGCGGAAAAATACAATCTCATTCACATTTCTACCGGAGATCTGTTCCGGCATGAGACTTCCCAAAAAACAGAACTCGGCCTCAAAGCGCTGGAGTTCATGAGCCAGGGCATGTTGGTTCCGGATGAAATCACGATCGGCATGTTGAAAAATAAAGTGCATTCCATGCCTGATGCGGACGGTTTTATTTATGATGGATTTCCACGTACGATTGCGCAAGCCAATGCACTGGATGACATGTTGAAGCAGGATAATGAAAGCATCACCATCTTATTATCCCTGGAAGTACCGGAAGAAGAAATTGTAAAACGAATTCTCATTCGCGGCAAGAGTTCAGGCAGACCGGACGACAATGATGAATCCATCATCCGCAAACGCATACAGGTGTACCTGAAAGAAACTGCAGCAGTGTACAATCACTATGCTCGTTTTCAAAAATCCAAAACGATAAATGGAATGGGCAGTATTGAAGAAATTTTCAATAGACTATGCGCACACATAGATCCGGTTTGCTAATACCTGATCATGGCTGAACAAAATTTTGTCGATTATGTAAAAATATTCTTTCGCTCAGGCAAAGGAGGTGCAGGTTTTGTTCATTTTTTCCGAAGCAAACACAATCCCAAAGGAGGACCCGATGGCGGTGATGGCGGACGCGGAGCACATATCATTCTAAAAGGCAATGCGCAGTTGTGGACCTTACTTCATCTAAAATACAGAAAACACATCTTCGCTCCTGACGGTGAAAATGGTAGTGAAAACAATTGCACCGGAAGAGATGGTGAAGATCTTATCGTAGAGGTTCCGTTGGGCACTGTGGCTATTAATCCGGAAACAGGTGTCAAGGAATTGGAAATCACACGGGATGGTGAAGAACAAATATTGATGCCCGGCGGCCGTGGAGGTAAAGGCAATACTTTTTTTAAATCTCCGACACAACAGACTCCTGATTTTGCTCAACCTGGTGAGCCTTGCCAGGAAGGATGGAGAATACTTGAATTGAAATTGTTGGCAGATGTCGGATTGGTTGGTTTTCCTAATGCAGGGAAATCCACCTTGTTATCCGTACTCAGCGCGGCAAAACCAAAGATCGCCGATTACGCATTTACGACTATTGTACCCAATTTAGGTATTGTCCAGTACCGCGACAACAAATCTTTTGTGATGGCTGATATTCCGGGCATTATCGAAGATGCACATTTAGGAAAAGGTCTTGGTGTACGATTCATCAGACACATCGAACGCAATAGCATTTTGCTTTTTATGATTCCATGCGACAGTCAGCAAATCAATAATGATTACCAGATATTACTCAACGAATTAAAACAATTCAATCCGGAACTTTTGGATAAACCAAGAATCCTTGCAATCACTAAAATGGATATCGTCGAACCGGAATGGAAGCAACTTATTCAAAAGGATTTGCCAAAAAATGTTCCGGTAGTTTTTATTTCTGCTGTAACACAACAAGGACTTGATGAATTAAAAGATTTACTTTGGAAAGAATTGCAGGCCGCAAATTAAATTGCGTATCGTGACCTTGTTTAATCAAAGTATTCCTTCATTCTTTCATTCCTTCATTCTTTCATTCTTTCATTCCTTCATTCCTTCATTTTTAGGAACATCCTTCTCTAATCTATCTAAAGCCTTTTGTGTTTTTTCCCAGAACTCTGAAAAAATGGGTTTCGTCTTATTGATTAACCATTTTGATTTTTCAGGCACAGCTACGAGAAACGGATAAGTTTTTGAATCGGATTTGGTTGTAGCTTTTATCAGTTTCAATTGATCCGCAAATGAGATGATCGAACTGATGATCACA
>JBGAWX010000173.1:0-7574 GCA_044227375.1 Saprospiraceae bacterium
CTTTTCAAGTTATTCATAGTTTGATTTAAATTTTCAGCGATAGTGGAATCTTGTATTAGTCTTCCAATAGTTCCATTCCCGCTGTTTACTTTTGTCATGATCTCCGCCAGTTGCTCTGTGATTATTTCCGCATTTCCCGAGGTCACCCTTAAACTTGAAATGATCGCATCCGTCTCTACTGGTTCCATAGACACAAGCTCCTGACCGTCCTCAGCTAAACTGGCATCAGCACTCCCCTGTGTAATGATCAACAAACGGTCGCCGATCAGTCCTTCGGAACCTATAGCTACTTCACAATCCGACTTAATAAACTGTTTCACCTCTTTCCTGATCAACATGTTGACCCTCACAGTGGAATCATTAATAATGTTAATGTTATCTACAGTTCCAACATTAATTCCACAAAACCTGATATTATTACCTACCTGCAAGCCACTTACATTATAAAATGTTGCAGTCAGCTTGAAGACCGGATTGAACAAATTCTTTTGTTTTCCGATAATAAATATTGCGAAAATAAATATAATCAATCCGCCTACAATGAAAAGTCCTAGCCGGACTTTATAATTTTCTGAGTGTGTTTCCATTTGATTTATTATCTTTAGAAATTGTTATTCAAGTACTATGCAGCATCAATTTATCAAGTTAACTAAAAAAAGATGCTATTACGGGATCATTTGAGTTTTTAAAATCATCCGAATTTCCATTCTTGTATATTTCTCCATCTTTCAACATCACAATACGGTCTGCCGTACTGCGCACACAATTCATATCATGTGTTATGATTATCGAAGTGGTCTTATTTCTTTTTTGAATTTCATTTATAAGCAAACTGATTTCATTCGAAGTAACCGGATCAAGTCCCGTTGTCGGTTCATCATACAGCATAATCAGAGGATCAACAATAATCGTTCTTGCTAAACTTACTCTTTTCTTCATGCCGCCAGAAAGCTGTGAAGGCATTTTATTTAATGCATCCGCAAGACCTACATTCTCCAATACCTCTTCAACTTTGTTCCGGACTTCTGTCTCAGACAGCTTCGTTTTAATTCTTCGCAGTGGAAATTCTAGATTTTCTTTTACTGTCATCGAATCATATAAGGCTCCACTTTGAAAAAGAAAACCGATCTTTTGCCGCAATGAATCCAACGCTTTACCTTTCAGCAAATGCACATTTTCTCCAAATGCTGTGATGATTCCATCATCAATATTTAAAAGACGCACTATACATTTTATCAAGACTGATTTACCAGATCCAGATTTACCTACCACGACCAGGTTTTCTTTATTAAATATCTTGAGTGAAATATTTTTTAAGACTTTCTGACTGCCAAACGACTTCGTGAGATTAGAAATTTCAATAACCGGATTTGCATTTGCCTCTACGATCAATGGATTACTGACGACTTCAGAATGATGGATTGTATTCATAATAAATCGGTTATTTGCACCGCAATCATATCTACAATGATCACAAGAAGTGAAGCCAGAACAACCGCTGAATTGGCTGCAATACCTACACTAACTGTGCCACGTCCTGCATGATACCCTTTATAACAACCCACAAATCCAATTACAGCTCCGAAAAATACCGATTTAACCATTGCCGGTAAAAAGTCAATGAACTCCACATGACTAAATGCCTGCGAAAAAAATAAAACAAAGGTGACATTCCCTTTGATATTGGCACCCGCCCAACTTCCTAAAATACCCATGGTATCCGCATACAAAATCAATAACGGCACCATTAAAGTTGAAGCCAGGACTCTCGTTACAATTAGATACTTAATAGGATTGGTTGATGATACTTCCATAGCATCGATCTGTTCTGTTACTTTCATAGAACCCAATTCTGCCCCCATTCCCGAACCAATTTTACCTGCGCAGATCAGCGCTGTAATTACAGGACCCATTTCTCTGATCAGAGAAACGGCCACCATCCCGGGAAGCAAACTCACCGCACCGAAATCAATTAACACCGGACGCGATTGTATGGTAAGCACTAGTCCCATAATTGTACCGGTAATTGAAACCAGCGGTAATGTTTTATAACCCATCTTGAAACATTGATGTAAAAATTCCTTCAGTTCAAAATTGGGTGAAAATGTCTGCTTTATAATTTGGGTTATAAACAAAAAGACCTCTGCAATTTGTATTAAAAAACCATTCAATTCCCTTGACCGTTCGATTGACTTTTCAGCCAACTTAACATATGGTTTTTTAGCCAGCACCCTTCCTGGAATATTCTTTATAACCGGAATTATAATTTTCATTATACTATATACATTGATTGAAATTCTTGATTTATAGTTAATCTTGAGGCATTCAACTGCTTTAAAAGTTCTGTTATCTTTTTCACTTCACCAGAACAGCCTTACACCATGTTCCATTTACCGGTTTGTTCAACTTCTCTACTTTTCACATTCTTTCCATATACCAATTCAGGGACTTCTCCATTTTTTGTAACTGAAAGATTGAAGTAATGATTTTCTGCAAACGCATAAAAGCAGTTTCACTCTTTACAACATAGTCAAAAGCTTTATGATGCATACAATTTACAGCAACATCAATTTTATCCTGCGAAGAAAGCATGACCACATGAATCGCTTGATTGAATGCTTTAATTTCATCCAGGGCTTGTATTCCATTCATTGCATTTTTGTTGATGCCATCAAGATGATAATCCAAAATGATTACATCAGGATTCATTAGCAGGTTTTTCACACAGAGTTCGCCAGTTGCAAACGTAAGAATGTCAAAATCGGCATGTTGGAGAAATTCAATTTCAAGGGATTTCAAAAACAATGCATCATCATCTACGAGAAATATTTTAATTTTTTCTGTTTTCATAAGTTGGCATTCTTTATCAAATTAAATTCTTCTTCCAACTCCAGGCAAGCCTGGGCGCAAACATTTTCAAGTTGCAAAATCATATTGGGTATGCCTTCTGTTTGCTTTTGGGTACTGGCATACTCCTGAACTTTTTTTGCAATGTTCTCAAAATCCACATTAATTCCCATTATTGAAAAAGATGGTATCATTTTATGTACAGCCATATACAATGAATTCCAGTCTTTCTCCTGTAAACTCTTTTTCATGGTACTTATCAATGGTGGAGTTTGCTCTAAATAAAGTGATATCATTTCCATCATCAATTGGGGATCCGATTTCGTACGGTGCATCAAATAATCCAGATCAATGCATCTGATCTTTAATTGCCGGTCATTATCTTTTGGCTCAACCTCCTTTAATGGAATGGACTTTTTGGCCAAACCAATTATTTTACTGTACAATACCCGTTCATCAACCGGCTTGGCAATGTAATCATTCATACCTACTGCCTTGCACTTTGCCAAATCCACAGTAGTCACATCAGCCGTCAACGCAATAATTGGAATATTGGATTTCATCGTGTTGCGAATGTATTCTGTTGCTTCAAAACCATTCATTTCCGGCATTTGCAAGTCCATTAAAATGATATCATAGGTTTTGCTCTGAAGTTTTTCTATGGCAATTTTTCCATTTGATGCAATATCGCGTTCAAATCCGAAATCATCGAGGAGTGTCTTCATCAATAATTGATTGAGTGCGATATCCTCGACAACCAGTATTTTTATATTTTTTAACTGGGCATTGATCTCTATGGCATCTGCTTCAATCTCAGCTTCAGCCTTTGTCTTTTGAAAGCTTAACACTTTTCAAAGATTTTATCAATTTTATTTTCCGGGTTTCCTATTCCGGTATCTTTAACCGCAAACTCAATAGTTACTTTCTCTTCATCCTCTTCCAGCATATGCACACTCACAGTAATTTTACCTTTCGATGTAAACTTTACTGCATTACTTACCAGATTTAAAATAATTTGATGCAATCTAACCGGATCGCCGACCAGAACTTCAGGAATTCTGGTATCATATACTTTTTCCAATTTTAAATTCTTTTCCTGAATTTTAGTTTCAAACAAATGAAGCATGGCTGAAATCGACAAAGCCATTTTAAATGGGGTTTGCTCAAAGGTCATTTTACCGGCATCAACTTTAGCCAAATCCAGAATGTCGTTAATCAAAACTATTAATGCGTCACCACTCATTTTGATGGCCGTTAAATACTCCTTTTGCTTTGCCGTCAACTCCGTCTTCAATACAACTTTGGTAAATCCGATGATGGCATTCATAGGCGTTCGGATTTCATGACTCATATTTGACAAAAATTGTTGCTTGGCCTTTACAGCATCTTCCGCTATTCGGGTTGCACTTTCTGCTTTCCTTTTTGCTTCTTCTGCAAATCCAGTAGCCAGCTCAGCAAATACAACGGCTTCAGCATATTCTTTTTCTATTTTTTTTTGTTCTGTGATATCTCGTGCTACAATCAAAGTACCCAAAACATTTCCCTGTTCATCCTTATATACAGAACCATTAAACAATACATCAGTAAGTTTATGGTCTCTAATGGTCAAAGGATAATCCGCTACAAACCCCTTTGCAAATACCTGTTGATATCCCTCTCTTGCTTTGTCTGGCTCAGTGAAATAATCAAAAAAATCTGTTCCCACCAGGTTTTCTCTGGAAACTCCAGTAACGCTTATAGATGCATTGTTCATATCCGTAATTTTCCCTTCCGGATTTACGATAAACAATGGATCCAGACTGGCTTCAATCAGACTTCTGGCATACATGGATTCCTGTGATATTATAGCTTTATTCATTTATGTTGTAGTATTATTCAATGTTAAGGTTTCTTTTTTCCAAATACTTTTGCGGTAATGGACAATCCGATCTCTTCAATCGGACTTCGAATGTTGTTTCGCAATTGTTTGAATTGCGTTGGCGAAAGTCCGGTAACTTTCTTAAATTGATTGGATAAGTGTGCCACACTACTATAATTCATCTTCCATGCTATCTGTGAAATATTGAGGTCCCCATAGTTGATCAGCTCCTTAATTCGTTCGACCTTATGTGAAATGATGAACTGTTCTATTGTGATTCCCTGTACTTCTGAAAATAAATTTGAGAGATAAGTATAATCGTAATTCAACTTTTGGCTTAGATAATCAGAGAAATTTGTTTTCATAATTTCTTCAGAATAATGGATCATTTGGATTACAACATTTCTGATCTTTTCAATCAACACCGCTTTCTTATTATCCATCAATTCAAATCCAACCTTAGATAAAGAGGACTTTAACTGCTCGCGCTGTTCTGGTGTTATGTCTTCCATAATCTCCACTTCTCCTAAATCAACCACAATAAAATGCAGACCAAGTTTTGTCAACTCTGCTTTAACCGCCAATTTGCAGCGATTGCTAACCATGTATTTTATATGAATTTTCAGTATGTTTAATATATTATTATGGAATTAGACAAAGTTGGTGAAGATTCCATCCAACTGGTTACATAAATCTGACTAAGATTTATATAAATCACTGATTCGTTGAACATCATGTCTTAAGATCTGGTACCATCTCTCATTCAGATCGCAACATGCTAAATCATTTCCCTTGTAAACACAAAAGCCCGTTCAAATTATAAACGGGCTGTGTGTCTATTAAAAATCTGTTTCAATTCTCATTATGCGATTCGCTATAACAAAAGAGATAATCCAATATAACCAGAATATGTTTTGATGTGAGTTCTATCGAGCACGTAGTAAGTATCTGTTACAATAGTCCCACTATGGTCACTAATGTCAACCAATCCATAAACGCCTCTGAATCCAACACCCAGGCGCAAAGCAGATATCAGTTTGAAATCAAGGCCTGCACCATAGGCGAAACCAAAATCACCTTTCTTAACTCTAAGTACAGGTTTTGTAGTGGTAGAACCATCACCATTTGATGTGAACAAATCACTTCCAACGCTCACTCCGAACTGCGGACCCACCACAATATTAAAATTGACCCGGCTCGATTTACTTGTATTCAAAGAAAGCAACAGAGGAATGTTGAGATACTTCAAATTCACATTCCGTTCGACAGATTGCTCCGAGTATTTTTGATTTATTGAATTGTAAATGACTTCTCCCTGGAACCCAAAATGTTGGGATATATTGATTCCTATAAATCCTCCTACTCCATATCCTGTTTCAAAATCTCCAACAATTCTCCCTGAACTCGGTGTGGATATTTCAAAAGTTGAAAATGTTGGCATATAGCGAAACCCTATCTCCAAGGATTGAGCATCAGACCTAAATGTCCCTAATAATAATAATGCAACCATTCCGGCGCATTTAAAAATATTGCTTGTTACGTTTTTCATAATGACAAAGGTGATATTGAAAAGCGATAAAAGTTTACACATTTAATGAGATAAGTTACATGATTCACGCTTTTATATCGGAATGGATGAAATGAAAATTACGAATTGCGAATTACGGATTACGCCCTCTTACAGTCTGGATTTACGAATTGAGGGATTTAGTAGAAATTTGAATTTTACCTATGATTCTAATAATTTCTTCTGCCTTTAACTTTAGATCAATTGCAACTTCTTCCTTGAGAAAGTTTGTTGCCGCAAGTAATTTAATCCAATACAAAGTTTCCCTTGCTTCTTTATATGCAATGGTCATCTTGGATAAAAAATCTGCTTTTGAATATCCGCCAATTGCTTCTTCAATATTCGCACCTATAGATGTACCACTTCGCAATAATTGCTTTGAAAGAATGTATTCTTTATTCTCTTCTATAAGTTTTCGATATACTTTAATAATTTCAATGGCAAAAGAAAAACTCTTTTCCTGAATAATATTGTGTTTCATAATGAATAATCTGGTGTCTCCTGATACTTCAAATTTCTATCCAAATTCCTATCAGCAATTCAAGATATTAAGCAAGCGAATGTCTTTCTCAATTGCCTTTTCTCCAGCCAGGCGTCTTAATTCGTAATTCGTAATTCTTAATTCTTAATTTTTATTTCATCCTCCCACCTTCGACTTCTTCTCCTGCTGCATAGGATTAGGATTCGCATTGTTGCCGCCGCCACCACGTCTTCTCCTGTTTTCCTTTTGCGCTTTGAATAGTTCGAAACGCGATGGTGGCTCCATGGTGTTCCAGTAATTATTACTCACGTCGATGTCTGCAGTTTCCTTAAATGGATCGATTTGAATCGACTTGACTTCTTTTGTGCGAATGAAGGTTTTAACGATTTCATTTTCATTTTTTCTCCAGATTTGTTCACTGAGTCGTTCATCCTGATAAGTACCGTCAGTATAATTCCATCTCAACAGTATCGGCATGACCATACCGCCTTTGTTGGAAAAATGAACTTCATAGAGATACGTACTGTCACCACCTTTTTGCAATTCTTCATTTGCCTTCACAGGATTGTAGCGAACTTTTTTATCATCGTCTTTTTGATTATAGAAATAATAAAAATCTCTCAAAGACGTATCACGATCCACAAGAAATTGCATACCTGATTGCCTGTTTCTGAATTTAGTAACAGTTTCTGTGATTTCAGGGGATTGCACATAGTAAGTTGTCTTCACCATTGGAACGACTGCATTGGTCATTCTGACCTTTACACTATCGATGGAAATGTCCACAGGTTCTATATCAAAGAACCAGGCCCGCCAGAACC
>JBGAWX010000173.1:7584-7820 GCA_044227375.1 Saprospiraceae bacterium
ACCGGAAGCATCTTCCATAGTTCGGAAAAAATCTGCTGGTGTTGGATGATGAAAAGCCCAACGTGTTGCATATTCCTTAAATGCGTGATCAAATAAAGTTCTTCCGAGGATGGTTTCACGAAGTATGTTCAATCCGGCAGCAGTTTTAGCATATGCATTTGCACCAAACTGTACCAGGTTTTCACTATTTGTCATGATGGGTTCCAGTTGATTTTTAGGCAACCTCATGTAATCTG
>JBGAWX010000174.1:0-3825 GCA_044227375.1 Saprospiraceae bacterium
ATCAATCACATCCTGAAAAGCCTCAACAAACTTCTTCCATTAAAACAATTGCTTGCCAAACAAAAGAATGTAAATCTTCTAAACCTTGGCGAAAAAATTCAGGAATGCGTAAGTCTTGCCACATTGATTTCAACTCAATTGCATCCTGATGCTCCCAATCAAATTAATAAAGGAGGTATATTTAATGCCGGGTTTTCTTCTGAACTCGATGAACTTAAATATGTACTCACCAACAGTAAAGACCTTTTACTCGAAATTCAGAAAAGGGAAATCATCAATACCGGCATTACCAATCTGAAAATAGGATATAACTCTGTGTTCGGTTATTATCTTGAAGTAACCAATAAATATAAAAACCAGGGCATGGTTCCGGAATACTGGATCAGGAAACAAACCATGTCCAATGGCGAACGCTATGTCACTGACGAATTAAAAAAACTTGAAACCAAAATCCTCGGTGCAGAAGAACGCATCATTCAATTGGAAGAAGAGTTGTTTGAAAAATTAGTCGATCAACTCCAGGAATATTTACTGCCCTTGCAACTCAATGCACAAGTCATTGCAGAAATCGACGTACTTTTTTCATTTGCAAAAACTGCAATAGCGAATAACTATTGCAAGCCGCAAGTTGACGACAGCAAAGTAATCGATATTAAAGACGGTCGTCATCCTGTAATTGAAAAACAACTGGCAAGCGGCGAACATTATATTCCAAATGACGTGTATCTCGATTCTGACACTCAACAGATCCTGATGATTACCGGGCCCAACATGTCCGGTAAATCTGCGTTGCTCCGTCAAACAGCTTTGATTTGCCTGCTGGCACAAATCGGATCCTATGTTCCGGCAAGAGAAGCAAATCTTGGATACATTGATCGTATATTCACCCGTGTGGGTGCCAGTGATAATATTTCTTCCGGCGAATCAACATTCATGGTTGAAATGAATGAAACCTCTTCAATTCTTAATAATTTATCAGACCGCTCATTAATCCTGCTCGATGAGATCGGAAGAGGCACGAGTACTTATGATGGAATATCTCTTGCCTGGGCCATTGCAGAATACATTCATGAAGTACCTGACAGAAAAGCAAAGACGTTGTTCGCAACTCACTATCATGAACTCAATGAACTCAGCGCTTATCTTCCACGGATAAAAAACTTTCACGTATCTACACAAGAGATTGATAAGACGGTCATTTTTTTACGCAAACTGGTAGAAGGTGGAAGCGAACATTCATTTGGGATTCACGTAGCCCAAATGGCCGGCATGCCTTTTGAAGTGTTAAATCGTGCTCAGGAAATCCTGGCCGACCTGGAAGACAAAAGAGCGAAAACCGGAGCCGAAGAAAAAAATACTGTTCAGACAAAGAAAATGCAGATCAGCATTATCGATCAATCTCAACTTGAAGAAAAGAAAATTCTTGCAGAAATCAAATCGCTTGATGTCCAAACGATGACACCTATTGAGTGCATGATGAAATTGATGGAATTGCAGAAGAAAGCGAAACAGTGAGAAAGGGAGAAAGGGAGAAAGGGATTACTAAAAAATAAATTACTTCTTATTTATTGCATTACAATCAATTTCAATAATATTGGATGCATTATCAAGTAACAAATTACCATTGTAGGTTTCATTCTTTTGCGGATTGAAAAAAGCTTCAAGTTGAATATGGCTTATTTCAAAGCCAGCATTAAATAAAAAAACATACTCCTTCCACTCAGTATTGATGATGGGCTCTGATTTAATGAGCAAATTCTTATCGTTACAAAATGAATCCCCACCCCAAACCCTAAATAAAACCGGCTCTGTGAATTGTTTAAGCAAATATGGATTACTGATTACTGCACTTCTATAGGTATCCGATCTGCAAAGTCCAATTTTAAACACATAACAATGACCTTTTTGTAAGGGCCTCTCCAGTTTTTGAGAAATTCTTTCATAAGTGCCACTCTCTCTAACGACCATAGCCAGGAAGGTCTTCCCATCGAAAGCCATTTTCTTTATACCGTAAAAAGGCTCATCGTTTTCATCAAATGCAGGTTGTACATCTGGTGGCGTTTCGCCACTAAAACCACAATCCGTCCAGCCCTCCGGTGCGAGACAACAATTTGGTGTATCTTCAAAAGAAGGATTAACCAATTTGATCTTATCAATAATTTGCGCTAATGAAATATGGCTTGCAATCACCGCAATAATGATCACAGTGCAATTCAAAATGAATTTGGAAAATCTGAACATTTATTTTTTATTCAATACCCCACAATCCACTTCTACGATATCGGATGCATTATCAAGTAACAAATTTCCATTGTATGCCCATTCATTGTTTTTGCTGTAGAAAGCTTCAAAGAGAATAAATTGGGCATCAGCATCAATCTTCCATTGAATATCAAACTTCATCCAATCTGTATTTGCAACGGGATCTGAAGTATACAACAATGATTTTTTCACGCAAGCAGAGTCTGCACCCCATATTCTTTTGACAACAGGCTCGTTAAAATTTTTTAACTTGTATGGATCGTTTTTATTTGATCCACTTAAATAGGTATCCGATCTGCAAAGCATGATGTTAAAATCATAGCAATGTCCGATCTTCATTGGCTTTTCAAGTTGCTGAGTTACTCTTTCGTAAGTTGCATTTTCTCTCTCCACCATTGCCAAATACGTAGCACCATCGGAGGCTAATTGAGTAACATTGAAATAAGGTTTATTATCGCCATTTAAAGCAGGTTGTACATCCACCGGTGTTTCACCTCTAAACCCGCAATCCGTCCAACCTTTTGGTGGTTGACAACACGTCGGCCTATCTTCAAATGATGGATTGACCAATTTGATAGTATCCTTGGTCTGTGAATAAACACTTAAAGAAGCAATTATTAGTCCGAGTATGGCAACAATGCATTTCATCTTTTGAGTTTATTTACAAAGCTAAATAAATTTCAAAAAATATTTTATCTTTGATAACATGGTATTATTCTTTAATTCTGTTATCTCCGGCGGTTTTTAAAATTTAAATACTGACTTATGAAATCATTCCTTATCGTTCTTGGCTTTACAATTTTATTCGATCAAAGCGCAAGTGCACAATGCAATTGCAATCCACTTCCTATCCCAACTAAGGCTATTACCGTAAAAAATGTTGCCGAACTTCAGAATGCATTAGCTCAGGCCAATACCAACAATGGCGACTTGACGATTCTTGTATCAAAGGGCACTTATGTCCTAAACTCTAACCTTCTTTACATCGGATCCAACATGAAAAATCTTACCATACAAGGGGCAACAGGAAATCGAGATGATGTCATTATCAGAGGGCAAGGTATGAATGGAAATGTAACACACATCTTTAATGTTGCGGCTTCACATTTTACAGTTGCCGACATGACTATCGGCTGGGTGTTTTATCATCCGATACAAATTCATGGTGAGGTCGATGCCGACAGCGCTGTAATCCATAATGTAAAAATTATTGACGGCAATGAACAGTTTATAAAAATTTCCGGGAGCTCAACAGAACCATTTACTTCTGATGGAGGAATCGTCGAATGCTGTCACTTTGAATTTTCTGCAGGCATTGGAAATCAATACTACACCGGAGGAGTCGATGGACACCATTGCGTAAATTGGATTGTCAGAAACAATACATTCAAACACTTAAGAAGTCCTGACGGCAACCTTGCAGAACATGCAATTCATTTCTGGTCGAATTCTAAAGACATCATCGCAGAAAATAATCTGATCATCAATTGTGATCGCGGGATCGGCTTTGGATTAGGCAATGACCCCGCAAGAGGAAACTTTGGAGGAATCATCAGAAACAAT
>JBGAWX010000174.1:3835-7727 GCA_044227375.1 Saprospiraceae bacterium
CATACCAGCCGTGATGTAGGTATAGGAATCGAACTTACGCCCAATGCAAAAATCTATAACAATACCGTTTGGACAGACAATTATTTTAATTCAATAGAATATCGCTTTACCGGCACTACAAATACTCATATCGCCAATAATTTAACCAATAAATCTATTGCCTTAAGGGAAGGCGCTCAGGGTTTATTGGAAAATAATTATACCCAAGCCATGGCTTCAATGTTTGTAAATGCCGCCGCTTATGACTATCATCTTTCTAAAAAGGATCCGAATATAATTGGCAAAGGAAAACTCTTAAACGAGGTATCCTTTGACTTTGATTGTATTGCAAGAGGCTTGACCAACGACATTGGAGGAGATCAGTATATCGTGATTACAGATTCTGAAGCTCCAGAGAATATAAAGAATTTCATCCTGCATTATCCAAATCCTGCAAGTCATTTCATCACGATTGATATTCCTTCAAATGGAGACTATGAATTTAGGCTGTTCCAGAACTCAGGAAATTTAGTACTGCACAAAACTATAAATGCGATCACAACACAACTCAATATAAGCTCTCTCGAGTCGGGCATTTATTTTTACGAAATCTCTAATGGCATAAAAATATTAGGTCGGAACAAATTGATCATCTGTAAATAGCTCCGGAAACATTAATTGTAAACAATCCACATTCCAGCTCAGCCGCTTTGTTATCCGGAAAAAATGAATATTCAAACATCAGTTTTTGAAGATTCGCAATTTCATTCTTGTCGCTCATGCCATTGACGGAACGCAATTTGCTATAGACCACCTCCCCATCTGGCACTATACAAATTTCAAACATTATTTTAAATGGAGCTTCTCTTGTCAGAGATGCAAGCTCGGGCCTCTTGCTTACCAATCTTCTTAGTGGTAAGACGTCTTGAAGGTCTTTTTTAAAGACCAATAGCGTTGAATCCTGGTTTTTTAAATTGTCTGTAAGTTTTTCAATGATCAACTCTTTATATCTTGGCTTTATATAAACGTCCTCGCTACCTACACTAATTAATTGTAAATCGTATTCGCTTCCTCTTCGAATTGTATAGCCTCTTGAATTAGGCACGGAATAATCGCTGGAAGTAGAATTTGGAATTGTAGTGCATCCGGAACAAGAGATTAGAAGTACTGAAAGTGCAGCGTATGAATAAATGATTTCATTCAACAAATGAAGCTTCATCTTCATTCGACGATCCATTTTAAAGCAAGCTGAGAATTACCACTCGAGAGAACTACAAAATACAAACCTTTTGAAAAATCATTAAAATCGATATGGATGCTTTCATTTTTAGCAGTTCCGGATTTATTATAGATGGATTCACCAAACACATTCAATACATTTATTTTAAAAGACCGGATTTGATCTAAATCAATTTTAATTATTCCGTTACCATTCACCGGGTTTGGATTTATAGAAAATTCCTTTACAGTTCGCAGTGGAGCTGATGCAGTAACTATACCGACATTTATTTTATCACATTTTTTGTTCAGTCCGCATTCATTCTCAATGGTAAGGCAAACTTCGTATGTTCCATCTGATGCATAATTATGCACAGGATTTTTTTCAGATTCAGCAGTACCATCTCCGAAAGTCCAGCTCCAAGTAAGCGGCCTTCCCTGTGACCTATCATTGAATTGGACTTTGAGCCCTTCAACATTTTGATCAAATTCGGCAATGGGTTGTGTTTGCTCATTAATTTTTACATCAATTGAAGCTTTGCAAAAATTCTCCTTGTTTATCACTTCAAGTAAATAGACGCCTCCTTTATTGATCACAGGGTTTAAGGTATTCGCTCCATTTACAATATTGCCATCGACACTCGTCCATTGATATTCAAACTGAGCACCCCGAGAAGATGATGTCGCATCGATAACGACTTCAGTATGCGTACAACTTACATCACGTGCAGGTGCTGCTAAAGCTTCAGGCTTTTGTTGATCTGTTTTAATTTCAACGGTATCCTTTGCAATACAAAGATTCATTGTATCGATTACATGAAATACATATTTGCCGGAATCACTTACATGAATCATCTTTTCAGTAGAAATAAATATTGAGTCGTTTATCTTTTTCCAATAATACCGAACTGGTTCATAATTACTGCTCCCCTGTAAATCAGTTCCGGTAAACAAACAATTTAATGTCGTATCACCTGTTGCATTAATATCCGGATAGAAGCGCTCATCTTTGACAACAACAGAATCCACATTGAAACACTTGTTATTTGTATTTGTGACTTTGAGATAATATGTTCCCGGCTTATCGACATCCGGGAATAAGGTCTCCGCTCCATTCAAAATATTACCATCAATGGTAGACCACACATTTGCCATCCATGCCGATTGTTCAGATTGACTTCCATCAAGACTGATGGTATCATGAATACAATCCAAAGGTTTGTCAATACCAGCATCTGCTTTTGGCTTGTGCGTTGCATCTACATTTATTTTTAATAACTCTTTGCAACCATTGAAATCCGTAATCGTTACTGAATAATCTTTTCCGCCCTTTAATTTTTTAAATTCAGAATTGCCCTGATCGCCATCACCAATATCAAATACGTATGGCGGAAATCCTCCAAGTGCTTTAAGCTGAATGGATCCGTCCATATTGTCGCATAATTCTTTACTCGAAATCGCAGTAGCTGTAAGTAATGGAGGCTGACTCACCGTAAATGTTTTGATTCTGGTACAGGATTTATTGTCTGCAATGGTTAAGCTATATGTGCCTGCTTTCAGATTTGGATTGAAATTCGACTTATTACCATTAGACCAATTGTACGTATATGGTGGAGTTCCAAAATCTACTTCCAATTCAATACTGCCTGTTGCCCCATCAAAGCATTTTACATTAGCAAGAGAATAGCTTGTGATATCAACACGCTTAGCAGGGCCATCAATGATCCAGGGCCCGAATGATTTAAAATATTGATTTGCATCAGTGATCGTAACAGAATAGGTACCGCCCGGAATATTGTTCAAATCTTTAGTTGTAGCACCATTACTCCATTTGTAGTTGAGAGTACTAAATCCACCGGTTACATTTAAAATAATCTTGCCATTATCCCCACATACTGAATGGGTCAATGATGCGGTTGCATTCAAGGCAAAACTTTTAGTTATCCAATTTGAATAATTTTGATAAGATCGCTCCACAATCAACCAAGTCCTCTTATCCGGAGAGATTACATAGAGCAATGGATAAGAATATCGATCATAATCACTGGCCACCGTAGAGCCATTAGTAGAAGATAAATCCGCAACAGTATATGGCATTCCTGCAACCCAATCGCCCCAGGTGTAGTTGTTACAACTTGGCAAACCAAAAAGGCAATCCGTATTGGTATCCCAGTCCGATTCGAGCATGACCACAGTGGTATAAGCACTCAAGTTGTTGGTTACATTTTGCAGTACACCGCTTTCATGCAAATGCCAGCAAAAGGAACACCAAGTCGCTTCAAATCCAACACAAGCTGATTTGTTTGTTCCCATCATGGCATAAAGACTGTAAGTATTGCCAAACACATCTTCTACATCAAAATCAGGAGCATTGGATCCGTTGGGCAATTGACAATAACCCGATAGGCTCAAACAAATTAAAGCAATTATTAAAAATGATTTTTTCATTTCGAAAATCTGGAATTGTTAACCAACTATTGTAATTAAAAAGATTTTTTATAAAAATTTACTGATAAACCTAATTTATTAAATATTTATTTTTTTTATTATGTTTATTATAAAAAAAATAAATATATCTACTCATCATCTTTTTCCAATATAATTTATAGAATCATATAAATAACTTAATAATAATAAACATTTTTTATTAAAAATTAATTCTTCATCATCTTTTTAAATTTTTTTTAATTAATTT
>JBGAWX010000175.1:0-7710 GCA_044227375.1 Saprospiraceae bacterium
CATGATCGATGGCATCCCCGATTATTTTCAAGTCGCTTTCCCAAATACTGCCGGCAATAAAAATACGATGATCTACACAAAACTCATCAACACCCGGAATCACGATATGCTCTGTGGCTACTTTGTAAACCCTGTCCAGGCGGGTGTCACCGCATACCTGGATGTTGTGAAATCCTTTTTCTTGTAAAAGGTCAAAGCTGGATTCATTCTGTAAAAAAATTTGATGTGCGGGTTTTAATTTATTCAAAAGAGATCGGAACAAAGGATGAAGAAGAAAATGATTTTTCCTGAAAATGGTCGAAATAAAACAGAACGGAATTTTTTTTCGGTTTAATAGTTCTAAGGTATTAAACCAAAAATCGTATTTTACAAAAATGACGAAAGATGGATTTATGATTTCTATAAAGGATTCAACTTCATGATATGAATCCGATGGAAAATAACAGACATAATCTACTGCTGCATAATTTCTGCATTTGTCATACCCTGATGGGGAAAAGAAACTCAGGATTAGAATGGTATCAGGATGATTTTTTCTGATCAATTCGATGAGTTCTCGTCCTTGTTCAAATTCACCTAATGAAGCAGCATGAAACCAAATGCGTTGTGAATGGTTTTGTGCAACAGAATTAATGAATGAAATTAATTGTTCCTTCCAACCTCTGCGACCGGCAACCCATTTTTTAGCATCAGTCCTGAACCATGCTGCAATGCGGAAGCATTGAAAAAACAGGGCGATGGCGGGTTTGTAAATCCAATACATCAATATTCGATCTTCTCGTAATCGGTATTCAGATAGAAAGGAAGATACAATCCGATTTTGAAATTGATCATCATGTCAAAACGCGAAATGCCCAACTCCGATTGATTGGTATCATAATTGACGCTGCGTCTGTTTTCAGTAAAAGCAAACATGGGTTCAATTCCTGTAAAAAAAGACAGCCAGCCTTTGCGTGATAAAAATTCATATCCCAGAAATGGAATGATGGCATAACCATTGCACATCCTGTCGAGTCCATTAATGTAATCTGTGGTAAATTGGGTTAAGGCTTTAGCATCATCTACAAACCGGATATAATGTTGGATGTAACCAATTCCTAACTGCCATTTCAAACTTTGCCTGGCTTTGTTTTGTGAGAACACCGGAATCAATCCCCCGGCATTCAGCTGTAGAATAAATCCCCTTTCTTTTAGTTTCATTTCAGCAAGGTAATTGTCACTACCCAATAACAATCCTTCAAAGCCTGACCGGAAGGGCTTTAGCACATCTTCTTTCACATCAGATCCAAAAAAGTAAGAAAACTTACCGCCATAATTAAAATGATTTTTTGCAGGCTGGTAAGTAACACCAACGCCAAGGCATAAGTGGTTTCCGAACCGTTTCTCCAAATCCGCACCGGGAATGCCATAGCTATAACTGAATTCAGGCAGCAAGACGGCACTTTCCTGGGATTTCAAAACCTGTTGCTCCAAAAGGAGTAGCATAAATGTTGAAGCGAATAGTTTCCATTTCATAATCCAAAAGTAAGGCTGAGATCTGAGCTCTATGATCTAAGTTTTAAATTATGAGATAATTAATCTGAGTCTTGTCTTTTAGTCATAACTCCAATCCAAAGTTCCGGATCTCCGCTCGCCGATCTTTAAATCGAATCCTTGTAACATATATTTTTTATCTATTATATTTTTCATTGATTATCAACTATATTAACTGAAAATTAGTATATTTGCTGCTCATATGTCAAGTCAAAAAGTTTTAATTACCGGAGCTGCCGGATTTATAGGTTCGCACCTTTGCGACCGGTTTATCAAAGAAGGGTTTCAGGTTATTGGTATGGATAATCTGATCACCGGTGACCTTGCCAACATCGAACATTTATTCAAGTTGAAGGAATTCGAATTCTATCATCATGATGTGAGCAAGTTTGTCCATGTACCCGGAAAATTGGACTACATCCTTCACTTTGCATCGCCTGCTTCTCCCATCGATTATTTAAAAATGCCGATCCAAACCCTTAAGGTAGGTTCATTGGGTACCCACAACTTGTTGGGTCTTGCAAAGGAAAAAAAATCGCGGATTCTGATTGCTTCAACATCTGAAGTGTATGGAGATCCATTAGTGCATCCGCAAACAGAAGATTATTGGGGTAATGTAAATCCAATCGGTCCGCGTGGAGTGTACGATGAAGCCAAGCGGTTTCAGGAAGCAATTACGATGGCGTATCATCGTTATCATCAACTTGAAACCAGAATTGTCAGAATATTTAACACCTATGGACCACGCATGAGAGTGGAAGACGGAAGAGTTTTACCGGCATTTTTCAGTCAGGCAATAAAAGGTATTGATCTCAGCATCTTTGGTGATGGATCACAAACGCGTTCTTTTTGTTATGTTGATGATTTAGTGGAAGGCATCTACCGCTTGTTGTTGAGTGATTATGCACTTCCGGTTAATCTTGGCAATCCACAAGAATTGAGCATCCGCGAATTCGCTGAAGAAATATTGGCCCTGGTCCCGGATACAAAATCAAAAATAGCATATCATCCTTTACCGGTTGACGATCCGAAACAACGCAAGCCCGACATCAGTGTCGCAAAAAAGATTTTAAACTGGACTCCGAAAGTAGATCGCTCCCAGGGATTGGCGATGACTTATGAGTATTTTAAAAAAGTAGTTGTGTAAACGAATATGACGCAAAATTCAAAAAGAATATTAATCACAGGCGGTGCAGGATTTATCGGCACTCATGTTGTAAAACATTTTGTAAACACATATCCGGAATATCAAATCATCAATCTGGACAATCTCACATATGCCGGCAATCTTGAAAATTTAAAAGATATAGAACATGCCGCCAACTATGAATTTATCAAAGCGGACATCGTAGACCGGCCAGTAATAGAATCTGTTTTTCAGGCCGAGCAAATCACGGATGTCATTCATCTTGCAGCAGAATCCCATGTCGACCGATCAATTGAGGACCCTACCGCATTTGTAAAAACGAATGTGCTTGGTACCTTGAATTTATTATTGTGTGCAAAGGAAAGCTGGAAGGACAATTTATCCGCACATCGATTCTACCATATCAGTACGGATGAAGTGTTCGGTTCATTATCCGAATCCGGATACTTTACGGAATCCACTGCTTATGATCCAAGGTCTCCTTACTCTGCATCCAAAGCAAGTTCGGATCATTTTGTGAGGGCATTTTTTCATACCTATAATCTACCGGTTATCTTATCGAATTGCTCTAACAATTATGGACCATATCAGTTTCCTGAAAAACTCATTCCATTAATTATAAATAACATCATCAACAAACGGCCATTGCCGGTTTATGGTGAAGGTAAGAATGTCAGAGATTGGTTGTGGGTTGGTGATCATGTTTCAGCAATTGATGTCATATTTCATAAAGCAGTGCCCGGCGAATCTTACAATGTTGGAGGAAATTCTGAAATGAAAAATATTGACCTGGTCATGTTGTTGTGTGATCTCACAGATGAAAAACTTGGAAATTCTCCGGGTACATCCAGAGCACTAATACAATTTGTAAAAGACAGACCGGGACATGACCTTCGATATGCAATTGATGCGTCGTTGATCAAATCCAAATTGGCCTGGACGCCTAAGCATTCATTAAAAGAAGGATTATCAAAAACTATAGATTGGTATATCTCCAATCCGGAATGGCTTGATCATGCCACTTCCGGAGAATACAAAGCATATTATCAAAAGCATTACTTGAAATAATAGTTTATGAAAACAAAGACTATATTCTGCTTGCTGATTTTTTTGGGTATGTCATGTGCAACTTCAGCAAATTTATTTTCGCAACAAAAACAAATTATAGAAAATAAGGCAAAAGCTGAACTTCAGAACAAAGGAATAACCGAAGAGGAGATCAGGGCTCACCTGGCAGCAAAGGGTATTGATGTTGATGCGCTGGAAAATCTTACTGAAGAACAGGCAGTGCAAATGCAGGAAGAAATTAAAAAGGCGATTGTCGAAATTGAAGAGCAGAGAGCCGAAGAAAAAAGAATGAAATCGACCCCATCGGCAATTGACAATAAAAACAAGAGTGTTTCAGAAGCCATCAACAATACCAGACAAAAGAATATTCATCAAACAGATATTAATCCTTCAGAAAATGGAGACACTACAAAACTGGAATCAAGTGAGGTGCTTGTGGTAAAAGATACTGTTGCAATTTGGGGCCAACACATTTTCCGGAACAAGAGTTTAAGTTTGTATCAGCAGGCGAATGACGTTAAGCCCCCTTTATCTTATGTATTGGGTGTTGGCGATCAGCTTACAATTACCATTTGGGGATTGAGTCAGTTGAATGAAAAGTATGAGGTGAACGAGGAAGGATATATTACTCCCAACAGAATGCCGAGAATATTTTTAAAAGGAGTTTCATTGGGTCGTGCAAAATCAATTCTTACCAATTACTTTAAAAGATTTTACCATTTCAACTCGAACCAGTTTGAAGTCGCCTTAAATTATTCCCGTACTATCAATGTCAATATTTTTGGTGAAGTGTATCATTACGGTGGATTCACCATTCCAGCGGTAAATACCGCATTTAATGCTTTAGTTGCTGCCGGCGGACCCACCAATCTTGGATCAGTACGAAGAATCAAAGTGATTCGCAAAGGCGTCACCAAAATGCTGGATGTGTATAAGTTTATGGAGAATCCGGTACTTGAAAAAGATTACTACCTCGAAAACAATGACGTCATCCAGGTACCTGTTGCCGAAAAAGTAGTAAGCATTGAAGGTGCAATAAATCGTCCGTTCCAATATGAATTATTGGCCACCGAAGATTTAAATCAATTAATTTCTTTTGCAGGAGGATTGAAAGAAAATGCGATACGCAAAACCATACAAATAGAACGGATACAGAATGACAAGAAATTAATCTTGGATGTTCCTTATGCAGATATTGTTTCGAAAGGCGGAGATTTTATATTAAAAAGAGGAGATAAGATTAAAGTTTTTTCCATTCATACAGAAATTGAAGAGTATGTCTATGTAAAAGGAGAAGTTCGCGTTGAAGCTTCCTATCAATACAAGACCGGCATGAAACTTTCAGAACTCTTGAGTAAGATTGAACTTACTCCGGAATCCAATTTGCAATTCGCATTTATTAAGAGAAGAAATACAAACAATACGTATTCTTTGTTAAGAGTGAATTTAGAATCTGCACAAAAGGGTTCAGTCTCTGATGATATTTCGTTGCAGGCTCAAGATGAACTGACGGTATACAAACAGGAAATTTTTGTAGATAAGGCTTTTGTTGTAGTCGAAGGAGCTGCAAGAATGCCCGGCAAATTTGAATTGAATCCAAATAGTGATGTCCGGATTAAAGATATGGTCTTGCTTGCAGGAGGTTTAAAACCGGATGCATTCAGCTATGCATTTCTGTTCCGTGTTAAAAGCAACAATAAAAGAGATTATGAAGTCATCCGGGTGGATATCAAAGAGGTCATGGAAAATCAAAAACCGGAGGAAAATATTTTCATCAGGCCATTCGACAGTTTAGTTATTTTATCGCAATCCAGTTTCAGTGATCTTGCTTATGTTGAAATTAGTGGTGCTGTGAAATTGCCTGGAAGGTATTCTTATGGCACCGGGATGTCTGCAAATGATTTAATCAGCCTTGCAAATGGGTTTACATATTTTGCAGCCACCAACAGGATTGACATTTTTAGGGTAATTATAAAAAATAACGAACCAACCAAGACCATCGTAAAAACCATAGTGTCCACAAAGAATCTGAATGAGCTGGATGCAAACACGGATTTCAAATTGGATCCTTATGATATCGTAGTGGTGAGAAACCAACCCGAGTTTCAGTTTCAGCAAATGGTGCAGTTGGATGGGGAAGTGAAATACCCCGGACCATATGCATTGTTGAATCCGAATGAAAAAATTTCCGATGTCATTCAACGCGCAGGCGGCCTGACGCTGGAAGCATTTCCCGAAGGCGCGACTTTGTATAGGACTATGGACAATATCGGATATGTGGTATTGGATTTAAAAGAAGCCATGGAAAAACCCAATTCGCAATACAATTTTATTTTAAAAGAGTCTGACGTAGTGTTCATACCAAAACAAAAAGATCTTGTCCGTATTGCGGGGGCGACCAATGCCAGGGATTTGTATCCCGAGAAAATGTTGCTCAACAACAATACGATTTCAGTGGCTTATCACGATGGCAAAACAGCAAAGTTCTACATCGATCATTATGCTGCGGGCATTTCTCCAAACGGCGACATCAAAAAGATTACTGTCGAGCATGCCAATGGAAAAATTGAACGAACAAAGCGTTTTTTGTTTTTCAAATCGTATCCCAAGGTGTACAAAGGGTCAGTCATCAATGTAGGATTCAAAGAGATAACTCCCGAAAAACAAAAGAAAGAAAAAAAGGATGTCGATTGGGGGAAAGTAGTTGCAGATACTATTGGACAAGCCACTGCGATATTGTCTTTGATCTTGTTAATTGACAGACTGAATTAACGCGTAACGATGAGAGTATAACGATGAACGAATAACGCATAGTGATGAGTGATGAGAGATGAACGCGTAACGATGAACGCATAGTGATGAGAGATGAACGCGTAACGCATAACTATGAGAGATTAACGCTTAGAGATTGGTGTGAAGAGAACTCCGTTCTGCGTTTCCATCTCATCGTTCTGCATTCATAGTTCATAGTTCTGCGCTTCCCTCTCATCCTTCCTCTTTCATAGTTCCTCGTTCATCGTTTCCCTCTCATAGTTCATCGTTCATCGTTATGAGTTCTGCGCTTCCCCCTCATCGTTCTGCGTTACCCACTCATCGTTCATCGTTCATAGTTCTGCGTTTCCCCTCATCGTTCATCGTTCATCGTTCATCGTTCCTCGTTCTGCGTTTCCCCCTCATGGTTCATCGTTCATCGTTATTAGTTCTGCGTTACTCGTTCTGCATAATCCGTTCTACTCCGGGTAGTTTTTTTCCTTCCAACATCTCGAGCATGGCGCCACCTCCTGTTGATACAAAACTCACTTTGTTTTCAAGATGATATTTATTGATTGCGGCAACAGAATCACCACCTCCGATTAAAGAATAACTTCCGGATTGTGTTGCATCAGCAACGGCAAGGGCAATTTGTTTGGTTCCGTTCGAAAAATTATCCATTTCAAATACGCCCATAGGTCCGTTCCAGATTATAGTTGCAGAAAGATTGATAATTCTGGTGAATAGTTCGATGGTCTTGGGTCCGATATCAAGACCCATGTAATCCTCTTTAATGTTTGTATCTGAAGTGGTTTCAAATTCTGTGTCATTTTTAAATTCTTTGGCGATTACCGCATCCACTGGAAAAAGCAGTTTGACATTTTTTTGTTTTGCTTTTTCTATGAGTTGTAATGCGAGATCTGATTTTTCATGCTCGCACAAAGACTTGCCAATTGAAGTACCCATTGCTTTTTGAAATGTGAATGCCATTCCGCCACCGATGAGAATATTGTCACACAGATCGATGAGATTGGAGATCAATTCTATTTTATCTGAGACTTTTGCTCCGCCGATTATTGCGGTCAACGGCCGTTTTGGATTTTTCAACACGCGTTCACCATTTTCAACTTCTGCTTTCATCAACAATCCGAATGCTTTGTGTTCCGCATCAAAGTAGCGGGCTATCGTTGCCGTGCTGCAATGTTCCCGGT
>JBGAWX010000176.1:0-7693 GCA_044227375.1 Saprospiraceae bacterium
ACTCCGGGTTTGACTACACCATAAGTTACATCATAAACATGAGCAACCATTTTGCCCCGTACTTTATCATTTGCAATGAACGTGCGCATTTTATCATCTTTCACAACCAGTTTTTCCATTCTGGGTTTTACAGCTAAAATTTTCCGGATCTGTTCTGATGACAAATTATTTTTCTCTTTGAGCAACCATTGTGTTTTCTCATGATTGAGATCATCGTGTATCGCTTCCATCAATCCGAGAAAAGCAGTTTCTGATGTATTCGGTATAAATGAGAATACACTATGCTCCATGTCTTTATTTATGGACTGCAATACTGCAGGGGCTAATTCTCTTCCCAGATTTTTCCGCTCCTGGTATATGTCCACATCGTTACCGCGAGAAAAATAAATCCGTTCAAACGTACATGACTTTTTCTCACCGGGTTCGATACACAACTCTTCTTTTACTTCTCCATGATATTTAATGATGAGTGCGTTTCCCGGTTTTAATTCCTTAATTTCTTCAGCACCTACTTCAAATGCAGTTTGCAAAGCAGGACGTTCGGAAGCCATCGCAACCACTTCATCATTCTGATAATAAAATGCAGGACGAATTCCATTGGGATCTCTGAGCACGAAGGCATCACCATGTCCGATCATTCCTGCAATTACATATCCACCGTCAAATTTTTTAGAGGCTTTATTCAAGACGCTGCATACATCGAGATTTTTAAAAATCAAAGGATTGATCTCCTTTTGGCTGTATCCTTCCGGTTTATACCAGTTGAACAATTGCTGAACTTCTTCATCCAGAAAATGACCGATCTTCTCAAGTACTGTAATTGTATCCGATTTTATTTTAGGATATTGACCAAGAGAAACCAACTTATCAAACAATTCTTCTACGTTGGTCATGTTGAAATTGCCGGCGAGTACTAAATTTCTGCTGATCCAGTTGTTTTCCCTTATGAAAGGATGAACGGTTTCAATGGTGTTATCCCCATGAGTTCCGTATCGCAGATGGCCAAGCAACAATTCCCCCATATAGGGCATGTTTTCTTTAAGCCATTTTCCATCATTTAACTGATCTTCTTTTAAATGATCAAAATGATGCATAATGCCTTCAAACAAAGATTGCAGGTAATTCGATGAATTGCTCCGCCTGCGGGAGATGTACTTTTTTCCGGGTTCGATGTCGAGTTTGATGGTTGCCAGACCAGCGCCATCCTGTCCGCGATTTCGCTGTTTTTGTAAGAGCAGATGCACCTTTTGAAGTCCGTAAAAACAGCTTCCGTATTTCTTTTGATAATAATCCAGGGGTTTCAGCAAACGGACCAAAGCCAGCCCACATTCATGCTTAATTTGATCACTCATACTGTAAAATAAGGCTCAAAGATACGATGAAAGAACTCAGTAACAACCGACAAGGGTGATTTGTTAATTGACTTCGAAAGGCTATGAAATCTGAATTGTGAGATCAGAGATGTAAAAAAATGACGACGTTTAACAAATTGTCCTTTTTCAGCAATGATTGATTAACAATCCGTATCTTTTTATCTCATGGTTCATAGTTCTTAGTTCATATCTTATTTACTTTTGCCTTCATTCCAGGAAGAAACCTCATGCCGGACATCATTCATTTGCTCAACGACCATGTAGTCAACCAAATAGCTGCAGGAGAAGTGATTCAACGTCCCTCATCTGTAGTTAAAGAATTGATGGATAATGCTATTGATTCCGGGGCTACAGAAATTAAATTGCTGATCAAAGATGCAGGCAAGACATTAATTCAAATCAGTGACAATGGTTGCGGCATGTCGCCGACAGACGCCCGTATGGCATTCGAACGGCATGCAACATCAAAGATTCAATCCGCAGAAGACCTATTTTCAATTCAAACCAAAGGATTCAGAGGTGAAGCTCTGGCCTCGATAGCCGCAGTTGCCCAGGTTGAATTGAAAACGAAACCTGCTTCAGACAAAACAGGTACCCGTATTGTTATTAATGATTCGAAGATTAAATCACAGGAACCCTGCGCGTGTCCAACCGGAACACAAATTCAGGTCAAAAATCTGTTCTACAATGTTCCTGCGAGAAGAAAGTTTCTGAAAGCAGATTCCGTAGAATCCAGGCATATTCATGATGAATTTATTTATCAGGCACTGTCTTTTCCTGAAATAGCCTTTACGTATCATATTGATGACAACCTGATGTATCAATTGGCTCCCGGAAATCTCAAACAGCGGATCATTGGTATTTATGGTAAAAAATATCAGGATTACCTGATCCCCGTGAGCCCGCAATCTGATGTGGTGGAAATCACGGGATTCATCGGAAAACCAGAAATCGCGAAAAAAGCAAAAGGAGAGCAAATCTTATTTGTCAACAGACGCTTTATCAGAAGTCCGTATTTACAGCATGCGGTTCGCTCATCTTATGAAAATATCATTCCGGCAGAACATCTTCCGTTTTACATTTTATTTCTGCACATCGATCCGTCACAAATCGATGTCAATGTACATCCAACAAAACACGAAATCAAATTTGAAGATGAGCGGTTGATCTATCAATTTCTGAAAGCCGCCACACGATACAGTCTTGCCCAATTTTCGTTAACTCCGCAACTTGATTTTGAAGAATCCAATCCGGGTTTGGATAAAATGATGAGCGGAGGAGGAACGGCCTCTTCTCCTAATTTTCAAAAATCATCATTTCCATTTCAGAATACAGGCAGCCAGGTATCATGGGTTCAATTGGTAAATCCCAGTGGTGAAACCTCTTTGACACCGAAACATGAAGCGGGGGATACTGAAAATCAACTTGGGCATAGACAAGAATCACAAATCCAACTCGAGACCCATGATGACTCTTTTCGAATAGTGCAGTTTCACGCATCATACTTGTTGGTACAACTCAAATCAGGAATCACAATCATCGACCAACAGTTTGCACACGAAAGAGTGCTGTATGAATATTACAGAGCTACTTTGAAAACAGGTGAAACACAAATTCAAAAATTGCTGTTTCCACAAAATTTGCATTTGAGTCATCCGGACGCCATTCAACTCATTCAGATTTTACCGCAACTGCAAAAACTCGGTTTCGAAATTGAAGAATTCGGTTCTGATTCATTTGTTATACACGGAATGCCGGCAATGCTGGAGGGTAAATACGCCGAACAAGATCTCATCATGCGCTTACTCAGCCAATACAAATTGAATCTGGAGTTTGAATTATCTTTGGAAGATAATCTGGCAAGATCAATGTCATTGAGCAGTTCGATAAAAAGAGGAAAACCTTTAAGCGATGAGGAAATGAAAGCCCTGGTCGAACAACTATTTTTATGTGAAATTCCTTACAGCAATCCATTCGGGAAAAAATGTTTATTTCATTTAAGTACTGAAGACCTAAACAAAAAATTCAGCTAATAATTCATGATTCAAATATCCGAAGCTGTAAAGCATCTCATCATCATCAATGTCATCTTATTCCTTGCTTCCATAAGCATCATGGGTGAATACAAATACTACTTGTATATGTTTTACCCTGAAAGTCCGATGTATGAACCCTGGCAGGTGATTACGCATATGTTTATGCATGGCAGTTTCGGCCATTTGTTTTTTAACATGATGACCTTATTGTTTATCGGACCCATGATGGAAAATGATCTTGGTACCAAGAAATTTATTGTCTACTACTTTGGTTGTGGATTGGGCGGAGCCATTCTGCATCTTTTCTCAAAATTTATTTCAATACACTATTTTCAAAACATTGATGAAATCAACATTCCGGTTGTAGGTGCATCAGGGGCAATCAACGGACTCTTTGTGGGGTTGGCTTATTTATATCCGAATCTACCAATGAGTCTGATGTTTATTCCAATACCGATTAAAGCGAAATACCTGGCCATATTTTTTATCGGCGCTGATCTCTTATGGGGACTCAGTGGATATCACACAGGCATTGCACATTATGCGCATTTGGGAGGTGCCTTGTTTGGTTTGTTGATGCTGGTCTATTGGAAAAGAACAGGGAGGAATTCCAGATATTAACGGGTATCATGACTCTTGAAAAATACGAGATTCTCAAATAACAAAGTTGCATTTTACAAACCCAATGAGTTTTAGAAAGGATTAGAATTGCATATTCTATGTTCGAATCAATTTATAAAGATCTTCTGTATCGCATTAAAACGGGTGGTTTTTGGCTGAGAGCCATTTTACTTTGTGTCGCAGTTTTTCTCATTGTAAATCTAACGAGAGCGTTTTTCACTTTCAGCAATGATGGATTCCCGGGAGAAGTTTATTATGACATCATTCATAGCATCAGCCTTTCGTCTGTATGGAAGGACAATTTAATTTTTCCCTGGGTGTGGATCACTCATGTTTTTTTGCACGAAGGTTTTTTTCACTTGCTTTGGAATATGCTTTGGTTGTATTGGCTTGGAGCTATAGTTGAGGATTTGATAGGAAGAAGACATGCCATTCTGATATTTTTTGAATCTGCTATTGTTGGTGGTATTTTTTTTATTCTAAGTGCATCCATCTTTCCATGGTATAAAGGCATCGAAGTACATGCATACGGAGCATCCGCTGCGGTTTGTGGTCTTTTGTTTGCTGCAGCTACGATTTCTCCCAAATATGAAATTCGCCTGATTCTGATCGGGAATGTGCAAATCAAATACCTCGCCCTGGTGGTGTTGATTTTAGATTTACTTTTTGCAGGTCAGAATTCAAACAGTGGCGGTCATTTTGCCCATGTTGGCGGAGCATTTATGGGCTGGTTGTATATTACCTTATTGAGAAGTGGAATTGCCATGGATGGTTGGCTCGATTGGTTTAAAAGTGACAAAAAATATTCACGTCCATTCAATCCTAAAAGTACTGTTGGGACAACAATCAGAAAATTCAGTAATCAAACCAACAAACCATCAAACCATTCTCCTGCCGTTCCAAAAGAAGAAAAGCTGAATAAGATCCTTGACAAAATCAAAACCAAGGGAATGGATGCCCTCACCCCTGATGAAAAGGAATTTCTGGAAAACATAAGCAAAGAATAATATGCTACGCTTTATTCTGTCAGTCAATATAGTCTGGTCTGTATTGTGCGTAATCATGTATTTTGTTGCCGGATTGGATCCTGCCAGTTTCTGGATGTTTTCGATTTGTAGTTTGTTCATTCCGGTAATTTTTCTTTTAAATATTCTGTTTGCTTTATTCTGGTTGGTCTTCCACTGGAAAAATATTTGGTTGCCCATTCTGACTTTATTGATTGGATGGCATTCCTGGACATTACTTTTTTCTTTCGGAGAAGAAAATAAAAATAAAAAATGCCAACAGGAAGCTTTCACCATCATGAGTTACAATGTGTATGGACTCAAACAACTGAAGGATACTTCCGAAAACAGGATGCAAATTAAAAAATCCAAATTCACTACATTTATTCGTGAACATGAACCGGATATTTTATGCGTACAGGAAAATAATTTTTTTTCTGATGACATCATCAATAAAACGGGATTGTATCCATATTTCCACTACCTCATTCAACATGGCACCGCCATTTATTCAAGATTTCCGCTACTAGATAAAGGAATTGTTGATTTTGGAACGCGTACGAACAGCTGCCTTTGGGTAGACCTGTTAATTCAGGGAAAGAAAATACGCGTTTACAGCGTCCACTTGCAAAGTAACCGGATTGTAAAAGATGTTGAAATGATTACAGATGAACAAGAAGAAAAAAATGCAGAAAAGATTAACCTTGTAAAAAGAATTCTGAAAAAGTACAGAAATTCTGCCATCATCAGAACGAAACAAGCACGACAGTTGATGGAACATGCTGCTCAATCTCATATCCCTTGCATCATCGCCGGCGATTTTAATGACACTCCGTTTTCACATATTTATAAATTGCTCAGCAAAGGAAGAAAGGACAGCTTTCTCGAATGTGGTGATGGAATCGGCACAACCTATGTTGGGGCCTTACCGGGATTGCGGATTGATTTTATATTGGGAGATGAAGAATTGATCCAGTTTTGCAATCACCGGGTATTGCACACGAGTTATTCCGATCACAACCCGGTGTTGGTGAAGTGTTATTCGAAGAGGTGAGTAGAAAATACACAAACAAATTCACTAATCCTTGGATAATTGATGTCTATTAATAATTTTAAAATGAATTATTATTTCGCTTTCAAAAAGGCTTTTTCTCCCTTCGCTTGTAATTTACTTGCTACTTTTTGTGCTTCAGAACGATTGTCGTAATACCCGACTACAGCGGAATAATATTCAGAAGATCCAAATACTTTTTTGCTTGCGGATTTATATCCCAGCTTTTTTAATTTCTTTACCTGTTCATCTGCATGTCCTGGAACAATAAAGCTGCCGGATACCACATAAAATCCTGCTGATTTGGGCGATGTTGCCTTCGCCGCAGTCTTTCCCGATGACTTGGATTCAGTCTTCTTCAAAATTACAGGTTCAGCTTTTGTTTTAGTTGAATGATCCGCAACCTTCTGAGCCTTAGGACTTGTATTCACAGCTGCTGTTTGTTCAACAGGTGTAACCGGTTGACTGTAATCAATGCTTGAATTATTGATATTCGTATTGGTAGCTTGTTTGTTTGCCGGTTCAGCAGGTTTGCTTTCCGATGGCTTATTTTCTGAAGTTTTGGAATCTGTTGAAGCCGGAGCACCCACCTGGGATGGCAATTGGCCTGTCATATCCAAAATCATGCTATCCTCTCCATTCAATGCTGTTTGATTGCTCTGATTCTGATCCATGAAAAGGCTATCCGCCATTTCTGCTGTTGCAGGTATGTCATCAACAGGAGCTTTACTGCGTTTATAAATGATTACAGCAATTGCTACAACCAATAAAGCCAGCAGGAGGTATAAAAGAATTCTGATTGCATTTTTCATACGTACTTGGTATTAAACAGTCGCAAATATACAATATTTTATAGATTATTAAAAAATATTATATGTAAATAATAAGAATTATTTGCCCTTAAAGTAAGCCGCTTTCCAGAATTTGGGACACTAAAAGCCTAACAGTTAATAAAAGGCTTGTCAATAAATCAACCGACCGGGTATCCGTTTTACTTTTTACAGGTTAATAATTGCATCACGCAAAGAGTAGTCCTAAATTGAGAAGTAATTTATTGAGCGTTAAATTCAAGTTAAACTGATTCAACAGGGAATAGGGAACTAAAACCTGCCGTTTAGAATTTGTTATTTTCGAAAAAAATCAGGATCTATGAAAAAGTTCATTATTCAAAGTTTAAGTGGAATTTTTGGAGGTGCCCTTGTATTAAGTGCATTTCTTTTTGTCAATAGAGAAAAGTTTAATGCTCTAGGTTCCCCTCCAGCACTGGCTCATGCAGTGAATGCATCCTTCTATGGCAATGCCCCTCAGGATTTTACGGTTGCCGCAGAAAAGGCATTGAATGTAGTGGTTCAAATCAATGCCGAGGAAAGTGAAAAGCTTGCAAGGCAGAAAATGGAAGAGGTAAATCCTTTTTTCCGACAATTTGATTTGAGAGGGTTTGGATTTTTGGATCCTTATTATCAACAAAAACGGGGTAGTGGCAGCGGGGTGATTTATTCTCAGGACGGGTACATTGTCACAAATAATCACGTCGTGGAATTTGCTGATAATATTGAAGTCATATTAAAAGATGGAAGAAAATTCAAAGCGAAAAAAATAGGCACGGAC
>JBGAWX010000177.1:0-7671 GCA_044227375.1 Saprospiraceae bacterium
AGAGGCGATACCTGAAAACATAAAGAAAAATCTCAACAACTCGTTGATGCTGGTTACCGCACTCAATACAAAAATCGGGTATTACAAAGCAGCTGAAATTGCACAGACGGCACACAAACAAGGACAGACCCTGAAACAAGTTGCTGTTGAATTGGGTTACCTTACGGAATCCGAATTTGATCAATGGGTTGTACCTGAGAATATGGTGGGAACCATCGATAAAATTTGAATTGAATTTAGAACACTGATTAACGAATAATGAATTACGATCTTTTACTTCTAAAATCGATATACGTTAATCCCTGCACATCCGACAGGCGGGGATATTCAGACTTCAAAAAAAACTATCTTTGAAAGATACTCTAATTAAATTTATTTGAATACATCAACTTCTCCAATCATTTCTCCATTCGAAAGATATCAACTGGATAATGGACTGACGGTATTGTTACAAAAAGATGTGACCACAAAAATGGCTGCAGTTTGTGTTTTGTATAAAGTAGGATCGAGAGATGAATCCCCGGATAAAACCGGAATAGCCCATTTGTTTGAACATCTCATGTTTTCCAATTGCGGACCTGATATTGACTTTGATAGCATATTGCAGAATGCAGGCGGTGAATGCAATGCATTTACAACAACTGACACCACCCAGTATTACTCCATTGCTCCTGCACAACAGCTAGAATTGTTACTGGCATTAGAGTCCAACCGCATCAGTGGATTTCATGTAAGCAACAAAGATTTTAAAACACAGCAACGCGTTGTCATCGAAGAATTCAGCGAGATTTATCTAAACAACCCATATGGTGATTTTACACATCATTTGATGAACCTTGCATATAAAGAACATCCCTATCGCTGGCCTGTAATCGGATTTAGCCGTGATCAATTGAAAGAACTCAGCATAAAAGATGCGGAACATTTTTACAATACTTTTTATAATCCGGCAAATGCAATTTTGGTTGTCAATGGCAATATTGACTGGAATGTAACAAAAACACTGATCGAAAAATATTTTGGAAAAATCAAATCGCAGTTAAGTGCAGTCCGGTTTTATCCTCCGGAATCTCCCATTTCGGAGCATCGGAGTCTGACACTTCATAAAGACTTACCTGAAGAAGGATTTTATTATGCATTTCATTCCAGTGGACGAGTTGATCCTGATTTTTATGCTATCGATTTTATGACCGACATGCTTTCAGAAGGTAAATCTTCAATGTTATACAGCCGGTTGAAAAAAGAAAAAATGATTTGCTCAACAATCGATTGTTATATCACCGCCACCACAGACCCCGGATTGATTATTGTCGAAGCAAAAATCAATCCCGCCCATACCATCGAAGAAGCGGAAACTGAATTTTGGAATATCATCGACGAATTGAAAACCCAGGCAATCCCCGATCACACCTGGGAAAAATACATGAACAAAAATGAGAGTGCTTATTTGTTTTCGCAATTGGGTGTAATCAACCAGGCGTTAAATCTTTCTTATGCGGAATGGCTGGGCAATCCGAATCTGGTTTTTACAGAATTGGAGAATTACAAGAGCTTGAAAAAGGAGCAGATTGAAGCATCAGCGAAAAAGTACTTTCAGAAAGAAAAGTGTTGCAGTTTGTATTACAGAAACGAATAGATTCTCTTGAAATTTGGCCGCTCTACGGTCAACAACTCTGCAATCGGCTGCTCTACATTCGGCAAGTCCTTAGAGTTGCTTAACCTTCAATTGTAAGCGTTAAAATGAAATAAAGGCCTGTTTTTTATTATACAAAATGTATATTAGGCCTGTTTTTACTATTATATTATTAAAATTAGGCCTATTTTTTGTATTAGATGGTTGAATATTATCTTTGCTAACTTAAGATACTTCACCATGGTTAATCGAAAATTGTCTCAAATAATTGTAGATCAATGCTTTAAAGGAAAGGCAATCATCCTTTTAGGCGCCAGGCAAGTAGGCAAAACCACTTTGCTTAAAAATGTAATGACACAGATTGGGTTACCAGGTATTTGGCTTAATGCAGATGAGGCAGACATTATTAAAGAATTAAATGAAGCCGATACCAGTACGCGTTTATTTCAATTGATCGGAAAACAAAATAAACTTGTGATTATTGATGAAGCCCAACAAGTTCAACATATTGGAAGGAAAATCAAATTACTCTATGATACATTTCCGGAAATTCAAGTCATCGCTACAGGATCATCAGCTTTTGAGTTGCAAAATGAAACAAACGAAGCACTTACCGGAAGGAAAAGAGAATTTCATTTATTTCCGCTTTCATTTGATGAATTATCAGAAAACACTTCTTTAATTGAAGAAAAAAGACTTTTGGAAGCAAGGCTAATTTATGGCAGCTATCCTGAAGTGATTAATCATGCTGGGAAGGAAAAAGAAGCATTGCAGGAAATCGCAAACAGTTATTTATTTAAAGACATTCTCAAACTGGAAGGAATTCGAAAATCTTCCATAATAGAAAAATTACTGCAAGCATTGTCATTTCAATTAGGACATGAAGTAAACTCTAATGAATTAGCAAGAACAGTGGGAAACATTTCTACATCTACAGTTGAAAAATATTTAGACGTTTTGGAAAAAACATATGTCATTTACAAATTGCCAGCATTTTCACGCAATTTCAGAAATGAAATTAAAAAGGGAAAAAAATATTACTTCTATGATAATGGGATTCGAAATGTTTTGATCCGTAATTTTCAACCAACGGGATTACGCCCGGACCTCGGTGTCTTATGGGAAAATTATTTATTAACGGAAAGATTAAAAGTTCTACATTATGATCGAAACATTTGCAACAGGTACTTCTGGCGAACCCTTGATCAGGCAGAAATCGATTACCTGGAAGAAAAAGATGGAATGCTACACGCCTATGAATTCAAGTGGAAAAAAGAAAAGAACCGTTTTCCAAAATCATTTTTGGAATCATATCCGGAAAACACAACACAACTAATTAATAAAGAAAATTATACTTCGTTTGTTAGCGATCTAAATGGATGAAATGATTTCCTTTATTAAAAATCAAACTCAATAGTATCCCCAGCCTTATAAGTTTTCCCGTTATCTTTTGCCTTGGGCTTCGCTTCCTTGCTTTGATCTACTACATTAACTAGTGGTACGTCTTCAATTCTGTTTCCAATTGCTTTCCATCCTTTTACATCTACAAATTCATTGATCGTCAGAATTTCATCGATCTTTTCTTTCTTCCGCTTGTAGGTGAACAGGACTTCAGGATTTGGATGTGTCGTAGCGTAATAGACTTTGGAATCTTTATGTTCAGTGATGAATGAAAATTTTGAATTGAGTGTGGAAGTTTCAATTACAAATCGTTTGGCCATAGACCATCCTTTTTCGCCTTCATAATAAATTGCCGACACGATCATATCCGGTTGATATTTTGCAATATGAATCAGGTCATCGTAATTATATCGGTTAATTAAATCGTATTCCGTAATTTCATAAGTGCCATTTTTATAAATCGCTATGATCTGGTCGCCGCGATTCATTCCTCCCAAATATTTTCCCCGCTCTTCAGTATTCAACCTACCTGTATTTTCATCGTACCAGATTTGTTGTGCACCCAATGTGGATTTGCCTTTTTCTTTAATTACTATTTTGCGCACCGGATATTTTGTAATGATGTTTCCCTGGCTGCTCCGTCCTTTGATTTCCAACTCTGAAAAATCAAAATCAAATGTTTTGATATGTGCTTTACATCCTGCTGTCAAATGGATGGTCACAATTTCAGCTTCGCCTTCCGCATTGGCAGAGAGGTACAAACATTTTGATTTGGGATGCCCCTTGGTCAAATCATATTCTTTGTCCCGGGTAATTCCTGTAACATTAAACCGTTTTCCCATTGCACGTCCGGTTTCTCCTTCCAGATAAATCATATTGTACGTGGTGCGCTCATCTCCTTTTTTCCAGACATCAACATGCAGAATGTCTTTTCCGACAAAAGTTTTTTCTGCAATCCGGCTTACGATCATTTTGCCATCGGCTCGAAATACGATGATGTCATCCAGCTCACTGCATTCTTTTATGAATTCATCTTTCTTCAATCCATACCCAATGAATCCATCCTCACGATTGACATACAACTTACTGTTGTTGGCAACAACCTGAACCGCCTGTATGGATTCAAACTCCAGCAATCGCGTTTTGCGTTCTTTCCCTTTTCCATATTTCTCGAGTATCCGTTCAAAATAGCTGATGGCATATTCCGTGAGATTATCGAGATGGTGTTTGACTTGCTTGAGATCGTTCTCAAGTGCCTTTAAATTTTCATCGGTTTGAAATTTGTTGTACTTCGAAATTCTCTTAATGCGTATTTCAGTAAGATGTGTAAGATCCTCTTTTGTGATTTCACGATTTAATTTGATTTTTCCTGCAGCTGCTTTGGCATTCATTGAAGGAGTCAGTACATATTTTTTCAATCCGGACTCGATGACTTCAAGCACTTGTTCGAAACTTGTACATTCTTCGATGTCGCGATAGATTTTTTGCTCAATGAATATTTTCTCCAATGAAGTAAGATGCCATTTTTCTAAAAGTTCGTTGCGTTTGATCTGCAACTCCTTTTCCAATAAATCTTTGGTGTGGAATGTTGATATTTTTAAAATTTCATTGACGGTAAGGAATATCGGTTTATTCTCGACGATCACACATGCATTGGGAGATATGCTGACTTCGCAATTTGTAAAAGCATACAATGCATCAATGGTAACTTCCGGGGAAACGCCTGGCTGCAGTTCGATTCGAATTTCAACATCCTTGGCGGTATTGTCAGAGACCTGTTTGATTTTAATTTTTCCTTTTTCCGAAGCTTTGACTATACTCTCTATTAATGTTCCGGTGGTCACACTAAATGGCAATTCGCGAATCACCAAGGTTTTTTTATCTTCCACGTCAATCTTTGCACGGACTTTTACTTTACCTCCGCGCAACCCTTTATTGTATTCCGCAACATTTATCGAACCTCCGGTTTCAAAGTCCGGATAGAGATCTACTTTTTTGCCTTTAAGAATTTGAATAGATCCTTTTATCAATTCGATAAAATTGTGCGGTAATATTTTTGTTGCAAGACCAACAGCAATTCCTTCAACACCCTGTGCAAGTAGAAGTGGAAACTTCATGGGTAAAGCAATCGGTTCCTGGTTCCTGCCATCGTATGAAAGTTGCCATGCCGTGGTATCCGGATTGAATGCCACCTCGAGTGCAAATTTTGTCAAACGGGCTTCGATATATCGTGGTGCAGCTGCTGAATCACCTGTCCGATAGTCACCCCAGTTTCCCTGCGTTTCAATCAACAGATCCTTTTGTCCCAAATTCACCATGGCATCACCAATTGCTGCATCTCCGTGAGGATGATACTGCATGGTATGTCCAATGAGATTTGCTACCTTATGAAAACGCCCATCTTCCTTTTCGTACATGCTGTGCAGAATTCTTCGCTGAACCGGTTTGAGACCATCATCGATTGCGGGTACTGCCCTTTCCAATATGACATAAGATGCATAATCCAGAAAATAATCCTGATACATACCATCCAGGGTAATGATATGGTCTATTTCATGCTGATCCCGGTTCTTGTCCATCTCGAATTTTTCGCAAAGATAAGAATTCAAACATATTAAAAAAAATAGTATTATTTAAAGACTTGAAAATCGGCGATTACTTTTCTATTCATTTGAAGAACTTATTAGCGACTGTGACGAATAAAATTAAAGTTGCAAGAGAAAAAATTTACATCATCTTAAATTCCAAATTCATCTTTTGTTCCTTCATTCAGGAAAGTTTGCTGCTGCATCCTTTAATTAAATTATAGTTAAGATCTAAAAAGGCATTAATCCAAAGTATGGTTGTCAGGTCTTATTTCCGTACGCGAATATGATAATCTAAATATTTAAAAAATGAAAACTAAAATTTTAAGTGCCGTTATTGCACTATTCTTTATCTCCTTATCTACTCAAGCACAATCTTACTGTAATGAAAGGAGAATGGACCATCAAAAAGAACGAATTCATCAAGGTTGGAGATCCGGCGAACTTACTGCAAGAGAATTCAAACATCTCAGCATTGAACAACGAAGACTGCATCGTGCAGAAAAAAGGATGTGGCGCGATGGCAGATTGGGACCTGTTGAACGTCACAAACTTCATCGAATGAAAAAACATTGCAGTCGTGACATCTGGAGAAAAAAGCACAATGCAAATAGAAGATTCCGATAATCGTTCAGTTCGTTCCAAATTGCATAGACGATTTACGATATGAGTCGATCCCCACCTATTCGCAATTCGTAATTTGTAATTTCATTTATGCCATTATCGTCCGTTTCATTAAATTAATCTTAAATTCAGCTTAATTCGGATGATTTTTCGAATGCACCGCATTATAATTGATTATCTTTGGCTCCTCAATTAAAAATCATTATAAATGAAAAAACTATTAAGCATTTTAATTTTATTTCTGGGTTTGCAAACCTTGTTCTTTGCACAAACTGCAGATGAAATTATTGACAAACATTTACAGGCTATTGGCGGTAAAGACAAATTAAAAAAACTGAACAGCATCATCATGGAAGGAAAGGTAAATGCCCAAGGCATGGAGATTCCAATGAATACCATGATTGTCAACAACAAAGGGTTCAGGCTTGACTTTTCACTTATGGGTATGGATGCATGGATGATTATGCGTCCTGATTCAGGCTGGTCTTTTATGCCTTTCCAGGGACAAACCAAACCAGAAGCAATCCCTGCTGATCAATTGAAGGAAGGAGTTGATCGTCTTGATTTAGCGAGCGAACTTTGTGAATACAAAGAAAAAGGACATACGGTAGAGTACCTGGGAATGGATGATGTAGAAGGTACCGAATGCCATAAGTTAAAGGTGCTTTCAAAGAATGGAAACACAACTTATTACCTGATCGATCCTAAATCATTTTATACAGTCAAAACCATCAATAAAGTAAAAGCCGGAGGAAAAGAATTTGATGCTGAAACCAAGTTTGGTAATTATAAAGAAACAGAAGGCGGTTATGTTTTTCCATATACCATTGATTCAGGTCAGGGTCCCCTGGAAATCACTAAAATTACCATCAACGCACCGGTTGATGATTCAAAATTTACAGTAAAAAATTAAACGATTTATCTTTCTATAAAAAACCACGATGTAACATGTCGTGGTTTTTTTTATTTCTTTAATTATATGTTTTCAATAGAACTATAAGTGCAAGATTCATTCATTGAGTATCTTTCCAAAAATTTGTATCACTCTAAATAATGATTCTAATCGTTCAGATTTGAAATTACTCGAAAAAATAATCGGGGAAGAACAATTAAGCCGGTTTTGCCAGGATATCCTGCCAGAAATTTCCAGGCATCATCTGGTGTTGTTGCATGGACAAATGGGCGCAGGCAAGACCAGTTTTGTCCGGGCTTTGGGTCGTGTCCTTGGCTTTTCTGAAGAAACCGGAAGTCCAACATTTTCTATCATTAATGAATACCATATTCCAATAAATCAATGGAATATCACCAGGATTTATCACATGGATTTATATCGGCTAAAATCCATCCAGGAAGCAGTGGATATTGGAATTATGGACTATCTCGATGGACCGGGTTTATGCATCATCGAATGGCCTGAACTGATTGAAG
>JBGAWX010000178.1:0-7647 GCA_044227375.1 Saprospiraceae bacterium
TGTATTGTCTGTAAGGTAAGGACTGGCGCTACCGAAGGATGGATTAATGTTTCCAGTTCCCATTGCAGAGCCAGGAGAAACATATGCTACCACCGGAGTACCAACGATTCCTACGAATGCTGCACCGAAATTGCTTGCAGAATTCAGCGTATCGTTAATGCTGACACCAGTTGCAATTGCACAGGAACCTGAATTATTGATGATTGTCAGTTGAAACGTGACATTAATATTTCCTGGCACACCACTGCTAGCCGGTCGAACCCCAAGTATTGATTTTTCTACTTGAAGACACTGTGCCATCGCGTGTTGGTTAGAAATGATCGTCAAGAATACCACTGTGATCAACCAGTTAAATATCAATCCTATCCTCGCCTGGAAGAGATGATTACTGATACGATTTGTCGTGTTCATTTTGGATAATTTATTTATTGTAAAAAATTTTTTCATTCAATTTACATTTTGACAATTTCTGAGATCCTCAAACGGTCCTCTGAGGTTTAATGAGTTTTGATTATTAAAAAGGAATTACCTGGGGAGTAATAAGGAGTATATTCAGTTTGCTGGATACTCAATCAATAATTAACATTTTTCGTGCTGCACGACATCCCTCTGTTTCCAGATGATAATACAATACTCCACTTCTGTTTAAGTCATTTTTGTTTATTTCAACAGCATTATAACCTGATTTGAAGTATTGTTTTTTGCTCATCAGAATTTTTCCATTAACATCTGAGATCCTTAGTTCAACCAAACCGTCCTTTGGCAATTGGAATGAAATTGTAGTCGTATTGCTAAATGGATTAGGTTGATTCTGAAATAAGAAGAATCCTGCAGTGGCTTCTCCATTATCCGAATAATATCTCAGCTTCAAATCAATGCTCTTTGCATTGTTATCATAAACTTCTGAAAGGAAACTACCATTAGACAATGCTAAGGCATTAGTTACTGAAGCTTTTGAGTTAGTTTTAAATACCAGGTAGAAAAGAGGATCAGTGCATGACACTCCATTCATTTCGTCCCAGCTGATTCTCAATGTACCGTTATTAGATCCCAATAATGTGTAATTGCTCTCGCGCATACTCACAGTACCTGAATTGATTTCTTGAAAACTGATTGCAGACGGATCAAATGTAAATTCAGCCTGCATTCCAAAAATCAATTTATCACAATCCACTCTGACTGGGATTTTAATGACCTGATTGGCATCAAATGAAATATTCTGAATGCTAAGGGAAGTTGTCTCATTGGATCTTCCCGTAGTATTTTGCAAATTATTCGTTTTTGCATTTCCACTAACATCACCTACTTTGACCGCGATGAAGTTGTTATCAAATAAATCTGAATTCAGTTTATTAATCGTACTGTTTTCAAGATAAGGCCACGGATGATTAATATCCTGGAATGTTTGTTTTGCATTTACAAATTTCCAGGGTTTGTTATTTGCAAAACCTGTGGTCATACCAAGAATGAGTCGGCGTATTTCTGAAACGTCTTTTGCTGTAATGGACTGTGAATTGTTTACATCAGCAGCGATTACTTTATAGGGAGAATTCAAAGATTGAAGTCCCAAAATATGCTTTTGAATCAGGACGATATCTGCTGTGGTTACCCCATTTAAAGGGTCATCATCTTTTTGCGCAGAAATAATATAATCTTCGTTCAAAGGCAATTGAAGGAAGGTATATTGACCATCCGGGCGAGTCACATCGTAAACAGGCATTGAAGGCATATTGGCGTTCAATGTGACCATTGCATTTTCTACTTTACTATTTGCTTCATTAAATATATTTCCAGCAAGATTTCCGGTTGTGCCCCCGCCAAGATTATCCGGACAAGCATTTCCAATTCCATCCTGAATGATGATGATGGTTTGGCAGAAATCTTGGTTTCCAAATTCATCAGTAACATAAACCGTCACATCAAAACTTTGGGATATACCATTAGCTATTTGAGCACAAGTGTAGGTGCGTGAAGCATCAGAAGGATTAGAAGAGAATGAATATCTCAATCGTTCTGCCGGCGTACAATTGTCCAAGCTATGAGAATTTAAGTCCGAAGCCCATACCGTAACTTGTCCGCTGGATGGCATGATCACTGTGATCACACCTGCTCTGCAAAACGGAGTTGGCTTCTTACGATCGATAATTGTAAATAAATAACTACAAGTCGATGAATTTCCGCATTGATCGTATACAGTCCATTTAATTCTGTGAGTTCCATTCGGATACACACCGCTTGCATTATTGCCTGTACCGGTCACATCAATAGAGCCATCGTTATTTAGATCAATTGTGTAATTATAAATCAGATCAGCCGGCAAACAATCATCTGTGGCGGTTATGGTAAGCGTTGCAAATCCATTACAGTCCGAAGATATTCCATCAAATACCTGATCTGTGCACGGACTAGTAATTGTTGGTGCTACTGTATTTCTTATTTTGATAATTTGAACATAGGTCCATCTTCCATAACCTGTAGTGCTATTGAACAAACACCAGTCGACTACTGTCCATTTTCTTAAAACTTTAAAACAAACATTCTCTACAATAGAGAAAACCTGGTCTTCATAGGTAGTCAGAATATTTGAACAGCTTAAATTCGTTGGCCATGTGGGCTTGCCTGTTAAATTCGGGTCGATTGAAGAGTGGCAACCATTGATTTCAATATTCGCTGGCCACGATATATTGCCATTGAATGGTGTAGAGTCCAATACCGTAATCGTTTGAGTACAAGTGAATGGTTGATTGAAGTCATCTCTGAATGAATATCTTCTTTGTATCGTACCAAGTCCACAAGCATTGAGATTGAAACTCACTGAAGAATCTATGGTAAGATTACAATCTTCAATCACCAGACCATCTTTTCCCCATAAGTGCGGTTGACTTATAGCATCGTAGTTAGGATCGAAAAGATTGATAAACTTTCTATCCGCTTCGTTTCTTCTATACGTTCCGAAAACACCCAGGTTTGATTTGTTGAATTCACAACTAACCGTAATGTCAGGCAGACAAGTCACTACAGGCGGCTTTTTATCCTGCACTGTAATCCTTACCATGCATTCATTGAAATTTCCTGCATTATCATAGACTCTGAAAACAACCAAAACCGGATTATTCGGAATGTCGCTGCAACAAAATTCAACGAAATCACCAAATTCATTATCATCTTTAATTGGATCTGCGCAATTTCCCGGATCCATTCTCCGTACCTGGAAATATCCTAATCCACAATTATCATATGATCCATCATCAAATGTATTTGCATAAACTTTTGCTGAGCCATCATCAGTTAATGCCACAACAGTTTCCTGATCACATATGGCAATTGGTTTTGTTTTTTCAATTACTCTCACTTCAGTGGCACAAGTATCCACATTACCGCATGCATCCATTCCGATGAACAATACCCAGGAAAGACCAACAGGTAAATTTGTTACTTTATACTTGGTAGGGCTTATTTTAAATACACCCAACGAAGTTGCATCGATTGCAGACGGCGCCAAAGTTGAATCAGCACCTCTCTTTACCTTAACATCCCAGGTCACAGTTGAACACTCATTAAATACTGTAGGTATATCTATCGTTGTTTCGCCTTCACAGCTATTTGGTAAAGTCGAGACATTCAATTGGTTCAATGCGCAAACAAAGACAGGAGCTCTGTCATCGATTACTTTAATTATTTGAATACAGGTAGTTTGTCTTCCAGTGCACCAATCCGCAACAATCCATTCTCTTAGAATTTTATATGTTCCTTCGCAGACTTTTAATTTGATATCACTATAAGTATAATCGAGATTTCTGCATTTGATGAATGTTGGATATCCTGTAACATCAGGATGTGGGTGACCTGCTGCATCCGTCGCAAATTGATCATAACAATGCAAAGCAGGTAAAGTAATGTTGTCATAATTCGGAGGACATTGAACTGAATCAATACTTCCAACTCTAATCAATATTGAATCGGAGCAGGTGTATGTATTGCCGTAAGAATCCGTAGCGGTCCAATCCCTGAAAATGGTATCAATGTAGGTAACAGGTGGTGGACAATCTGCATGCACCTGGCGATCATTATAAACCAATATGGTGGGTCCGCAATTGTCATAAAAACTACTTGTAGTTGAATATCTTCTGTTTCCGATTTTGATAGGATCCGGAGCACCGACCGGTTTTGGAAACCCAAGAAATTCTGGTTCTAATGGCTGATCACATGCCACCGAATAAGTTTTGCATTCCAGTCTTGGCGGTAATTTATCTTCTATACGAGCATATCCCCAACAGGTATTCCCTGAACAGATATGTCTTACCTGAACTTTATAAATTTTACCAATATCAGAACTGTATACATAAGGACTGCTTGGAATTGGTTGATTGGTCAAAGGATTTAATATCGTCAATTCATAATCCAATGAATCAAATGTACCTTCAAGCACTAAACTTGGATAGATGTGTCCTACGCAAAATTCATCAAGGGATACGTTAATTGTATCATTGCAATTCATCTGAGGAGCTGCTCTATCTGAAATGTGAACATTAAACGTATCAGAACAACTTGGCCCTCCTGAGACGACCTGGAAATACAAAGTATAATTCCCCGGAGCAACACCCCACTGTACATCATATCCTGGAGCACCAGGAAGAAATGTTATCACAGGTCCGGGTGGACTCACCACCAATTGATATGTTAATGCTGCATTATATGGAGCAATAATCAAGGTATCCCGTTCACCGGTACACGTTAATGAAGGAACTCCAGTCAAAGGAGAGGGATTCCCACATGGCTGGGAAAAGGCGTAGTTCCCCATAAAAAGAAGCATTATTGCCTTCAGCCATACAAACCTCCCAAATGAAAAGCAAGTGGTTTGTGTAAGTAATGGTTTATTCATAATCTGATATTTAATAATCGTTATTGCTATGTTCGTTTTTGCTCATGCAGTAATACCAGGTGTAAATAGACCTGATATCTTATTGTGTAATTCTGGCGGGGGGCATTATCGATACTTCATCTCATTGGTCATAGACCGATGTTGCATCATATGTTCCATCTTGAGCAAGGAACATTCCAAAAATGAGTCGAAGAATACTAGGCGTGAGGAGTTTTTATAATGTAAATCACTTCAATTAGGTAGGCTCAAATTGATCAATTCATTTTCAATGATTTACATGTGTGATTTATCTTTTATGAGATAAAATAAATTATATAAATATATTATTGGGTATTTCAATGAAAGTTCAATGCCCTCCTTTTAAGGTGATTACACCCTTTAGATTCATATTATAGCCCAAAAATTAATGGTTTATAATGACGAAGTGATAGCCTTTTAGCCTCCGGAAGATTTAGGAAACAATCGGACCATTATGAATATCTTTTCAAGATTAGAGTACACTTCTTATAGCAGGAAAAGATTTTAAAATAAAGAAGAAGCCATGCAAAATTGCATGGCTTCTTTTTTATTTTTATATTATTACAGGGACAAGCCCCAGGATAATATCCGTTAATCCATAATAATCATTCTTCTGGTTTCAGAATGATTGGCTGCATCCAACTGATAATACAATACACCCGTTGTATTTAATTCTGATCTCTGAATTTTAATAGAATTCAAACCTTTAGTACCCTGCACTTCATATACACGAACTACTTTTCCTGTAACTTCATAAATACTCAATTTCACAGGTCCGGATTCCGGCAATCTGAAAGTGATATTGGTTTCATTGCTAAATGGATTCGGATTATTCTGATACAATTCAAAAACTCCTGACTCAACAACACCCTTCTCTGTACGAACACCCAATGCAATTTCTTTTGCATTTAACCGGGCGTCATAAGCTTCGGCTGATGTGACATCACTGGTAATTGCTATAGAATTTCCGATTTTACCATTTCCAATTGATTTAAATACCACTGTAAACAACACGGCATCTTTATTTGCTGAGATTGCATCTTTAGAATCCCAACTGGTAGTCAGTATACCATTTTGCAAATGATTTGTTCCGATATTGGATTCATCTATGGTCAATACTCCGGATTCAACTTTTTCAAAATTCATAATTTGCTTATCGTATTTCAATGTAAACTGGAATCCAGTAATGTCATCAAAATCTGAAGACTTAAATGAAATTCGAATTTGTTGACCCGCAACCAATTCCTGATCATCAACTAACAAATGCAATGTACCATTTGACCTTATAGTGCTTCCTGAAACATTATGTGCCCTGGCATTATTGGTGACATCTCCAACTTTGATTGCGACGAAATCTTCAACAATCTGACCTGCAACAGGCATTTGAACCAACGCTTGCCTTGGAGCATTCCAAGGATCCTTAGGTTCAATGGTGAAATTCTTAGGAACAAAGGTCCAGGAATCCATCTTATTAAACTTGGTAATCACACCGAGAATTAATTTTCTAATTTCAGAAACATCTGAAGCGGTAATGTTCTTGCTTGCATTCACATCCGCAGCGATCAGTTTATATGGATCATTCAAATCTTCTACTCCGAGAATGTGTCTTTGAATTTTGACTATATCCGCAGTACTCACCCCATTCAATGGATCATCAGTCCTACTCGGTTTAACTACATACTCCACAGAGGCACCATAATTTAAATCACCAAATAAATACTGACCATTACTTGAAGTAACCATTTGCTTCTTCATTATTGAAGATTGCAGTAATTGTACATCCGCATCTTGTGTTCCTTCATCAGTTGCTGTTTTTAATTCACCAGTAATTTTTCCGAAAGAACCAACATCCGGACAAACATTTTGAGGATCTTGTACGATAACCGTTGTTTTACAACAATCCACGTTGCCCTCTTCATCTTCAACACAAATGGTAACAGGAAGAATCAATTCATCATTGATTTGATTGGATACAAAATCATCACAACAAATCGTCATGCTGTCAGATCTGAAATCCTTGAAATACATTTTTAAATTTTTGGGCTCTGTGCAATTATCATAACTGCCAGCATCAAGATCACGTGCCCAAATAGTAATGCATCCGGAACTTGGCATCACTGTAGTTACTACTCCAAGATGGCAATAAGGAGTTGGTGCCTTACAATCTTTGATTTCAAACAATTGGCAATTTGCAGCAATATTGCCACAGCCATCCTCAACAAACCAACAGATTTTGTGAATTCCTATCGGGTAAGTACCACTTGCATCAAATGGATTGTTTTCATCTTCCGCCAATGGATTGTGATGTTTGGTCGGAGTTCTGCCTAATGTGAATTCTTTTCTGGTAAGTGGGCCTACTGCATAATCATAGCCAGAATGAATGCCTTTGCCATCATTATAGATATCTATCTTATAATCATAAAATAACCAATCCAAAGGACTGCAATTGTCCGTTGCATCTGCAGTTATGGTAATGTGACCATAACATATATTATCCACAGGGTTTTTTACAGCCGGCTCGCAATCGCCAAATGAGATTGTGATTACCGGTTTGTCATTATCATGTACTTTAATAATCTGCAGATACTCCCATCTTCCTCTTATCGGATCTATATTTGGATCGTACTGACACCAGTCAATAACGACCCATCTTCTCAATACTTTGAAGCAGGCGTCCGGCTCAATGGTAAAGATCTCGTCATAATATTCTATGCTGATCAATGCACAAAGATCATCAGCATGATTCT
>JBGAWX010000179.1:0-7569 GCA_044227375.1 Saprospiraceae bacterium
ACTACAATAGCCGGAGGAAATCCGGTTACCGATGAACGAACTCCAGGACTAATGCCAACGTTCAAATCGTGAATTTCACTGAAACCTGCATTATTACTGATTCCAACTCCGGCGAGTATTCCAAATTGCGAAGCCGACTTAAGATCTACAACCGGCGGATTGATGCTTGCTTTGGTAGTGAAACTCCAGACATAATCATTTGCTAAAGGAGTACCGGCAAGATTTTTAGCACCGGTGGTTATGGTTGCTGTATACACCGTGTTGAGTGCAAATGCACCAGTTGGTGTGAACGTTGCAGTGGTACCCGAATACGAAATGATTCCAGGTACTAAAGTAGTTCCTTGTTTAATAAAATACGTTGCAGATGATATCGTAGTCGGATCCATGGGTACACTAAAGTTTGCCTTGACCATTTTATCAAGGTCAACACCTGTTGCATTATTAACCGGATCAGTGGATATTATTGTAGGAGGTACGACTGTAAGTGTAGTAAATGTCCATACATAATCATTCACAAGTGCCGTGCCGGCTAGATTCTTTGCACCGGTGGTCACTATGGCTGTATATAATGTATTTGCAGTAAGAGGATTTGATGGTTTGAAGGATGCTGTAGTTCCTGAATAACTCACTGTTCCACTTATTAAAGTTGTTCCTTGTTTTAATAAAATCGTGTTCGTATTCATTGTAGTCGGATCCATAGCCACACTAAATGTAGCCGTGATTGTTTTATTGGGGTTCACACCGGTTGAATTATTCAAAGGATCTGTAGCAATTACGGTTGGTGGCAATTGAGTTAGCGTTGTAAAGGTCCATATGTAATCATTTACAAGTGCAATACCATTAAGATTCTTTGCTTCTGTTGTAATTGTTGCGGTATAAATTGTATTCGCTTTGAACGGACTTGAAGGCGTAAAAGATGCAGTGATCCCACTGTAGCTTATAGTTCCCTGAATTAATGTGTTTCCTTGTTTCAAAACAAAAGAAGTCCCATGAATTGTCAATGGATCCATAGGCATACTGAATCTGGCAATGACAACCTTGTTCAGAGCTACACCGGTTGCATTGTTAGCAGGATCTGTAAAGATCACTGTTGGAGGTACCGGAGTCATCGTTAAAAAGGTCCACACATAATCATTCGATATGGATACTCCTGCCAGATTCTTTGCACTGGTTGTTATTGTTGCTGTATAAAGAGTATTTGGTAAAAGTGCACTGGATGGTATAAACGAAGCTGTCGTACCTATATAGGTAACACTTCCTGAAACCAAACTTGCCCCGTTTCGAATTGTAAAAGAAGAACCATTTATAGTCAATGGATTCATCGCTTCACTGAATGTGGCGGTAACTGTTTTATTTAATAAAACATCTGTAGCGTTATTTGCAGGATCGGTAGATATTACTGTTGGTGATAATGTAGTCCCTGTGCTAAAGATCCAGACATAGTCTGTTTCAAGACGCATTCCCATCAGATTTCTAACCGTTGATTTTATGGTACCTGTGTACGTGGTATTTGCAAGAAGTGGACTTGAAGGTCTGAATGTTGCGGTAGTTCCTGAATAACTTATGGTTCCTGCAATTTGATTTGCCCCTTGTTTGATGTTGAAACTGGCTGCAGTAATACTTAAAGGATCCATGGGAACACTAAATGTTGCTGTAATCATTTTTGACAAAGCAACATTTGTTTCATCATTAAAAGGATCTGTAGTAAGCACTGTTGGAGGCACCACAGTAAATGTAGAAAACGTCCAAACATATTCATTGGCCATGGCAGTACCTGCGAGGTTTTTCGCACCTACAGAAATGGTTGCTATATAAATGGTGTTGGAGGTAAACGGGACAGATGGTGTAAAGCGAGCCGTTGTACCAAAGTAAGTCACTACTCCGGAGATTGGATTTGATCCATTATAAATCGTAAAGCTCGTAGCATTAAGAGTCAATGGATCCATAATCATATTGAAGGTTGCAGTTACTACTTTATTCAAATTCACATTCGCTTCATTGTTTTCAGGATCTGTGGTTATTACAAAAGGTGAAAGTGTTTCTCCTGTTGTAAAGGTCCAGACATAATCTTTTTGCAACGCGTTCCCTGTAACATCTTTAACTGTTGTTTTAACAGTACCGGTATATGTGGTATTGGGTTCAAGATCATTGTTGGGTTTAAAAAATGCTGTCTTGCCACTATACGTAATGACTCCATCAATTGCAGTGGAGCCATTAATTAAAAGTGAAGCATTCGTAATGGTCAACGGATTCATATTTACGTTGAAAGTCACTGTGATTATTTGATTTAGTGGAACATCTGTTGCTCCATTTGTCGGGATGGTTGAAACAACAATCGGACAAACACCGACTACTCCAACAAAATCATCTTTCAGACATCCTGCAATTAAGAAAATCGTGATCATAGCAAGGCTTGCTATTCGCTTTTTCATTATCATATTTTTTAATTTATTGCTCAGCAACCTGCTAAACAGTTGTGAATGAATTTTCACAACACAAAGGTGAGTATCTAATATTCGAAAGAGTTACACAATTGAATGGAAGAGTTACATCATTCACGTATTTACTCTTAATTGTAACATTATTGATTGCAAAGGATAGTGCACCAGTAAGTATAAGTGTTCATTTACACATGCTGCCATCACGACTTAAGATCAGGCCATTTTCTTGTTATTCAGTGAATGATATAACTTTTACAAGTAATTGTGTAACCTATTTAAGTTGAATGATGGTCAACTTTGTGTAATTATATTGACAATTTTTAAACCATGAAATATCTATTTACTTATTTATTATTTTCATTGCTCATCCTGGGATGTTCAAAAAACCTGGTAACAGGTCGGAAACAATTGAGTCTTGTATCTGAGTCTGAATTGCAAACTATGGCCCTTAAAGAATACAAAACGTTTTTAGACGATAATAAAGTGGTCAGTGCCAACAGTAATGATGATGACATGGTGCGTCGTGTAGGTTCCCGAATTGCATCTGCAATAAAAATATATTACGATGGCAAAGGTCAAACTTCAGTATTGGAAGGATACCATTGGGAGTTTAATCTCGTGGACAATAAAGAAGTTAATGCATGGTGCATGCCCGGAGGTAAAGTAGTTGTATATACAGGATTGTTGCCCATCACAAAAAATGAATCTGCATTAGCCGTTGTGCTGGGACATGAAATCGCGCATGCTGTCGCACAACATGGCAGTGAACGCATGAGCCAGGGATTATTACAACAACTCGGAGGAACTGCATTGCAGATCGCCTTAGCCAATAAACCGGCAGAAACTCAAAATCTATTTTTAACGGCTTATGGAATAGGGAGTACAGTTGGAGCAATCCTTCCCTTCTCCCGAAAAGAAGAATCAGAAGCTGATGAATATGGTTTGTACTTTGCAGCCATGGGTGGGTATAATCCACAGGAAGCCGTAGCATTTTGGGAAAGAATGGCTACCTCAGGCGGATCAAAACCTCCTGTTTTTTTAAGCGACCATCCATCAGATGAATCCAGGATCGCAAAAATAAAAGCGATTATGCCACAGGCATTAAAGTATTATAAAGCATCCAAAAAATAATTGGATATTGAAATCAAGTATAGATGTACTCAACGAATATCAATTCAGTTCGCACAATTCATTAGTTGCATTTCTTTTATGTGCGAATGATGTAAGGTTTACATGCTTTTATGTAACAGTTAACTTTTCTATTCACATCAACTTTGATGTATAATTTACCATTAAAATTTAAAATTATGAAAATCATTATTTCTATCTTCTTTTCGGCAGTCCTCTTTTCCTTCGGCTGTGCCTCCTGGAATAGAACCGAAAAAGGCGCTGTCATTGGGACGGCAGGTGGAGCTGCAGCAGGTGCCATTATTGGCAAGGTTGCAGGCAATACAGCAATGGGTGCTATAATAGGTGCTACCGTTGGCGGCGTCACTGGTGCCATTATCGGACATCAAATGGACAAACAAGCTGAAGAAATGAAAAAAAATATACCCGACGCCAAAGTCGTACGAGTCGGAGAAGGAATCGTCATTGAGTTTAATGATAAGATCCTGTTTGGTTTTAATAAATACAATCTTACTTCTAAAGCGAAGAAGAATCTGACAAAACTTGTGAATATCATGGGTAAATATCCGGATACCAATATTGAGATCCAGGGACATACGGATGACAAAGGAACTCCGGAATATAATCAAGCACTGTCTGAACGAAGAGCTTCTTCTGTTTCAGCCTACTTATCAGGTAATGGCATATCCAGTTCAAGACTTACCATTATTGGATTCGGTGAGAATGCACCAAAATATGACAACAACAAATCGTCAGGGCAGTCGCAAAATCGCAGAGTCGAGTTCCTTGTAACTGCAAATGATAAAATGAAAACCGATGCAGCCAAAGAAGCTGTAAAAGGAAGCAACTAAAATTGAGTTTAGTGCTGATTAAAATAAACCTGAAACATCAATAGAGTCTAACATTAATTTAATAAATAAATAAAATGAAAACAACAATCAGTTTGATTACCATCATTGCATTATTTACATTGATAACAAATGCACAAGGAATACGAATAGGTCTTCGGGGCGGCGTGAACTTTCAAAACATCAATGGTCAGGATGCATTTGGCGATGATTTAAAGAATGACATTCTAACCGGATTTAATCTTGGTGTTAATGCCGAAATTCCATTTGCTCCGGAATTCTTCTTTCAACCCGGTCTGCTTTTTACAACTAAAGGGGCCAAATCGAAATTTCTTATATTAGGTCAAACGATTACCAGCACCACGACCATTTCATATCTGGAATTGCCTCTTAATATGCTTTTCAAACCACTACTTGGAAGTGGTCATTTTCTGTTAGGCTTTGGTCCTTATGTTGCCTATGGCATTTCAGGTACCGTTAAACAAGAAGGAGGCGGCACAAGTCAAAGCACGGATATCAAGTTTAAAAATACGGTAACCTCAAATGATCCTGACGACGTCGCCTATTTAAAAGCATTGGACTTTGGAGCCAATATATTCGCAGGTTATGAATTCAGTAATAATCTTTCCTTTCAATTAAATGCCCAGTTAGGACTTACTGACATCAATTCTCAAAACGATCTTGTACTTAACGACAAAACATCATTAAAAAATACCGGCTTTGGTTTTTCTGCTGGATATAAATTCTAATACCTTTTAATTAAAATAAGTAGAACACTTATTATAAAAAGACTAATTCAATTTTTAGTTCGACGATGTTTCGCTAATGGAATTTGAGTTTCTCCCAACAATAAACCCCAATGCTTTAAAGAATCAATCCGGTCAAGTATCAGTTTCAGAATGGCCGTGAGTGGTATGGAAAGAAACATACCCGGAACACCCCACAATGCAGCCCCTGCAATCACGACTATGATTGAAATCAATGCATTGAGTTTTACTTTTGAACCAATGATTTTAGGAACAATGTAATTGTTATCAATGAGTTGAATACACGTATACAACATAACGACATAAACCACGTAAACAGGCTCTTTGGTTATTAATGCAATAATCATGTACATTCCCACTGCAATTACTCCACCAACATATGGAACCACATTAAGCAATGCTCCTAAGATGCCAAGTATGATGGCATATTCTATTCCCAGCACCAGGAGCCCAATTGAATTCAATATGGCAATGATTGAAAATTCAATAAACAGACCCCCCAGATAACTTTGAATAATGGATTTGGTTTCGGTAAGTATTTCGCTTACCCGCTCATCATTACCGGATCCAAAAAGCGTATAGGTGAATCGGATTAAATGAGGCTGGTAATACAAGAACATAAAAGTATAAACCGGAGTCAACACTGCTGTCGCAAAAACACCTCCAATCGTTGTGAGTGTAGTTCCAATGGCGACGCTACTATTTTTCAGGATTTCGGAATACATATAAGCAATCCAGGCATTTACTTTTTCAGCATTGATATTAAAATAAATTGAAATCCAGGAAACAGTCTGGCTTAGCAAATCCTGGAATTTTATGTTCAATTGAGGCAACGCATCTTTAAAAATACTGACCTGAGATGACAATAAGATCAAGCTTGATATTATAATCAATGATACCATAGTTAAAACCCCTGCAATCGATATGGCCCGGTTTATTTTTCGCTTCACCAATCTATTCACTAAGGGGCTGATCGAAATTGCTAAAATGGCTCCATAAATCAATGGAAGAATAATGTCCTGTGCTATGGAGAGCATGCTTATAAAGACATACAATCCAACTAAAAACAACGACGCCTTGGCATAGAACGGACTTTTTTCAAATCTATCCATAGTAATTCATTGAATGATTATGAGATCTACACGGTTCAATTGCTGAACTACAATTTCCAAATGTACTTAAGATTTTTCTTATTTTGTATCGAGATAAGGGATGTTCTTCCTCAATAGTTTATACTTGATTTTCTTCATCGACCAATTTTGCATTTTCAGCAAGCTCTGCATATTCCTTGGCAAGTTCATTGATTTCCAATTCCGAACTATTCTCCACGTTCATTACATTATTGTTCGCTGGTTCATGTGAAGCCACAAGTTCGTTAATTTTAATATGAAGCGAACCCGCAAAATGATTGAATGACCGCTGTATGACGAATAATGTTAAAAACGAAACTCCAATAATCACATCATGAATGCTGTCATTAATATCCTGCATATAAAATTGTCTGTTGCTCAGCCAGAACACAACCAGGCATAAGGCAATTAAAAAAGTAATGGAATTGCCGAGTACTGCACTGACCAGGGATGTAAGTTTTTCAAAATATCTTTCTGTATGCCTGTATATTCTTTTCATAAATTATTCAATTCTAATAACTGCAAATAAAAAACTGTCCTCAAAATTGACGACAGTTTTGTTAACTCAAAATAAAACTATCTTACCAAAATAAGTTTTAGATAGAAGTTTAAAAGATGAACCGAAATAATTACATAGGTTCAGTCCGATATTGGTGTAGCACTTTCGATCACAAATAACCTGGCGTTGTCAGCAATCTAATTACGATGACCTCATTTGCCATTATTAAATTCAGCCCAATACTTTGCTTAAGGCAAACAATTCGGTGAAAGCACTATTCCGTAACTTTTGATTTATTGGCTACAATCACTAAAAAGCCCCCGATAATGAGAATTGCGCCCAGAATAGGTGACCATTTTACGGGATGGTTTACTTCTGTATTTATTTTAAGTGGACCTAAGTCCACCACTTCCTTTTCGGTTACATAATTAAATCCTGTGTAGATCATCATGAGGACTCCAATTATAATTATAACAATTCCAATTTTTTTTGTTTGCATACTATTGAGCATTAATTTTTTATTTATAATTACACATTCAGTTTTTCAGTAGTTGACTTAATCATCAGCAATTCATTTAGGATTTTAAATACCTATCGATGAATCAAGATCATTGAATGCGTGTATTAAATATTTATTTTGTCAACGAAACTTCAATTCATCCGGTTTACAAATCATTAAACAATTAAAAAGAATATCAGATGATTCTGAATAGTGAAACAAAAGGAATCCCCTAAACAGGACTCTTCCCTTGTATC
>JBGAWX010000017.1:0-22678 GCA_044227375.1 Saprospiraceae bacterium
GGTCGAACATTATTTTGATTCCGGAAAGTGCAGGCATCTGATCATTGACTTAAGAGATAATACAGGAGGATTGATCCATGAAGCGGCTTATATTTTGAATCAATTAATTTCTGAAAAGGATGTATTGATGTTTCGGACTTCAGGAAATAAAATGAAATCGAAAGAATACAAGTCAACCGGCAGACCATTTTTCAAAATAGACAAAATTATAGTACTGGTAAATGAAGAAACTGCTTCTGCAGCCGAATTAATGGCAGCAGCATTGCAGGACATCGACAGGGCGATCATTATTGGCGTTCCAACTTTTGGGAAGTCAACGGTGCTTGAACAATTCAGTCTGGGTGATGGGTCGGCAATACGTCTGGCGGTGAGCAGGTTTTATACCAATTCAGGAAGATCCATTCAGAAGGATTATTTGAATTCTGCAGAGGCCCCGTATTTAGGGCGTTCCGGATTGGGAAAGGATTCCGTTTATTATTCCTTGAAAAAGAAAAAATTGACCGCTCATCAGGGTGTGATTCCCGATATACTTGTTTCTAAAAACAGTTTGAAAAAAACTGATCAGGAATCTTTAAGTGAAATGGCAGATTACATTGTAGGAAAAAATTTTAAAAATTTTCATTCTATGATTCAAAACAATCCGGACAACATCAACACAAATATTAAAATCAGTGAATTCATAAAACTTGAAGTGGCCAAAGATTCAATTTATAAATCTTCATCAAAGTCGTTGGAACAGGAATGCAAATATGCCTTGGCCAAATGGTTTTTTGGTGTTGAACTCGAGCATCGCATGAGATTGCTTGATGATGAGTGTCTTTCAATTGCATTGAGAGAATTAATGAAAGACAAAAAGTAAGAATGACGAATATGATGAATTAAGTGTGATGCTTGGAACCGCTATGATTAGAATTTCCAACTCCATTATTATAATTTAATAAGCATCCCATCTCCTTTTTCGAACACTTTTGTGTAAATGATCTAATATTAAATATAAGTACTAGACTTTCAATTTATATATTATTGAAGGAGGGTGTACTGAATAAAATGAAGTCAGAATAATTTATGTATTGGAATTCTTATTCGTCCGAAATACAGTGCGTGGCGATTATTTTTTGCCGATACCAATAACGGAGATTCTTCTCTATTGAATGACAAAGAACTCAATAAGGTAAAAAAATAAAAGCAGCTGATAAAAAAATATGAGCTGAGGCTTGTGTTTAGCAAGAGCACCTTATTTCGTCCCGATATAAATCGGGAAAGCTTTTTGGTTCTTTTGAGCGACTGCAAAAGAACAAAACACATTTTAGGAGTACTTACACAATCGTTAGTGATAAATAAAATTTAAGCATTAAAACACATGAGAATTGAAAGAATAGTTAATGACGATTTCTATTTAAATCTGGATGACTGATTGGTCAAAACTGGAAAAAGTAAATCTCACGAATATGATGAATTAAGCGAGAAACTTGGTACCGGAATGATTAGAATTTTCAACTCAATTGTTATAATTCAATAAGAAAGCTACCTCATGTTCCGAATATCAGGTCCTGACAAAAACCAATTCTCCATCCGGTTCATATTTGACAATTACGCTGGGCTCACCCGGATTCATATCATTTTGACGATAGCGGACTACATAATCCACAGCCGAAATAATTTCCGAACTGATTTCTCCAAAAGTTGAAGGGGGCATCTGGTCAGCAATATTTGCAGAACTCGATATCAAGGGCATCTGAACTCCCTCGATCAGCATTTTACAAAATGGATCTTCACATACTCTGATGGCAATGGATCCATCTTCTGCAACAATCGAAGCGTCGAGATTTTTTGCCTGGGGATAGATAACGGTTAGTGGCCTGGTATGATAACCCATAAGGGTTTCAACTCTCGGATGAATACTCACTATATATTTTTTTAACATGGGAATGGAGTCCACCAACAGGATCATGGCTTTTGATTTTGAGCGTTTTTTTATTGAAAAAATACGATCAACCGATTCAGGAAATGAAGTCAGACAACCAATGCCCCAAATGGTATCTGTTGGATATAAAATGATTTTTCCTTCTTTTAAGAGCTCTATAACATGCTTGGCTTCTTCTTCAAATGGAATCATAAAACGGGTATTATTCGTTGGTTATTAATCGATTAATTCTCTTTGGTCTGTTTAATCCTTCTTAAATTTGCGAGCAATTTAACAAGGGTTTACGGCTTTTGTCAAATTCTATGAAATTTCAATAACCAAAGAACGCTACAGTACGTTAATGCAGGTATATTTTCAAATGAGATTAGCCTCGGTTTTAATTATCCTGTTTTCCTGGTTGGGTTCACCTGGAACACTCTTCTCCAAGCATATCATTGGAGGGGATATGTATTATAAATGCATAAGTGTTGATACTGTAGCTAAAAAAGTAAATTTCAGAGTTACCCTAAAAATGTACAGGGATTGCAGCAATCCATATGGAGCCGCATATGACGAATCTGCTGCTATTGGCATTTATGAAAAACTTCCCAATGGGACTTTTATAATAATTAAAGAAATCAATGCAAGATTGACAAAACCCATTAAATCCATTGATCCGGAAGCCAACAATCCCTGTTTGATCATTCCGCCCACAGTTTGTGTGCAGGAAGGGATATATGAATTTGAAACCGGAACGCTTCCGATGATTTCAAATTCTTATTACATAGCATACCAACGATGTTGCCGTAATGAAACCATTACCAACATTGTTCAACCGGGAGATGCGGGTGCGGCTTTTACTATCGAAATCACACCTGAAGCTCAAAGACAATGCAACAACAGCCCTCAATTCAGAAACTTTCCGCCCGTAGTAATTTGTGTAAATTATCCAATAAACTTTGACCATTCGGTTACGGATTTGGAAGGAGATAGTGTGAGTTATGAGTTTTGTGCTCCATTATCATCCGGAGGTAAAGATGATACGGACAATGGTCGGTTTACCTGCAATGGAGTGACCCCGAGACCTGCATATTGTCTGCCACCGTTTAAGTTCGTCAATTTTATTTCTCCATTATATTCTACAAGCTATCCAATGGGTGGAAATCCGTTGGTTACCATAAATCCTGTTACCGGGGCCATATCCGGCAAGCCGCTTGTTCAGGGTCAATATGTAGTTGGTGTTTGTATCAGAGAATACAGAAATGGTATTTTATTGACCGAGACAAGACGTGACTTTCAATTCAATGTAGCTTTTTGCGAACCAAAGGTATTTGCGAAATTGCAAGCAGATTCGGTTGTGATCGGTTCTGGATTTGTAATCAATTCATGTGGAAATCTCACGGTCGATTTTGACAATTTAAGTACTGATGAAAACTACATCAGCAGCTACAACTGGAAATTTAATATCCAGGGTGTGGACCAGATTGTCAACACAAAAAATGCGCGGTTCACATTTCCTATTCTTGGGACCTATCGTGGAAAAATGATTCTAAATGAAGGTACCGGTTGTTCTGATTCAGCTAATATTACTGTGAATATATTCCCAGGATTAAATGCGGATTATAGCTTTACGTATGATACTTGCATTGCAGGTCCTATTGTATTTAAAGATAAATCGGTAAGTGGAAGCGGAACATTGACGCATTGGAATTGGAATTTTTCAAATGCCGGAAATTCAATCGTACAGGATCCAAGTTTTGTGTTTAACACACCAGGTAGAAAACAAGTCAAACTGCAGATCACAGATATTAATAAATGCAAGGATGATACTACCATTTCAATATTGTATTATCCGGTTCCTCCATTATTAATTGTGGATCCCAGTATTGTCGAAGGATGTACTCCATTAAAAGTTTGTTTCAACAACCTTTCCATTCCGATTGATACTACTTATAAAATCAACTGGGATTTTGGTGATGGTACAAAAGGCAACCAGATTTCACCTTGTCATACCTATGCGAATGAAGGATTGTATTCTTTAAAGTTAGAGCTTACCTCTCCGATAGGATGTTATACGTCCCGCGATTATCCTGCCTGGATTTCAACCCGTCAATCTCCTGAAGCTAATTTTTCGTTCACTCCGGATCAATTGAATACTTTTCAACGGACCGCCCGATTTTCGGATCTCTCCAATTATGCACAAACCAGAGAGTGGTCCTTTAATGACAAGGATAAATCTTCTATTTTGGAATTGGATCATACATTCCGGGATACAGGACTTCAAAAAGTGAGTTTAATAGCCATTAATAACAATGGGTGCAGGGACACCTTAATAAAATTCATTGATTTGGAGCCAAGGGTTACTTTATTCATGCCTAATGCTTTTACTCCGAATGGGGATTCCGACAACAATGAGTTCGGTGGAGTCGGCATATTTGAAGGGATGAAAGACTACGAAATGACCATTTGGGATCGCTGGGGGATGAAACTGTTTAGCACAAATGACCCCTTAACAGGCTGGAATGGTCGTCTGGATAATAATGGTTCGGATTTACCGAATGGAGTCTATGTTTATCTCGTTCGATACAAGACTCCCAGAGATAAAGTGGTCGAAATCAAGGGTTTTGCCAACTTGATAAGATAATCAGGACAATTTTATTTAAGATTTAGCTAATTTCAAGGGTTCGTGTTATCTTTGCCACCTCTTTTAAAATACCTAAATTTTTCGCCATGGAATTGATGAAATACGTTGAAAACCAGTTGATGGACACGTCCAGGATTCCACCATTTGCTTCAGGGGATACCATAGTGATCAGTTACAAGATTATTGAGGGAAACAAGGAACGGATTCAGGATTTCCGTGGTGATGTGATCAATATCCGAGGTGAAGGCAAAAACAAGACCTTTACTGTTCGTAAAGTTTCCAGCGGCGTAGGCGTTGAGCGTATCTTTCCATTCTCTTCTCCGAATATTGCAGAAATCAAAGTGATCAAAAAGGGTAAAGTGAGAAGAGCCAAACTTTTTTATCTACGCGATCTTTCTGGTAAAAAAGCAAGAATAAAGGAGAAAAATCTCTCTGTCAAAGAAGAGTCTTCCAGTAAAGAAGATTGATAAATGAATTTTTAAGCAATTCAATTCTTCACTCCCGATTTTATCGGGTTCATTTTTAATTTTTCATTTTTCACTTCTCATTTCTTCCGTCGGAACAATCTCCACTAATGATTGAGAGTTAACTGCTTTTACGGATTTGAAAACCCTGTTGAATTCAATGTTCTTTTCTTTTGTTGATGCGTCCAACTGAATAACTCTTCCATCCATACTTAATTCAACAGGCATTTCGAGTTTATCTTCTGAGGATTCGAGCTTGTATAATATTTTCGTCCGGCTTCCTTCGACATTTAATTTTATTCTGACTTTCGGAAGTTCTGCTTTATGTAAATACTGTTTGAAAAATGGAGTGAAATCTTTTTTTGTATAGTCATTGACAAATTTGAAAAAATCTTCACTATCAATGTTTTTGTATTTGTTCAGATTGTAAAACTCTTTGATCAGTTTAAACCAGGTGGTATCATTCTTAATGGCAAACCTTAGAGTTTGTAATGTCCATGCACCTTTGTAATAAATATCCGTATCAGGAAATCCTTCAAAGTTTACACCGCGTGGTCCAATGAGCGGGATTGCATTACGGATAAGACCTCGTTGTGAGTCGAGATATCTCAAAGCGGCTTTTTTGCCATACAGGTATTCAAGATACAGCGATTCCATATAGGTGGTGAAACCCTCATGAATCCACATGTCTGCGTGATCGTTACATGAAACGGCGTTGCCAAAGTATTCGTGTCCGCTTTCATGAATGATGATGTAATCAAAGTCGAATTCATCAGGCGTTCTGCCTCCGAGATATCCTCTCTGGTATCCATTACCATAAGCGATAGCACTTTGATGTTCCATACCCAAATAAGGAGATTCCACTAATGCGTATCCATCATTCCAGAATGGATACTTATCAAAATAATGTTCGTAGGCTTCGAGCATTTTTTTGACTTGTTCAAAATGGCTTCTGGCTTTCTCTTCATTATCTTTCAGAACATAGTAATCCAATGCAAGCATAGAGCCATCCATGGATTTGTATTGATCGTTGAAATGCACGTAATCCCCAACATACAAACTCACATTGTAATTATTGATCGGATAACTTACTTTCCAATGATACGTTTTATTTTTCTTTTCATCTTCGGTGACTTTTTCAGGATTGCCATTGGATATGGCCATGAGATCTCCTGGAACGGTAATGTGTATGTTCATTCCTTTTTCAGGTTCATCAGAAAGATGATCTTTGTTTGGCCACCACAAACTTGCTCCGGTTCCTTCACAACTTACACTGACCCATGGTTTCCCATTTTTGTCTTTGGACCAGGTGAATCCGCCATCCCAGGGTGGTCTTTTGGCAATGACCGGCTTGCCTTCATATTGAATTTTCAATGTGTACTGTTCGTTTTTTTTGTAATTCACATGGATAAAAACTGCATTATACTCCCTTTTGTATTTTAATTCTTTCCCTCCTGAACTGATCTTTTGAATCTTCATGTTTTCAAAAAGATCCACTTGCAATTCCTGCAGATCTTGATTTGCAGTAAGATTCATTTCAACAATTCCGCTGATGCTTTGATTGGGAATATCGAGTTTCACATTTAAATCATAGAAGCTTACATTATAATTTCGCTCGGGCCGCAGCGATCCGCGAAGGCTATCTTTTTTTGAAAAACTCTGCTGTGATTGGATGTGGTATGATGCAATGAATAAGCAAAATGTAAGCAGATACTGGTTGTGTTGTTTCATCAAATGGGTCTAATTTTTCGTTTACCGGATTTTAGATTTCGCTGTACCAGGAAATCGACCAAAGGTACGGGCAAATATTTAGCCAATAAACAGAACAGGATTTTGTTTTTGCGAATCAGGTACCTTGTTTTAGGGTTTGGAGACTCCATAGCCTCAAGTAAGGGTTTTTTAAGCCGGTCAACAGCAATGGCATTTTCCTCCATTCGAAGGATTACCTCCCTGGCCTGATCCAGATATTCTGCAAACGGACTGTGTTTAAATTCGGATGCAACATCGAGATGTTTACCCCAAATTCTAGTTTTAATGGATCCGGGCTCGATGACTATTACCTTGATATTCAACAATTCGAGCTCTCTTCTCAAGCTGTCTGACAAGCCTTCCATTGCAAATTTGGATGCCGCATAAGCTCCTAAAAAAGGGCTTGCAAATAAGCCGGATACCGAGCTGATATTAATGATCCTGGAACCCTGACCATATTGAATTAATAAATCCAATGCCATTTGAATCATTTTTACCGGGCCAAAGACATTGACTTCAAATAAGTATTTCATTTTGGAAATGGCCAAATGACTTAATGGTCCAGGCATTGCAATTCCGGCATTATTGATCAATGCGTAAAGTCCATAATCTTTGGTCAGTATTTTAATTTCTGCAAAAGCATTTTCAATGGACAATTCTTCAGCAACATCCATTTTGATTAAATGGACATTCTTATAATGCATCAATGTGGAATCGATATATTGAATATTCCGGTAGGTACCAATAACCGAATACGAATGCTCTGCGAACAATTTGGCCAAGTAGAGACCAATTCCCGAGCTGATACCAGTAATTAATACAAATTTCAAGTGGTCTGAATTGACAACAAATTTAAGCTTTGATTATTTATAGATGGCAAATTGGTTGTAGATTTGTTCATACTCTTTGGATATGAAGCAATTATTTATAGTCTTATTTATCTTTTCAAATTTCATTTCATGTAAGAATGAGAAAAAGATAGATCAGGATTTTTTAATGGGGAAATGGTTAATCGTGGAAGCAAGCAGGAATAATAAAAAAACAACAACTCTTGAAGGTGCTTTTTTCTTTTTTGATCAAAAAGTATTAACCACGAATTTTTTAGGGGTCGAAAATCAGGCCGAATACCAATTGATAAATCAGGAATTAAAATTAACAAAGGGACTAGATTATACGTTTCATCTCCATAAATCGCCTGACCAAATGTTGATCATGACGGCGAAAATTCAAAATACAGCATTTGAATTTAAATTAAAAAAAGAATGACATGAAATGCTTTAATCAGTGTGCTTTTTTTCTTGTATTGATTTTTACAGTCACTAAAGCATATTGCATTGAAGCCTTTGTTCAGCCGGTAATTTTCTACACACCTTCTTATCAGCCCTTTGCGGAGATCCGGATTTTTGTAAGCAACAATGGGTTTACAAAAATCTTATCCAAAGACAGCACGTATATCTATCGTGCAGTGATCACCCTGGTTCTCCGACGCGGTGAAAAAATTTTAAATGCTGAACGAATTGTGTTGTCCAGCCCATCAGGTATAGTCCCGGGACCATTGATTCATCAACTGAGATGGCCGATTGATGGAGGGAGCTGTGAATTGGAAACTAAAATAGAAGACGAACAAAACAACAACAATGAGTTGACATTAATTAACAAACTGGATCCCCACAAGCCGGAGGTGCTTTTTCTTTCAGACATACAGTTGTCCACTTTAGCGAAAACTTCTAGTGATACCAATCAGATACTATATAAAAATGGATTTTATAGTGAGCCCCTGGTTTACAATCATTATAATAAAGGTCAGAATATTCTTTATGCATATTTCGAATCGTATACATCACAATTAAGCGATGAAGCACTATTTATAAAATTCAAATTATCCAGGAAAGATTCGACGGGAAATTTTGTGGTAAAACAAGAATGGTTTAAAAAAAGGGATCCTCAGCAGGTGGATCCGTATTTATTAAAACATGACATCAGTTCCATGATTACCGGGACATACAAATTGACAGTTCAAATCCTGAATAATAAATCCAATATACTTTGCGAACGATCTGTAGAATTTACCAGAGACAATCCATTTTGGGATAAAATTGACGAATGGGCAAGAACAAAAAAAGAAGACAAACTTTTTTTTGATACCCTTTCAGAAGATAGTGTAAACTATTCTATCCGATCCATGTATCCGATCATTTCAAGCCTTGATGCTTCGGTCATCAACGGATTATTCAGACAAAAGAAAATGGAAGAAAAGCGAATCTTTCTGTTTGCATATTGGAGTGAAATCAGCGAATCATTGAGGCAAGATGCAAGATCTGTCTATAAGACACACATGCAACTCGCCAGGAAATTAGATAAAATGTTTTATTCCGGATTTGGATATGGTTTTGAAACCGACCGGGGTGTTATCTATCTGAAGTATGGCAATCCCGATGAAATTATTTCAGAGGATAAGGACAATGGCGCTTTTCCATATGAAATCTGGAAATATAATAAAATCGAAAAGACCGGTCAGACTAATGTCAAGTTTCTGTTTTATAATCCTGATTTGGCTGGTAGTGACTTCAGGCTGTTGCATTCCACAGCGCATGGAGAACGACAGAACAAACGCTGGGAAGTTGAATTATATAAGAATGCAGCTTCAGAAGCAAAAAGCAACAATCCAATCGATGAAGTGGAAATGCAACCCAATTTTAACCGGAGGGCGAAGGAGTATTTTAAATATTAAGGGAAGAAGGGAAGAAGGGTAGATGGGTAGAAGGGAGGAAGATTTACGGTTACGATTTGTATGAGTACAAAATTTTTGATTCATTTCTGAATGACTAATAATCTTAGCTTTTACGACCTCGTCACTTGTTTTATAATTCTCCAAAGAAGTAATATCTTTGACCTTCTTTAACCAGGCTCACACAAATATTCTGCTTTCATTTTTAATTTATTAATCCAAAAGCAATCGACTATGGTAATATTGGATGGCAATCAGCTTTCTTCAATTATTAGAAAAGAGATATTAGTCAAAGTCAGACAGTTTTGTCAGAATGATGTGCGGTCTCCGCATTTAGCCGCAGTACTAATAGGCGATAATCCAGCGAGTCAATCCTACGTAAAAAATAAAATCAAAGCGTGTCAGGAAGTCGGATATGCTTCCTCACTGATTAAAAAACCGGCAACCATTACGCAGGAAGAATTGCTTTACATTATCAAATCGTTGAATGATGATCCTGAGATCGATGGCTATATTGTTCAATTGCCATTGCCGAGACATATAGATGAGCAAGCTGTAAATCTGGCGATAAATCCGGAAAAAGATGTAGATGGTTTTCATCCATATAATTTTGGTAAAATGGCTTTGGGGCTTCCTGCATATCATCCGGCTACACCAATGGGCATCATGATGATGCTTGATCGTTATCAAATTGAAACCGACGGAAAACATTGTGTAGTTTTGGGTAGAAGCAATATCGTGGGAACTCCGATTTCCTTATTAATGTCTAAAAAAACAAAACCTGGTAATGCAACGGTGACTATTGCCCATAGTCGGACAAATCATCTGAAGGAATTGTGTAATCAGGCAGACATCATTATTGCTGCATTGGGAATTCCTTTTTTTGTAAAAGCAGATATGGTGAAGGAAGGTGCAGTTGTAATTGATGTGGGAATAAACAGAATGGATGATCCTTCATCTCCAAGAGGATATCGCTTGGTGGGGGATGTCGATTTTGAAAATGTAGCCGGAAAAACATTAGCGATTACTCCCGTACCCGGAGGTGTTGGCCCGATGACCATTACTGCCCTGATTGAAAATACATGGAAGGCTTTTTATAAGAAGTTGTAAAAGTATTTATGTAATCACAGTATTTAGGGACATTCGGTAAATTTCTAAGTCATTTACTTTTAACAAGATGTGAAAAACTTTAAGCCATAAAAAACCCCGAAATAAACACTTTATGCCTATTTTCGGGGTAATAGTTAAATATAATATTGTGGCTAAGTTATTAAACATTCAGAATAATATTCTGAAAATTCAATTCGAGAATGCCGATCAAAGATTTGATGTGTATTATGCCTCATTTCTTAAATCCGAATTAGGACTGATCTATCGCGCCATTCCTTGGGAGAGTCTTTGTAAAGTTTTTAAAAAACATCTACCGCGAAAAAGTAATCGTGGAAGGAAATCCTTTTTCAGTTTAGAGGGAAAGATTGCCTTGATGTTTTTAAAGCAATATCTGGGTGATTCAGATGCTAATATAATAGCTCGGTTAAATACAGATTATGCTCTACAATTTTTCTGCGGAATTTACCTTAGGCCAGAGGATCAAATCAAAGACATCAAGTTGATCAGCCAAATTAGATGTGAATTAGCTGTGGCATTGTCTATCGAAGAAGTTCAAGTGGAATTGATGAAAAATTGGCGAATATATTTGAATGACATTCATATTGGCTTGGTGGATGCCACATGTTATGAATCGCAAGTAAGATTCCCAACTGATGTAAAACTTTTATGGGAATGTTGTGAATGGATACATGGTCAAATGAAAAAAATGTGCAAATGGACAAAGCAGCGAATGCCAAGATCAAAATTCCAGGAGCAAAACCATAAGTACTTATTTTATCAAAAGAAAAGAAAGAAAACATATCAACAAAGCCAAATCAGAAAACGGTCTTTGCTTTATTTACTACATAAGTTATTAGCACAAATAGATGAAGTCCACCAAATGGCTTCCAGTAAGGAGTTTATTATGCCCACTAGGTATGATCAAAGAATTCAAACGATTCAAACAATCTATAATCAGCAATCTGAACATTTTAAAACAGGCCTTCCCATTAAAGACAGAATAGTAAGCATCGCTAAGAATTATTTACGCCCTATAGTACGAGGCAAGGAAACGAAAATCGTAGAGTTTGGTGCCAAAGTCAACTGTGTTCAGATTGACGGAATTAATTTTATTGAATACATAAGCTTCGATGCATTTAATGAAGGGATTCGCTTAGAACAAAGTATTTTTTTAGTTCGAAAACTTACTGGAAAATTTACACATGTGGGAGCAGACCAAATATATGCTACTAATAAAAACAGATCTTATTGTTCCAAGGAAAACATAAAGACAAGCTTCATTCCTAAAGGCAAACCTGGTCCATTTGAAGAACAACGTAGTCAGATGCAATCAATTCTTTCTAAAGAACGAGCTACCCGATTAGAAGGGTCATTCGGCACAGAAAAGAATCACTATGGATTATCTAAAATTAATGCAAGAACTGCTGCCAATGAAATTCTGTGCATTTTTTTTGGCATTCATACTGCTAATGCGGTCGACATTAGTAAACGATTGTCAAAATTAAAGAAATCAAAAAGGACCGCCTAATTAACATTTAAACATAGGATGTTAATTGCAGCAGAGCATTGCTATCTTAAAAATCAAGATTATGAACAATTACTGAATAGAAATAAACACTTGCCTATGCTTCGATGGCAAATATTATTCTGAACTCTCTGAATTAGTTGCTAATTGGAATTATTTACCGAAACTCCCTATTTAAAAAACCTAAAGTAAAATTTGCATAAATCTTGTGAATCTACAGATCTTGTTAAAAACGTGAGGCCCCCGAATAAATCCCGAAGCCTCACGTGCCAAAAGAATGTGCAACTAACATATGTGGATACGTATGGGTCAATTTAATTTTTGAAATTTGAATTATATTGTTCATTACAGTTTTAAAAGTTTATTTGTTGCGATTACTGTTCCTTTTTCTAAAACGGTAATAACATAAATACCTGTGAGTAATTCTTGTGTACTTATATAGTTAGTTCCTTTATTAAGAGTTTTAGATTTTATTTTTTCTCCAAGATTGTTATAAAGCTGAATTATTATATTTTCCGAACTGGGATCAATCAAATTAACATTGAAAAAATCTGTGCAAGGATTCGGTGAAATATTTATTATTGGTATTTTAACAAAATTTGAATTTTGAGTAGAAACCGTTTCAGTATTTATTATATTACAAAGAGTATCTGCACCATTTATATTTTTTACGGTCAAGCAAATATTATACATACCATCTTTTGAAAACGTGTGATTCGGATTTTGTAAATTACTTTTATTATCAGTACTGGAGAAATCTCCAAAATCCCAGTTCCATTCTCTAACTTCGTAAAGGCTTTGATCAGTAAAATCAAATCTCAAATGATTTAAACTATCTTTTTTGCCATTCCAATCAGCAATTGGTAATCTTCCTCGAGCCAATGTATCGCATGTACTTCCTTCCATTGCACCAAGTCTGAAATAAGGAAAATTTGGTATGGTACTATTAGCAACTATTGAAATATTATGTTGTCTTAAATTGCAAGCTTTTCCTTTTAAATTTGGTTGTTCTATAGTGCTTAAGTACTTTGGTCCGCGTCCGTTGCATATGTAAATTTTTCCATTTGGTGCCAACTGCATAAAAGTAAAATACGAAGGGAATTGTGGAAATGATTGAAATCCATCAATGCTGTCAATTTGAATTTTACTTTTAAAAGGATCAGAATCATTCATGTCAAGTTGATATAAAAATACTCCAGTTGCTAAATATAAATACTTATTATTAGGAGAAAAAGCAACTCCACATAAATCAAACTTCGGAATTTGAGAATAGTTAAAATTGCTAATCTCTCCTGTGCAACGATCAAAATCACACAAAAAAAACTCTCTATAATCATCGGCAAAGTGAATAAAACTATATTTCTTGCCATCAGGACTGAATACAGATTGCCCTGAACCTGGCGACAATTCAAAAGGAAAATCTTGGATTTTGAAAATATTTAATCCATTAGGATCTAACAAAAATATAAACATTTTTTTACCGGTATAGTATGGACAGAGTATCCACCAATCTCTACCATTAGAATGCCTACAGGCTGTTAATGCTCCATATGTTAAGTTATCTTTATATACCGATTTGTTTTTATAGACTACATCACCTAAACCATTATTTAGGTTCATGTTTACTAATGTGGTCAACATATTTCCTGCATGCCAGTCCCATACTCTAGTATCAACATCAATTGTGTGATGAAAAATAAAATAATAGTCCTTGTGCTCTGGCCAAGGAAGTATTAAAGCACCTCCATTGACTGTATATCCGATAGCTTCATTATTATCAGCATATGTTCCCGGATTGAGATCATCTCCATTCGGCATTATATTGTAATTCTTATCGTACACTTCCAAGCCATTTGTATAGAATAATAAATGCCCTGAACTATCAGAAATTGATGCATTGGTGAAGTCTAGCTTATTAATAATATTATGAGTTTTCACAATTTTCAGGGAAGTATCTGAAAATATAAATTCACACCTGCCCCATGAAGTATCTGGTGAAGGTTTAAATGATTTATAGCCTAAAAGCCAATGATAATCCTCTCTTTGAGAAAAAACACTTGGTGCTTCTGTAAGAAGCACCAAGATGTAAATTATTGATAATATTTTCATTATTGGATTAAAATTTTCTTTATAATTGCTTGGTTTTTCCCAGAGACAAATTTAATGAAATATAATCCTTCTTTTAAATTAAGTGAAATAATATTATTCTGATCTTTAAGTTCTTTTGATAAAAGAATTTTACCATTTAAATTTGAAACGGTAAAACTACATTTTTCCTTAATTGCATTTTTTGGAAACTGTATATTAAAAGTCCCATTATTAGGATTAGGATAAACGAAAATCTCTTTATCAATTTGATTTAACTGGCTATTCCTTTTCGATCTTAGTTCTACAACATCCGTACAGCTAGCACCTGGATTAAAATATTCCGGATCTAATGTTCTAAGTATGGCTCTTGCTCTGATTACAGCATCACCTCCATCCAAAGGGCATTGATCCGCAATTGATTCTAATGTATCTATGTCTGTTTCTTCAGGAGGTGTATCAGGGTCTAGTAAACGATTAAGGTAGAATCTACTTACGAACACATCATTTGTATCCCTAATATTGGTTGGAACCACTGAGGCCAGTAAAAAATTTATTACATTACTCACGGTATCTAATTCTAAATCATGTTCGTCTGTTATAAACGCTGAGTAAATTTCTGAGGTATCGATAAAATTACTCATATGCTCAACTCTAAAAGCTTCCCAATATTCAGGATCACCTTCTTCTGCTTCCAACATAGAATCGGCTAGAAATATGCTATCTGATTCAACTAGGAGAATATCGTGAAGTTCCTGAAGACTATCATTTAATTCAGGAGATAACTTAAACAATGTGGCTAGAACATTTGCAAGCCTTGCTAGTTTTCCTAAACTAGTCGATGAATTTGCGGTCCTGAAACTATCAACCTGAGTCAAACCATCTCCATAATCGGGATCTGCTATTAATTCTTGTAGCAAAAATTTTCTGGCCTGCCATGAAAGGCCTTCTCCGTGTTCTCCATCATAACCTTCAGTTAATAGTAAATCATCATTCGGATAATCTGCTTCATCTATGTCTGGAATTGCATTGCAATCAGAATCATCTCCACAGTCATATTCATCTCCTGGCTCGTCAGGTCTAAACCATCCATTCGGTCCATCAATAGCATCATCAGGATAAAACGGTAATGAATTGGTTGACATAATGAATGGATCATTTAATGCTTGTTGGTTATCTCCAACATATCTAGCATCAATAGGAGCTGAACCAGACCAATCATTTCCTGGAAATAATTGACTAACACCAGTTATTGCGAAAACAAAATCCAATGAATGGTCAATAAAGGGACCATCGAAAATTGTACCCCTGAGTCTTGTTTTATTACAAGCACCACTAAAATATACTCCTTCTGCTAAATTAGTCGCAGTATTACAACATAAGAAACTATTGGTGACATTATAAAAATCGATTCCAAATGAATTTTCTGTATCATCTCCTCCTCCAGTAAAATCATTATTTCGCAATTCTAGCTCGGAGCAACCAAATCCAACAAGACCCTCTCTAGTATTAACTGATGCCGGCGAATAATTAGCAGAATTTCCTTCGAATAATATATTTTCAATATTGTTAGCATAAATCGCATTGTAAATTTGAGACTCGCATTCATCGATGGATATGATGTTGTTTTGAATTAATGCCTGGTTATCTTCACGTATTTGGGCATCATTTTCTAAACAGATACCTTGATTCAATTGTGAAGGATGACCTTCTTTCAGATTGCTTGTAATTATGTTGTGATCGTGATATGTATTTAATGTAGGCGAACAATTTCTTTGTAGGATACCATAAACTGCAAACGTATCAATCACGTTGTCATTTGTATTAATAGATCTATTTACACAATTTTGATTTATGATTCCTGACTCAACATTTGTAATAACATTATTGGAAGCCCTTAATTTAGATTCTTCCGACCATATTCCTAAGCCATAATTTCTAATAGTACTTTGAAAGATCATTAAATTGGAATTGAATCCAAAAATAGCCGTATGCGGGGAATTTGTCATTTTATTTTTCGTTGCCATTAAAACGGAATTTAATGCTTCAATGCCAATCCGAATATGATCATATATGCCCGAACGCTCAGTTATGAAACAATTATTAAGCCACATTCCTAGCGCTGGCCTATCACCGCTGTGGGGAGTTATTAAAGTGCCATTTGAAAAATAATTATTCCCAACAAATGGTCTGGCCGGGCTTATATTCTCAGCTGACAAACCTACATAACATCGATCAAAAGTATTTCCAATAAACTGAATCATTGGTTGACCATTTGGATTATCAATTCCGACTTCAGCGTCATTAATCCAATTGTGATTGAAATCGATTGTTCCCTCATTTACATAAATACCTTCCCACATGGATGTTCCACATTTATAAAAATGGGTTCCACTTGCTTTGAATAAGCTCCCATCAATAACCCAAATAGAAGATCCGGGTTTCATAAAAAAATTGCAAAGGCTAAATCTGGCATCTACATCTATGTATAATCTGCGGTCAATACAGAAGTTTTGAGATGTAACTGTACCACCACCAGATAAACCTGTACCACTCCAATAAGTTGTGCTACTTGAATTAGTACCATATTCATGTGCACAAGAGCATGTCGTTTGTGCACCAATAAAATTCATTAAACAATAAATGTAAATAATGAATGTAAAAATAATCTTTTTCATATAACAAGAATTTAAAAATTGATAATAAAATTTCCTTTTGTATTTTAATTCCGTATGTACATAAGTAGCAAAGCTTAGATTAGAGTTGAATCGCAAACTGGCATTCTAATTATTTTTCTCAAGGGTTTTGCGTTAAAGTCTTTGGGTGTTTTACCGTTTGTTTTGGGATAAAACTGAAAATTAATCATTAAAATATTCAGTAGCGATACTAGATCAGCTCTAAACTAAATTGTCTGGCGGAATAAGATCTTGATTTTCCATAATTTAAATTTTTAATTTTTAAAAAATAATGTACCTTCTGATTCAATGAATCAGTTATAAAGACATTGAAAATGTATTAAGTTGTAAAATGATAAGCTAAATTTTCGCTTAGCTGGAATAACCTGGTTTAGAATACTTCGATTCAATGAAGTAATCTTTTAGATTCAAATCTTAAATAGTAACCGCAAACAAAGGAATGCTAATGCTTCAGCATTCAGCTAAGCCATATCCGGATATTTATGATTTCCGGATTTAGATTTGTTTTTTTATTTCCATACACTTGCGTTTAGGTTGAACAATTAGATTTGTACATTCTGTATGGCAAATCAAAGGTGAGACAAGTTTTTGTAAAAAACAATCCGTGGAAACCCTGATTATTACTTAGGGGAAACCATTAATTTTAGGTTATAAATCAAATATTCAGTAATAAATATGAATCTTTTATAGCAAAAAATTGCAGAGGAGTAATCGCTTGTCTTAAAAGAAATTTACCTTTGATTTAATTCTTTAATAAATTTAAATGTACATTTCCTACCTCATTTCCCTTGATCCATCAAATCACGAAATCGAAATCGCCCAACTAAATCTTTTGGGTGTTGAATCATTTATGGAGCATGATGATGCTCTCGAAGCATTTGTTGATTCTGAAAAGTTTCCTGAATTAGAAAATGAAATTGAAACCTATCTAAAAGAAAAGTCATTTTCATTTGAAAAGAAAACGCATGATGCTAAAGATTGGAATGCAGAATGGGAAAAAAATTTTACACCCATTGCAATAATCAATCAATTATTAGTTCGCGCTCCCTTTCATGTGCAGGATCAAAATTATAGGCAAGAATTAATCATTGCACCCAAAATGGCATTCGGGACCGGGCATCATGAAACCACCTCGATGATCCTCGAGTGGATGTTGAAAGAGGATCTCACTAGAAAAGATGTTTTGGATTTTGGCTGTGGCACTGGAATCCTTGGAATTTTTGCAGCAAAGAATTCGGCAAGCAAAGTGGTATTTGTCGACAATGATCCGCTCGCGACAGAAAACACTACAGAAAATATTGTGTTAAATCAATTGTCAGCAATGAACGTTTTGTTGGGTTCATTCGACGCCATTCCAAATGAGCAATATGATTTTATATTGGCAAACATCACCCGGAATATTTTATCTGAAGGATTATCGGTACTTGCGAATCACTTAAAATCAAATGCAAAAATTGCGATGTCAGGTTTCTTATTGCAAGACGCAGAATTCATGATTGAAAAAATTAAACAGAGTGGTCTTCATTTAATTGAACAAAAAGAGAAAGGCGATTGGCTTTGTCTTATTGCGGAAAAGCAATAGCATCTTCAAAATGTCGAAGGCCCTCATAAACCAAATCTGTTGGCAATCCCATAATGTTTGCATAAGTACCATAGATTGAAGAAATTTTACAAAGCCCTATCCATTCCTGTACGGCATATGCACCCGCTTTATCATAAGGTTTATATTCTTGGATATACCAGGTGATTTCATCATGATTCATTTCCCTGAAGTAAACTTCTGATTTGCCTGTAAAGCAAATTGACGATTTTAGATCGGCCAGGCAAATGCCTGTGTACACCATATGTTTTTTGCCTGATAGTGTAGCGAGAATTCTGTAAGCATCTTCAAAGTCCCTGGGTTTCCCGAATACGGTGTTTCCAAGAACAACAATGGAGTCCGCAGTCAGTAAAATTTCATCCTGTTTAATTGCATGTATTGCGTGTTTCGATTTTTCTTCAGCAAGAAATTCAGCTATATGATATGTTGGCATATCCTCAGGATAAGTTTCATCAAAAGGAAAACTCAACGTCTCAAACCAAAATCCGGCTTCTTCTAAAAGTTGTTTTCTCCGGGGTGAAGAAGACGCGAGAATTATTTTTCGTTTATTTATTTTATGCATGGAAAAGATTATGGGCTATTAGGCTATTAGGCAGTTAGGTGGTTAGGAGTTAGGAGTTAGGAGTATTCGGACAAATTTAAGAATAGTGAAATTAATTCCTCTTGACATCATCAGATAATTTTTTTAAATAAATAAAACATTAATCACTAAATACTTCAAAACTAACTCATAACTCATAACTCATAACTCATAACTCATCACTCCTAACTTCCCAAAACGCACCAGTAAAAAGCACCGAGTATCATAAATAGTTTAATGAATAAACTCAATCTGGAGAAATCTTTTGTTACTTCAGCTTTGATTAAAAATATAAAAATGATTATAGAAGGAATTCCAATCATGAAAATAAACCACAGTCTAGGCAACAAACCGTTTGTGTACCATAGCGCCGAGCCACAAATGATCAGTAGTGCAAACCACACGTTTAATGCAATAAAGTTGCTTGTTTTTATTCCAAAATAAGTTGCTGTAGAATTGCAATTGAATGTTCTGTCTGCATCTACATCTTCAATATCTTTAATGATTTCTCTTGCGAGGTTGGTCAAAATTGCAAAAATAATGAGCATGATGAATCGATACATCAATGTTGCCCAGGTGCTGTAGTCAGAGATTCTAAGATCTTTTAAATTGTCCCAAAAGATGTAAGGAATTATCGCGATTACAAATCCGGTCAGTACAGATATCAGGATATTGCCGGCAAGTGGAAAGCATTTTAGTTTAACAGAATATAACCATAGAATGCCTACCGTGAGAGGATATAGTATTAACGATTTATAAAACCCTGTTGAATACGATAGATAAAGTGCAGACATGAATCCTGTTAAAACCAATACGGAATAGAGCTGCCAGGAAAATTTCAGAGTAAAATAATCGGGAATAATTTTATGCGATGTTTCCAAAGAATCAATGTTGATGTCATAGATGTTGTTGACTACATATCCTGATGATGCAATACAAAGCAATGAAATCAGAAATAAAATGAATTGAAAATAACTTAAGGGCAATTCATCGATTGGAAAATTAGGATGTATAAAAAAAACATAAATGCTAAGTTGAATAAAAAGGATCATGATGAGATTGGGTATTCTCAGCATGCGGTTCCAGGCTTTCATCACCATTTGTCCTGAGCTTGAAGTATTTTTTCTATAAAATCCCGGACGCATGCTTTTCCTCCATCCAAAGGAGAAATGTATTTACTGACTTTCAACACTTCAGCTACGGCATCATTTGGGCATGCACCCAAACCAACCCGCTGAATAATTTCAATATCGGTGAGATCATCTCCCATGTAAGCCACTTCATTATAATCAAGCCTCCATTTTTTAAGCAGACTATCCAAAACAACCGGTTTGTGTTCAATGCCGAGATAGATTTCATCAATCCCCAACAATTCAAATCGTTTTTGTGTACCGAGACTCCGTCCACCGGAAATTACCGCCATTCTGAATCCTGCGTGAATGGCTTTCTTAATGGCCAATCCGTCTTTCACATTCATGCTTCTCAGAAATTCTCCATGATCTGTGACCAGAATCGTGTTGTCAGTGCAAACACCGTCAATGTCCAATACAATTGCACGGATCTGAAAAAAGGAATCATAAACATTCATGGGGTAAAAATAGGAATTTAGACTGTAGGCTGTTAGGCTTTAGGCTGGAGGATGAAAATAATAAATGAATGAATGTCGGAATCAAAGAATGAAAAATGCAAAATGATAATTGCTTTAATCAGGCATATGAATTAAATTTTTTTCTTGCCACTTTCCTCTTGCCCCGTGCTACTTGCCCCCTTGCTTCTGGCCAATTGACAATTGACAATTGTCAATTGCTAATTGCCTCTTGCCTATTTCACATTATTATCCCGCCATTCATATACCCATTTTGCCTGGATTTGCTCAAGGTGCGCTTCATTGCAGTCTTCCCGTTTACCTTCAAAGTGGGGAATTTCGAGGATCCATTCAATTAATTCTGTAAATCGGATTCTGTAAATTTTGCCTTCATTAAAATCAGGACCAAACTTTTCGTACAATGCCATGGCGATATCTTCATGATCGGACCAATGAATGGGTAAATTTTCAATTTCTTTAAATGACATGGACTTAATGATTCTTGATAGTGGTTTTGATTTAATGTTCGTGCCCGATAATTCGTTTTTGATCGGGAATTTCAACAATAATTTCTGCAGACTCTTTTAAGATGATGCATTGACAGGCCAGACGGGATTCGAGCCTTGGATTAATAGCCCGGTCAATAAAGTCCTCTTCCTTCTCTGAAATTTCTTCAAGAAATGAATCCCCCTTCAAGATATAGACATGGCACGTGGAGCATGCGCAAACTCCACCACAATTGTGATTTAAATGAATATCCTGTTCTTCGGTGATTTCCAAAATGGATTTTTGAAGACCTTCCGTTTCTATGACCTTTTCAGGAATATTTTTATCCTCAAAACGAAAAATGATTTTTGACATAAAGTTTTCAGACAAGCACAACAATAGAGAGAGGCAAAAGTTCAAGGGGGAAAAGAGGTCAGAGGTGTTGCGCTGATGGAAGTAGAATAAAACGAATAGGCAATGGATAATTGACTCTTGATTAGATCAGGATGATAAGTTATATAAGCCATTAACCATGGTCAATTGAAAATTGAACACACCTACAGTCTTTTGCATACATCCTTTAGCAGATTAACCAAATGTAAGGGAAGTAGTCCAACTTAAAATTGACAATTATTTAGAATGAAGAATGCCGGTAATGCTATTTTTTATATATTTATTCTTTGAATTGCATCAACCGGTAATATGGAAGAGACATTAAAAGTGACTGAAGCAAAGAAATATAAGTTCAAAGAACTTAAAGTATATGCATCGACAGAATGGCTGGCTGATAATAAGAAAAAGTATCGCCAGGTCTTTGACCGATTCGAGACTTCTTATATCTATGTCGAGTTGTCTTTCATCAATAAATTATTCGACAGAGAATCCTGGGAAACCGATATCGAATTGAAATGCTTTAGTCTGATAAAAACGAAAAAAGAAGTTTGCAATCTCAGTTTCAGAAGAAAGATTTCAAAGTTTGATCATACGGTTTATATACGGGAAGGTTGGGGAAATAAAAAGGAAGGTTCATTCTGGAAGAAAGGAAGTTATTACTGGGAAGCCTGGATGGATGGTGAAAAAGTCGGAAGTAAGTATTTCTATATTGAAGATCCAGGGATTAGTAAAAGCGATAGCCAAAAACCATATGTTGAACTGCAATCACTAAAATTGTATGAAGGTCCTTTCGAGGATGTCGCGCTAGAAGAACGACGATTTGTTAAAACATTTCATGGCGAAGAAACCAGATATGTTTATGCGGAATTGGTGCTGAATAATAAATGTGTGCAGGCACACTGGCAATGCGAAGTCTTTGTCAAGTTTCTCAATGAAGCCAGGGAGTTGAAAGGACAAGTCACGCGATTGGTCCCTGTGCGGAAAGAAGATGAAAAAATTTACATCACCGCAGGCTGGGGATCCAATGTCAAAGGATCCTGGTGGGAAGGCTTGTATACCGTTGAAATTATTTTTTTAGAACAATTGCTTGCCGTCATGCCATTTGAAATTGGATTTGATTTCGAAGAGGG